>WTCB01000031.1 GCA_013138765.1 Candidatus Nanohaloarchaea archaeon
ATGGCTCTAATGTAGTTATTTACATAAATGGAATTGCATCAAAATCAGCTTCAGTTACTGGTAATTTAGTAAGTAATATTAATCCTGTAATAATTTCTCCTAGTGGTAGTATGTCATTCAACGGCACAATCGATGGTTTCCGCATCTTGAACCGCGCACTCACCCCCGAAGAGATCCTAGAAGACTACGAATACGGCCTAAATAAATACGCAAACGGAAAGATGCCGAAGATAAGCAAAGGAAATGCGCCGAATGCAATCATCAAAGGCTCAGGAAAGGCGAACATTACGCTCGAATGGACTGAACATGACAACAACGGCGCAGTGAACATAACAATCCTTGCAGATGGCACTACGCAAAAAAACGCAAACCGCATCTTTGACATATACTTCTCGACAGATTCATCAACACGGTTCACAAAGAGCGCTAAAAGCGCTCTGAACACAACCCGGTACACATGCGAAACTTACAACCCGCCGGAGGTATGCGCAAACACACCGACCGCAAGATTGCTTAACACGACAGTCGCATATGTGCCGACAGATGAATCGACCAAGATAACAGATTTCAGTGACGGAACATTCAGCAATACAAAGATAGACAGGTACAGCAAAATAACATTGGCAATCAATACCGCAGAGAACAAGACCCAGACATTTACAGTCAATGGAAGCGCAATAAACATCACAAACGACAATGATGTCACAGCCGAAGTGACATCAATCACGATAAGGCCAGAAACGCTCTTCGGCCTCCACAGGAAAGATGCAGTAAGCTGGTGGACTTTAGATGCAACTGACATAACAGACCAATCAAGCCTGAACAACGGTACGACGACAGCAACAATAATAAACAATAATTTATACTTCAACGGCTCGACATACGCAGTAGTATCAAACAGCCCAAGTCTCCAGATAGAGGACAACCTGACAATCACAGGATGGGCAATGTTCAATGACACAGCTAATCAACCGACAGTGTTCGGCAAGAAGACATCTTATGACATCCATCTTGATGCAGATACAAACATCTCAGCAAGGATATATGCGGGCGGATGGTATGAGACAGTATCCGACATACAGATAACTGAAGGCAGCTGGTACCATATGGCTGCGACATACGACAGGATAAACCTTACATTATACATCAACGGAACAAAAGTGAGCGATACGCCCGCAACAGACAAGATCACAGTATTTGCCGACAATTTCTACATGGGCGCACAGGGCACAACAGCCGGTTTCTTGAACGGGACCCTAAAAGATATAGCAGTCTACAACCGGACATTATCAAGCAAAGAAATTGAAGACCTCTACAAAAATAATGAATTCCAGATTGCAGACACAATAAACATGACAGATCAGTCAGGAAATGAGATTGATCTATCAATAGATTGGCAGGACACTATGGCCTATAATATTACTATCATCATAACATCAAATAGTACGGATAAGAATGCAATGATCGGAAACATTACATCAGATAAGATAACCCCGACCACAACAATCACGGGCAATATGCTGCAGATAAAATCACCGAATGACACAATCACCTATGACGCAGACACATCAATATCAGCAAACATAACAATCAACTGGAGCGAAGGCAATTACTGCCCACAAGGCACTTACACATCAAAAATATTTGATGTCGGTGTCAACCTGAATCTGACAGACATATTAATAGATTCATCAATAGACATCAATAGGACCGTAAACATCCAGATAAAGACAGCAAACACTACAGAAGACATAGAGACAGAACAGTTCATAGGCCCTGACGGGACAGAAGGCACATACTACAACACAACAGGCAGCATAAACACGACACAAAAGATACAACATTTCATGTACAGGATAACATTAAACACCACAGACACATCAATGACCCCCGACCTAAAAAACATCACCTTCAACTACAGGGCAGACCGACCGGAACCTGCAGGATATACGCAACCAAAAATATTAAAGACAGATGCAGAAGGTTTCCTGTCATATCCGTTCTGGTTGCCGGAGACAGCAGCACAGACATTATACACATTAAAGATAAACACGACAAAGGACAACATAATCGGTGAGAACACGACATCGATCCTCTGGGCACCCACAACCGTTGCAGAGATAATAATACCTTACACATCAATAGATGATTTTGTTTCAGGAACAGATTATACAACAACCCTGAATGCCACAATAAAAAATACAGGAAACGGTTCTATCTTCAATCCCATATTATACTCAACAATTGCTCCAGCACAGATAAAAGACATTACCATAGACAACAATTGCCCAACAATACCACCAAAAGAACAGTGCAACACAAGTGTAGACATAACTCTAAAAGGGTCAGCCGCAATAGACACATACGGCATCACCTGGAAGCTCAATTACACAACAAATGACGAGACAGAGACAAGCGAAACAAATACATCAATCATCGAGATATCAGGCAACCCGGCATTCAGCACAAGCATAGATGACATGACATTGAACACATCATTGAGCACACAGAAAGAAGTGATAATCATCATCACAAACACAGGCAACGAGATGCTCACAGATGTCAAGGTAAACACGACAGACATATCGCAGGACTGGGTATCTTACAGTTCGCCGTCAATTGGCTGGACTGGTGATGGCTGGTCTGCGATTGACACAACATTCAGCTCAGAACTGCATATTTACTTTGACATCAAGAATGAATCCACACATATCTACACAGCCAATCTAAAAATCACAACAGACAACGGACCAACAAAGACCATACCTGTAACTATCAATGTTTCCCCGGAAATAACAGTACCCGAGACCCATTACGCAACAGCGGAACACAACAGGATAAATGTGCTCAACTACATCGTAAATTCAACAGGAAATATCAAGCTTGTAGACACACAAGTCACATACATCCAGAACACGCTCCCTGCAAGCTGGCTGTCTTTCACCCAGAACCTGGGCAACATTACAGAAAACACACATTACAATCTATCCATTCTCGCCACAATACCAGACCATCAAGACACCGGAAACTACACAGGTACATTGATAATATCAACAGGCAACCTGCCGTCAAGACAGTCCACACTGAATCTCTACATCTTACCTGACGGCAGCTGGCACTTTGAGACACAACAGATATACGAAAAAGAGTTCAATCTCAACAACGCAGAAACAATCGGAAACGTAACGATACACAATACAGGAAACATGCCGATACAGTTCCAGATGACGTACGACGAAAATGTGGCAGGATATTCATCATGCTCAGCTTTGGTATGCCTTACAAAAGACATAGACGCAGATACAAACCCAACTCAGTTCACAGTAGAGAAAGACACAATATCAACATTTGATGTCTACCAGAACGGCAAGAGTTTCGCAAATTACAATATAGCCATAAACATGACAATGACGAACAGTTCAGCGACACCGCAGTCATCATATGTGTTCTTCTTATTCAACATAACCGATACGCCCCCTGTCGTATATTCCATGATGACAAAAGTAGACGGACAACAGCAGAATTTTGTAGAGATTGGAAAAAACATAACTTTAGACATAATACTGATGGATGATGAGACAGACGGCATAAACCAGTCATCCGTATACATCAACATAACAAAGAATGCAACAACTGCAAAGTATATCCCGGAAAGAACCAATTACCCTGCAGCACCGGGTTTCATGGATGGTGAGCAGTTCACATATGTCTGCACAGATACAGTCTGGAAAGGCAACTATACCTACACAATCTATGGTCTTGACCAGTCCGGCCAGCCAACAGCTGAACAGGGATGGTTCATGACTGTAGATGCTACAAATCTCACCTTATCTGCCGATAATCTGACAACAGATAATGTGGGATACAATGATGACCTTAATATCAATTTTTCACTCAGCATAATAAATGACGGTTATGTATCCGCATATAACATAACGATAAATAACAGCCAGAGGCCAACAGGCTGGATCATAGGCAACATATCTTTAGATAATATTGCAAAAAACATCATATTATCAAGAGACATACCTATGACAATACCTAAAGATACGCCGCATGGAACCTACGAGATCCAAGAGGTCATATCATGGCAGGATCCGAATTCAGATGCAAAAAATAAGACATACACATTCTACACCATAGTCGGCAAGAATCAGTCATACACCACAACACTTTCTGAAGGGCAGACATTCAATGTTGACCACGACAGCCACAATTATTACTCCTTCAACATAGAAGGGATAGGCAATGATGACGCACCACTTACAATAACTGCAGTTGAACCGGAAGACATCGAGATGAAATTCTCGATTGACGGCCTTAACTATTATGACAGTCTGCCGATACTTGTCTTAAAAGGCGAGACATTGCCGATATTTGTAGATTTTAATGTATCAGAGGGAGTAAGTCCCGGGAATAAGAATGCACAGGTCTCAATTGTCGGGCAGACAACGACAGACAGAAACATAAAAGCAAATGTCCAGTCTAATTATGATTGGGATATAGACAGGAACAGACTCACTATAAATGCAGTATCTAACCAGAACACACAGAACAATGATATAAACATAGTAAACGAAGGAAACCTTCCGAACACATTTACGATAACCATTGCAGGAAATGCAACTGCATTTATGGGTATAGTCAATCAGAACCCGACAGTTGCAGTATCTGACAACACATCAGTCATCTTGAACTATACTGCTTTTGAAGAAAATAATAAATATGTGGCACAGCTGAACATAACCGATGTAGGTTCCGGAAACACAGTCATAAAGACAGTTGACATTGAAGTGAACACATTTACCATGGACTTAAGCATAATCAACATCAGCCCAGATACAGAGATAATACCTGATAATATAATAGGATTGACTGCAAACCTGATATTCGGCCAGGATGTAATCACAGGCAATACCACTTATAAGGTATCAATAAATGGTTCAGAATGCACAGTGATATCAACCGTAATTATGGACAACAACACTTTAATTACATGTACAGCTCCGTATGCAAAAGATGCAGAGTATCATGATGTCAGCATTCAGGCAGACTACAGCAGCAGTATGGGTATAGTGTCAGTCAGGACAACAAACGCTTCAGCAATATATTACCATGATGTGACCGCACCACAATTTGAAAATCTAAACGCTGACGATGTCATATATGGAAACACAACAACTTTGACAGTTATAATGACAGATAATATAGGGACAGACACAGTGACTGCAACAATTACAGCACCAGAAAGCCTTAATACTACAGATATAATCCTTGCTAAACTTAACGGCACACATTTCACCTATAACTTATCAGACCTTACAGAACTAGGAGATTACAAAGTCACATATTATGCCAATGACAGTGCAGGTAACACAAGATCAAAAATAGACTATTTTGAGCATTATAAAATAAAAGATCTAGTTCATCAATTCATAAAACCGACAGGCGAGATAATACAGAATATGAAAATCACATTCTACCGTCCGGATACTGCTGAAATCATGAATTCAGTAGATACAGGTGAATCCGGAAACATCTCATTAAATGATCTTCATGTAAGATCTTATGATATAAAATTAAGCTATAATGACTATAATTTCACATTCCATGACTTTGAGATAACAGAGAACATGTCGATACTGTTCAACATGGATGAGAAAGATCAGCCCACAAACATAATCCCGAGAGCCACAGACAACCGTCTCAAGCTTTTCGCATTCACAGAGCACACCAATTTTTCCAAGGTAGACGTTGAGATAGACTACAGCAATAACATACCGCCCTATGAAGAAGCATTGCGGCTTTTCAGATGCGAGAACTGGAGTATTTCCCAAAGGTCCTGCAATGGTCTTTGGCAGTCACCAAACGACAACAACGGACTCCCGGACATAGACACTATGGACCATATATTTAAAGCAACAATCTACACATTCTCAGGTTATGTACTTGCTGAAGACGACAATATTATATCAACACAATTGTCAGTTGAAGGGGATGGCAAGTGCAACATTGACTATGGTGAATCCTGTTCAAGCCCGGACTGTATAGATGACGGTCGATGCACATCCGTAGGGACAAGTTCAGGCGGTGGTGGCGGTGGAAGCAGTGGCACGACAGGAGCCCTCACAAATGATACATTCTATGAACAGATGGAAAGCCTAAAAGACAATGTTGAACAGATAGTCTCAAGGACAACTGACCTTAAAGGAGTAAGAGTTGATGCCAAGGCAATCGAAAAACAGCTGTATACGGGTGAAACAACAGATATCAAGATACTTTTAGAGAACACCAAGAATATCACATCCACATTATATGTAAGTTCAGACGGAAACATAAAGAGCTTTATCACATTTGACAAAGGTTCTATAACGCTCGGTGCTTTAGAAAAATCATCAATAATTGCAAGGATAAACATCCCTTCAGACACCATACCCGGCACCTATGACGGTATCATCACAATAGTCAATCCTGAAGAATCTATGGACATCCCTGTAAATATCCGTGTTCTTGAGACAAAAGAAAAACTACTTGACTTAAAGATACAGCCATACCAGCAGAATCTGGTGCCCGGAGACACACTAACTGTTCAGGCAGATGTATACAATCTTGGTAAGACAAAGAGGGTAGACATCCAGCTACTCCTTCAGATTGTTGATCCGGTGACTGGCGAGATATTCGCAGAAGTTGAAGAGTCAATAGCTGTAGAGACAACTATCAGTGTAATGAAAAAGATACAGATACCGGAAGATATGATCTTAGGAAGATACATAGTCAAAGGATATGCTTACTACACCAACAATAATCAGTCTATGCAGGCATCATCACTCAACTATATCACTATAGAGAAGAAATGGTACAACAAGAGTTTTATGGGTCTAAAAATTATGTATTATACATTAATTATAGCTCTAATAATGATGATATTCCTGTCAAGATACGGATACCAATATTATGCACAGCATAACAAGAAATATAAGATAAAGGTCAACCCTGCCTTACTTCCAAAAGCAACGGACCGTTCCGCATTCATAGGGAAGGTGGCAGAGACTGACATGCGCACATTCCTGCCGCTTGACAAGCTGCAGATGCATACACTGGTTGCCGGGGCAACCGGTGGCGGTAAGTCCATTGCGGCACAGGTAATTGTTGAAGAGGCACTGAAGAGTAATGTGTCTGTGATTGTATTTGACCCCACAGCACAATGGTCCGGATTCTTAAGGAAATTGAAGGAAAAGAATCTTCTTGAAAAATACTCAGACTTTGGCATGAAACAGGCAGATGCAACCGACTTCAACGGTAACATATTCACAATAAATGATGCCCGTGAAGTGATAGACATAAAAGAGCACGTAAAACCGGGCGAGATAACAGTGTTCACCATGAACAAGATTGATCCTAAAGACATAGACATATTTATTGCAAACACTGTAAGGCAGGTGTTCAAGGCAAACCTGCCCGAATCAAAAGAGCTCAAACTGCTCATGGTCTATGATGAGATTCACAGGCTCCTTCCAAAATTCGGCGGCAGCGGTGAAGGATTCCTGCAGATAGAGAGGGGTGCCAGAGAATTCAGGAAATGGGGTGTCGGTTTAGTGCTGATTTCCCAAGTACTGTCTGATTTCATAGGATCCATCAAGGCCAACATAGGCACAGAAGTACAGGTGCGGACAAGAGACGAAGATGACCTGAAACGCATCAACATGAAATATGGCGAAGATCTCATGAAATCAATCGTCAAGGCATCAATCGGTACAGGCATGGTCATGAACGCAGATTACAACAAAGGCCAGCCGTATTTCGTAGCATTCCGACCGATACTGCACAGTGTTGAACGTCTGTCTGATGAGATCCTGGATAAATATTACAAATATAACACCATACTTTATGACCTGAAGTACCAGATACAGCAGTTGAAGGAACTGGGTGTCGACACATTTGACCTTGACCTTGAGATCAAGCTTGCCCTGTCAAAGATCAAGAAAGGCAAGTTCAACATGGTAGACATATACCTTCAGGGACTTACACCACGGATTGAAGACCAATGGAAAAAACTAGGGAAGACCCCAAAGAAAAAAGAGCAGGCTTATGTGACAGACCAGGAGATACAAGAAGAGGTAGAGAAGGCAAAGAAAGAAAGAGAAAAATACATTGAAGACCAGAAAAAGGAAGAGAAAAAACACACAGATACAAAAACAGACGATAATATACAGAGTAATGAAAATGAAAGCACACAGTCATCCGAAGAAGATTCACAGGATAAAGAGATACAACAGGAAAAAGTCAAGATAGCACCCAAAAAAGATAAGGTGCAGTATGCATATGAATACAGAACAAAAAAACAGAAGACACAGATACACCACAAGATAAGACAGACACTAAATAATGTCAAAAAGACAAAAAAAGTCGATATAAAAATACCAAGACAGCAACCCCCCCTAAAAAACAGATCAAATACTATAGAAAGACCTATGCCAAAGACAAAGATAGAACAGATAGAATCTTTGTTTGAAGATATGCAGAAAACATTGTCTGAAAAAAGAAGAGTTGGCAAAGATACATCAATAATTGACTACAAGATTTCATCTATAAAGTCAGACATTGGAGTTGCAAAGGCCACAGGTGATCCAAAAGATATTGAGGATGTCGACAAGAAATTAAGACAACTAAAAACAGAGATTAAGGGAGTTTAGGATTAGGATGAAAATTTCTATATTTCTACTTTTTATATTCCTTGTACCATTGACAGATGTTTCAGCCCTTACAATAAATACAGTAGAAAACGGATTTGATATAACTGCATCAAATTACACTGCATATATAGATAACTCAGGCAGATTGACCGAATTAAAAGCAGACAACAGTTCATGGGACTTAATCGGAAGTGATTTTAAAAATGATTACAGAGGTGTGTATCTATACAATGATTCTGAAGTATTGAATGCCACATACAAGAACAATCTTTCAGCAAGCATTGAATTCAGGACTCCTGAAACCAATTGGACATACATATTCACAGAATCAAATTTTTCAATAAATATTACACTCTCTTCATCTGCTTCGGACACCAGTCTTTTCGTACCATTTGATATTACATATATACAATATGCAAATGAGACAGGCACCTCAGACACCGAAGACCTTACAGATGGACTTGGCGTAAACAAGATGTGGAAGGAGATTACATTGACAACTGTTGAATATGTAAGACTTTCATTATCGCTCAAGGATCATCCAATCGGAACGACCGAGGGTCAGGTAGACTGGCATGATAATATGTTCATATGGGGGCTCAATAACCTATGGGAACCATTGGGTGGAGATCCTATGACCTTCGGAAACAGTTATGAAGTAATATTCAATATTGATCTGACAGATTTTAATCAGATAAAAGACAATACAGAAATACAGTATGTTGATGGAAAATACAGCATCGCATCCAAAGAGTATAGTGCAGTATTGAACAATAATAGCATACTTGAAGATTTTTATGTTAACGGAAGTTCATGGGACTTATTAGGATATGATTTGTATCAAGATAAAAAAGGAATATATCTCACAGACAGTACTTTAGACATAATGACTGCAACATCATCTGTATTGTCTAATAATAAGATATTTTTTAATACCGATAGAGGACATATAGAATACATATTCACAGATGCCGGGATAGATATAATATCAGTATTGGATTCGCCGGACAACACTAATCTATTTTCTGTTTTTGATATTGCATATTTTAATGAGGTAAATGAGACAGATACTGCAAACAACAAAAATCTTTCAGGCCATATCGGCATAGACGCAGCATGGCCAGAGATAACATTGACCACAATTGAGAATTCAGAACTGTCAATCTCGCTCAAAGATCATCCAGTAAGTGCAACCGAAGGGCAGATTGATTGGCATGATGGAATATTATACTGGGGGTTGCAGAATGAATGGGCGAACAATGGCGGTAACCCGATGACAACTGGGACATATAAAGTAATGTTGAGAGTAGACAATAGTCAATTCCAGAAGATAGATGATAATATACAGATATCTATTGAACCAGAGGGCATCAACATAACAGCTCCCGAATATGATGCATTTGTCAGAAATGACAGCGTACTTGATGCCTTATTTGTAAAAAACAGTATCTGGGATCTTATGGGGAATGAATTTGTCCCAAAATTTGATGGACTTTTCTTCCAGAATGGTACCCTAGACCACTTAAGCGCATTAAATTATGTCGTGATTGACAACAGGGTCATCTTCAATTTTTCTTTCGGGACTGTAGAATACGATTTTAAAGAATCAGGCATAGGCATATTTGTAAGGCTTAAAGGTACATCAGGGGATGTCGACCTTATATTCGCACCAGATATAGATTTTTTAAAGAGCGTATCACAGAAAGATACCTCAAATATTGAAGACCTGACTGACCAGGAAGGGATAACTGCACAATGGCCAGAAACAACTTTTACAACATTTGAGGACATAGACATCACGATATACCTCAATGATCATCCGATTGGAAATACTGAAGGTCAGGTAGATTTTGTGGACGGTGTACAGGTATGGGGGCTGAATAACGAATGGTCATTGAATCAGGGCAACCCTATGCATGCGGGGGGAGAATATCTGATACAGATAGACATAGATGCCAAAAATTACATGCAAAAGATAAGCAATACAAAAATAATCACCACACCAGATGGCTATAATGTATCCTCAAAAAGATATAATATTTCAATAAATGACAAGTGTCATGCCATAGAATTATACATAGATGACTCCGACAAGAATGTATTTGCCAATGATACAGATGTTAAGGGCATTTTTATGGAAAATCTCACAGGAACAATGATAGATGCAACATCCAGCGTGATCTCATCAAATAGGATAGTTTGCCACAGTGATGTAGGTGTATGGAAATACACATTCTATGACAGGGATTTTGACGTGACCGTCAACTTATATGATTCGGTAGGGGATGTATTGTTTTTTGTATCAGGGAATGTCAGCAATCTCATCTCCATGAATGAGACAAATACGACTAATCATGAAGATCTGTCAGATAATATAGGATTGAGCGCTGCATGGAAAGAAGTGTCATTCACAACAGTTGATCTTGATATCTTCTCAATAAAATTAAGAAACCATCCGGTCGGGACAACCGAAGGTAGAGTGGACTGGGAAAATAATATACAATATTGGGGTCTTCAAGATAAATGGGATGTTGGGGGTGCACCTATGGTTGAGGGAGGCACCTATGTCATAGAATTCAAGACTAATCCTATGGTGCGGGAAATATACAATTTTACATATATACGTTCATATGACGGTGATTTCGGAAAAGGGACATATCAGCTGCCTGCAGGTATGGAAGTAGCACCACTTCCTTTAGTTATCTGTCTGCATGGATACAGGAGCACAGCAGAAGATTGTTTCAAGAGCGACCTTGATGAGATTATAGATGAAAAAAATTGGTTGATGGTATCTCCTGAGGGATACGGTCGCAATGAAAACTATTCATTCCATGAGGGCATGGATCTTGGCTGGTTCAATATAGAATCCGAGATTAGAGATGTCATAGATTACATGGATGCCATATCTTCTGTTGACCACGACAGGATATATCTTGTCTCGCTCGGCAATTCAGACCTAAGTCTGGTCGCAAGGAATCCGTCGCTTTTTGCGGCTGTCGTCTCATGGTTTGGTGTGACTGACCTTCTGCAATGGACAGATGACTTAAATGATGGTAATATTGGCAGCCTGCTTTATGGGACATACAATGAACAACAGGTAGGTGGTACAACAATTGCATACCCTTTTGAATACAAGAGACGTTCAGCCATAGAATTCTACACGAATTTTAGGCACATTCCGATCAAGCTTTTCCACCCCGAAAATGATACAGAAGTCAATCATACGCAATCATCATCTTTTTTTTCTGATATCACCACAATAAACCCTTATGCCGAACTCGATACAAACAACACAGGACATTGTGCTGGATGCATAAATGGCACAAAGACAATAGATTGGCTTGAAAGATTTACAAGACCTGCACTTGAGACAATACTTAACATATCTATAATTACAGATGTTTCAAGAGTATATTATTGGGCAAAAATATTCATGGTTGATGAAAATCCGTTCGGCCCGGATGCAGGAGATACTTCGGATTATTTTTCTAGCACTAATATATCTATTAATTTAACAGAGAATAGTGTAATTATGGATACAATAAATACAAGCCATATATTATTCAATATATCTGCAACAACCATAAATGCATCACAAGATATGTCTTTGAATATTAGTCATGATTATGCTGAAACATTCCTTTTAGAATTTTATAGAAATAATACTATACTTAACTTATCTTTAGATGATACATTTGGGCAGATAATTGTTGATGATTTTTTGATTCCAAAAATTGTTGATATGCATAATTGGTCTTTTTCATATAGTGATCTATATACAAGGCCTGTAATCAACGAGTCATATTATCCATTATTGAATTCATCTTGGAATGTTACTGAAAGTAGGTATAATTTTTCATTGAATGTAACAGAAGACAATCAGAGAGTAATAATTTATATGCCGCATGGGTTTTATGAATATGGATATGAAATAAATAATATCTCCAATAGGCTTTTTGTCGGAGAGAATGACACGATTATAAACCTGACCTTAAATGTTTCTTACGGTTATGATTTTGTACTGCAGAACGAGACAATATTGCCTGAGATCACATACGTATTGCCGACACCGGAAAATGCTAGCACATTTAATCAATCTGCATTATATGTGAATGTGTCTTTATCGGAAATGCCGTCAGTCTGCGTATTGTCAATAGGTAATGTTACCGCAATTAATTATACTATGAATATTGCCAATATGACTTGTAATTATAATTTGTCAACCATTTTAGACAATACTTGGTATAATTATGATGTCTTTGTAACTGACCTTGTGGGGAACATGAATAGTACTGGGAACAGAACAGTATATGTAAATTATAATAATGCTCCGATAATCATTGGCAACCTTGACCAAAGCGTACTTGAAGATGCATTATCTTGGACAATAAACATTTCATCAAACGCGACAGACGCAGACAACGATACGCTCACATGGACATCAGACGATACAAACGCCACATTTTCAGGAACTGATCTAACATTCAGTTACCCTGCCGACTGGTACGGCAGCGAACTGATAGGATTGACAGTCAATGATTCCATCTTGAGCGATACTGTAATAATTAATGTTACTGTCTTACCTGTAAATGATGCGCCTATAATAACCTCAATGCCCAATATCACAGTGGATGAGGATGCGTACAATGACTCAGTCGATTTGGATGATTATGTGTCTGATGTTGACAATAATGTTTTAGGCATCAATTGGACCGCAATCAATTCAACAAACATTTCAGTTATCATAGACCAGACCACGCA
>WTCB01000107.1 GCA_013138765.1 Candidatus Nanohaloarchaea archaeon
TATGATGATACCTATTGGAAAATAAGGTACCGTGAGTGGAATGGAACCAATTGGAATGATTATGGAGACAATTATAAAGTATATAGTCTAGGACTCCATGGTTACGGAACTCATCAATATTCCCCTGATATTATTTTTGATGCAGATTCTTATCCATTATTGGTCTTTTATAATGCTGAAGATTTTTCAATGAAATTAGTTAGGAGAGGTGACGAAGGGTGGATAATAAAAACATTTGATGCTAGTGCAGGTTACACTTGGGAATGGATGCCACGATTTGCAAAAGATATACATGGTAATATTGGGCTTGTTGGACCTATAAGTCTCAATGGTGTATGGCGACTAAAATCCTATGATTTATTTGATAAGGATTATCTTGCAGTAGTTCACACAACCTCTTCAGGTCTTTCAAGTGATACCACAGCTTCAGGTGGTGCCAACATAACTTTTGATAAAGTAATATCTCCCGAATGGGATAATCCTGTTTGTTCAGAAGGGTACTATTATGCTTGGGGTAAAGAGTATGATTTCGGTTTTGAGAATATGGGTTACATGTTCAATGCAACAGATGACATAACTGGTTGTAATCAATCTATTAAAATTATTAATGAATCTGGCAGTCTTTTAACCAACACTGTTGTCAAAATTTATAATTCTACAACAGGGACACTTAAATGTGAAGGTAAGACTAACCAAAACGGAAACATTAAATGTGGTTTTTCTTTAGGTACCTATAACATTACAACTGAGTATGGTGCATACATTTTGAATGCAAGCATTTCAAACGATTATACTCTTCAGAAATATAATGGCTCCACAGAATTGGATACTCTTAATGTAGAGTTAAAAAATATAACAGGAAATTCAATCTCTGATGAAAAACTTACATTCTATGATACAGAGACATCAGTAATCGTATGTCAAGGTTATCCAAACGAACAGTCAAGACTTATATGCTCATTAAATTCCTCCAAGAATTATACAATCATGGTCTGGGAGGGTAATGTATCTTATGCTTTATCCACACATAATAATATTGATGTGCCAAAAACAACATCAATTCAAGAGAATATAGATTTAACTATTTTAAAATATATATCAGATAAGATTTATAATCCTGTATCTGACGAAATTATAACGTTATATACAAACGGTGTTTATGCAGCTCAGGGGGTAAGTAATGAACAAGGACATATTGGGTTTGCATTGAATATTACACCAACATATTATCTTAATATTTTGAGTTATATTGGAACAGATGCCATAATTTCAGTTCCTACAACAAAAACAATATATTTGAACGTATCTCTTTCACCACAATTAAATAAGACTGATGTAATGCCTGATGAAACAATATTATTGAACGGTACTACAATATTCCAGCCAACTGGAGATGTTCTTCCAAATTTAAATGTAAGTGTCTATATGGATGGTGTCCTTCTGGGTAATACAACAACTAATGCTACTGGTGCATATGAATACTTAATCACAGCACCATCAACCGATGGAAATTATACTTTAATGGTAAATACCACAGATTTAAATGATATCTATGGCGAAGATTTAACAAGTTTTATCGTGGATACTTCACCCCCTGAGATAACTATATTATCTCCAAAAAATAGGTCTTATGCATTATCAGTTTGGTTCAATCTTAGTGTGACAGATATAAGAGGTACTGATTGGTGTGGTTATTCATTAGACAACACAGAAAACATAACATTATCAAATGATACATTGACTAATTTTTACGACGTTAATAATTCTATGGCTGAGGAGACACATACTGTTACTTTCTATTGTAATGACACTGCTGGGAATTTAAATTCTACAACCGAATACTTTAATATAGATTTAACTTTACCGACAATCACACTTGATGATCCTGCTAATAATACAATTATCACAGAACCTTTATGGATGAATTTAACAATGGCTGATGATTTATTGTTAGACACATCTTGGTGGTCAAATGATGCAGGCATAACCAATTACACATTAGATTCACCTTGGGATATAAATATGAGCGAATGGCCTGATGGATACAATATAATTTATGTATGGGTAAATGATAGTGCAAATAATATAGTGCAAAAAATGTATATGTTCATATTAAATCGTTATCCTCCTGAGATTGGATTTGTATCTCCAACAGATGATTATATTGGTCATGTAAATAGAAACTGGAGTTACATTAATGTGTCTGCATCAAATTTAGGCAGTACAAACAACATCACTGCATTCCTTGACTGGAACAAATCACTGGTCGGTTGGTGGCGTTTCAATAACGAATCAGGAGAGAACAATATATATTTCCGTGATTGGTCAAGTTATGGTAATGACGGATCTTGCACAACAACAACTTGCCCAAATTACACAAATGGGTATTTCAGTAAAGGACTGATATTCGATGGAAGTGATGATTATGTAAATGCAGGAAATGATTCTAGTTTAGATATTACAGACGAGATAACTATAATGGCTTGGGTAAAACCAACAGGTACTATAGGGTCTGGAGGTTATGCTATTATTTCTGAATTGGAAAATCATTATACTCAAATAAGAAAGAATAGTGGTTCTGGTTCTAAAATTGCATTTTGGCATGCTGCCGCAGGCTTATGGTTTGAGTCAAATATAGACGTACCAATGAATCAATGGAGTTTTATTGTAGTCATTTTCGACAAGAACGAAATAAATCAAAATGTGAAGTTTTATCTTAATGCAGTTGCAAATGGTACGGGTGACACAACAACAGCCTTAGTACCAACAGCAAATAATATTTGGTTAGGAAATGTAGATACAACGAGCCGTTACTTTAACGGCACAATTGACGAAGTCAAAATATGGAACCGCGCACTTAGCCCAGAAGAGATTAATGCATCCTACAATGTTGGACTTTACAGATTAGAAACAAACATAACCAACTTAGCAGATGGAACTTATACCTATACCGCGCACGTCCAAGATATAGTAGGTGATCTCAATCAAACAGAAACAAGAACTTTAACAATTGATACAGTTTCTCCAATCTTAACATTAATTAGTCCAGAACAGAATTATAATATCTCTTCAAATTCAATAGATTTAACTTTCAACATAACTGACAATTTAAATACATCTATGGTATGTTCTTTATATATAAATAGTACATTAATAATTACAAATTCATCAACTGAAAACGCTACAGATACCACATTTAATAACATCTTAGTATCTGAAAATATAAATCAAAACTGGACCGTGAACTGTTCTGATGGTATAAATACAGCTCAACCTTTGAATAGGACATTTAGTATTGACACAATTAGACCGTATATTGAATTTGTCAATCCTACTGAAGATAATAATTCATATATTAACAAAAATTATACTTATCTTAATTGGACATTAACAGAAATTAATCTAGATACAACTATCTTAAATTGGGCTGGTACAAATGAGACTATGTCACAGAATTTTTTAAATAAGACAAGTTTAACTGATGGACTTTATATTTATTATGTGTGGGCAAATGATACTTTAGGAAATGCAAATCAAACAGAAACAAGGACATTAGTTATTGACACAATAAATCCATTAATAGAATTCGTATATCCAACAGAAGATAATTATACATATCAAAATGTAAATAATACATATCTTAACACAACAGTGACAGATATAAATCCAAATTTAACCACCTTCATAGATTGGAATAGTTCCCTTGTAGCTTGGTGGCGTTTCAATCAAGAATCTGGTGAGAATAATACGTTCTTCCGCGACTGGTCAAGTTATTCTAATAATGGAATAAATAGTTCCAACCCAACATATATCTCTGGTAAATTTGGGAGTGGTGTTAAACTTGATGACGGTTATATTGATGTAGGAAATGATTCTAGTTTAAATCTTATGGGAGACTTTTCAGTATCTGTTTGGATAAAACGAAAAGTTAATGAACATAATAAAATTATTATGGGTCGCGGTTCATATAATAATGATGGTTGGTATATTCAAGAAAATTTAAATGGGTTGTTAGTTGCATCTTTTTTTAGAACATCTGAAAATAAACAAGTAATTGCATTTAATGTATTAGATTTAGATACATGGGTACATATTGTATTTGTTCGTAACGGTTCAATTGGGAAATTTTATAAAAATGGAATTGATGTTACATTTTCATCAGATGTAATTTTTAATCCAACTAGCACTTCCTCAAATTTCGAAATAGGGAATGGTTTCACTGGGAATCTTGATGATTTAAAAATATGGAATCGTGCCATTACATTAGATGAAATCAAAGCATCTTACAATGTAGGATTATACCCATTAGGAACAAACATCATTAATTTAACAGACGGGTCTTATATATACACAGCCTATGCACAGGATCTGGCAGGAAATGTAAATAGCACAGAAACAAGAACATTGACAGTTGACACAACTAATCCTTATGTAAACCTCCACTCCCCAACAAACACAACATACGCAGATACAAACATAACCCTGAATTACACCAGCTCAGACACAAACCTCGACACAACATGGTACGAATACAACAGCACAAATACCACATTAACAACCAACACAACATTCACAGCACTGGATGATCAGCAATCCACAATAATCCTCTGGGCAAACGACACAGCAGGAAACATAAACAGCACATCAGTAACATTCACAGTAGACACAACCGACCCTTTAGTTAATATAATCTCCCCTGCCGACAACTCCTATTTGGACTCATCAACAATCACAATAACCGGAACCTCAACAGATTTAACCCTAAACTACACAAATATCTCTTTGTATAACTCAACGTGGGTACTAATAAACTCAACCACAAATACGTCCGCCTCATGGACAGTAGAACTGTCTGGAGCAACCCCAGACGGAACATACTACATAAATGCCACTGCTTACGATATTTTATCTGGCACAAACCAGACAGGGATAACGGTGAGTGTGGATACGATTTACCCGACAGGACCAACCCTAATTTCTCCATCAAACAACACAAACTCAACAGACAGCACTTCGGATTTAAATTGGACAACAGTGACAGAAACCAATTTTGCAAATTACACAGTTCAGGTCGACAACGACCCGGCATTCACAAGTATCGACTACACATACAACACAACAACCATTACAGAGAGCAACTATTCTGTAACTTCTTCGTGGTCTGATGCAAAATGGTACTGGAGAGTAATTGCCTATGATTTGGCAGGCAATTCAAACACTTCTGGTTATTTTGTTTATACTGTCGACACAACCGCACCGACCATTACTTTAGATGCGCCGACAAACACATCAGCAATCAATTCAGGAGTATGGATAAATTTCACAATCACAGATGCAACAACATCCATAAGCCAGGCATGGTGGTCAAATGATTCAGGCACGACAAACTACACTTTAAACAGTCCTTATGACATCAACACAACCGGATGGATTGAAGGAACAAAAACAATCAACATCTGGGCAAATGACACCCTGAACAATCTGCAGGCAAAGATGTACCAGTTCACGATTGACGATACACTTCCGAATATTTATTTTGTTAATCCAACACCTGAGAATGACGATTCCATAAAAACAAATTACACATACATCAATGTCACCGCAACAGACACAAACAATATCACCGCATTCATCGACTGGAATAGGTCTTTACTCGCTTGGTGGCGATTCAACAACAACACAGATTTCACAGACCATTCAACATATTCAAACGACGCAACTGAAGGAGAATCAACATATATAGAAAGTGGCAGGTTTGGTGGAGCAAGAACTTTTGATGGAGTCAATGATTATGTAACATATCCTTATGGTGTAATAAACACAATAGCGATAGCTGGAAAAGGCACATTTGAATTTTGGTTTATGCCAACAGAGACATACAACAGCGGTCGCACAGATAAAGATTCATTGATATCTTCTGCACAGATTACAGTATGGGGCAACCTTAACTTTAATCTTGTTGAAAACGATGGACGCTTGAGGTATTCAGTTGCATCAAAGACAGAAGCTACTGGCTTGAATCAATATTTATATTCAACAACAAATGAATGGATTCTAGGAAAATGGTATCATGTGGTTGGCACTTGGAACAAAACTGGAACACAGACAGGGAATATGGAACTTTTCATAGATGGGATAAAGGAGAATTTTGTCAATAATGCAAATACATGGTTATTGAATAACGCAAATGCGGCTCGTTTTGGAGGTCATGAAACAGATGCAGTTTATTCGCCGGCAAAAGTTAAACTTGACGAGATAAGATTCTATACTAGAATTTTAAATGCAGAAGAAATCAACGCCTCCTACAACGCAGGACTTTACAGATTGGAAGCAAACATAACCGATTTGACAGAAGGGACCTACACATACACAGCCTACGCTCAGGACTTGGCGGGAAACATAAATCAGACAGAGACAAGGACATTAATGATGATGCTGCCGACAGACAATGCATATGTCGACGATGACAGCATCTGTGCAAGCAACACCCCCTGTTTCACAGCAATTCAGGCATCTATCGATAGCGGTGTTGTCAATCAAGGAGCAACAATATATGTTTACAACGGAACCTATACGGAACAGGTTAACATCACAAAAAATGTGATTCTTGAAGCTGAGAATAATGCAGATACCCAGCTCGTAGGTGGTTTCAATGTATCTGTAAATGGTACAATAATAAATAACTTCAATATAACTGGAGGTTACATCTGGGATCCTGATGGTGCAGGTCTTGACGGGACTTATAAGGCAGGGATTTACGTAATTTCATCAAACAATAGTTTTGAAAACAATAATATTGCCAATATTCAGGCTGAGATTGGAATACCTAATGGAAATGAGTTTAATCCTTCTGGCACAGGGGGTACATCTTCCGGAATTTATTTATTGTTTTCAACAAATAACAACATAACTTCAAATAATATCTATTCTTTGACTGGCGGCACAGGTGGTACCGGAGAACAGATAGGTTCATCAGGCGGCAGTGGAGGTATCTCTTCAGGCATTTATTTATCCTCTTCAACACATAACGACATAACTTTAAATGATATTTATTCTTTGGCTGGCGGCACAGGTGGTACTATTGAAAGTATGGGTGCAAGCGGCAGTGGTGGTACGTCTTCAGGCATTTATTTATCATCTTCAACATATAACAACATAATATCAAACAATATATCTTCTTTGATTGTTAGCGTAGGTGGTACTGAAGGTGCAGATGGTGCAGATGGCACAACAGCCGCAATATGGTTAGAGACTGATTCTTATGATAATACGATAACTGCTTTATCTGAAGATGCACCGGACCCGTCAAAATTAAATAAGATCGATGAGAGACCAATATTATATTTTTACAATAGAACAGGCCTTAATATCTCAGATTTCAATATCACCTCATCAACTGCGCCTATATTGATCGGTGGTTCAACAGAGACAGGCGAATATCATGGGGTTGGTGGTGTAGGTGGATTATCAACTGGCATTGCGTTGATTAATGTCAATGACTCAATGATTGAGAGCAACATGATATCAGATTTTGGCAGTATGTCTGGCGGTTCTGGATCTGTTGGTGAGGGTGGTACTGGCGGTACTATATCTGGTATTTATTTATTGTCTTCAACAAATAATAACATAACTTCAAATAATATATCTTCTTTAGTTGGCGGTACGGGAGGTATTGGGGGGACAATGGGTCCCGGAGGTGCTGGCGGAACATCTTCAGCTATCTATTTATCATCATCAATATCTAATGACATAACATCAAACACAATAAATTCCTTGACTGGAGGAGTTGGTGGTGCAAGAGGATTTAATACTGATTATATTAATGGTGTTGGTGGCACATCATCTGGCATTTACTTATCTGCATCAATATCCAATGATATCACTTCCAACAATATCTCTTCTTTGAGTGGTGGTGGTCTCGATAATTCTGAAGATATAAATGGCACAACAGCCGCAATATGGATTGATACAGATTCATATGATAATACGATGACTGCTTTATCTGGAGATGCACCTGACCCGTCAAAATTAAATAAGATAGATGAAAGACCAATATTATATTTTTACAATAAAACAGGCCTTAATATCTCAGATTTCAATATCATCTCATCAACTGCACCTATATTGATCGGTGGTTCAATAGAGACAGGTGAATATCAAGGGGTTGGTGGTGTAGGTGGATTATCGATTGGTATTGCGTTGATTGATGTCAATGACTCAATGATTGAGAACAATATAATCTCAGATTTTAGTGGTATGTCTGGCGGTACAGGTGGATTTACAGGTATAGGTGGTTCAGGAGGAACATCAATCGGTATCTATTTATATTCATCCACATCAAATAACATAACTTTAAATGACATATCCTCTTTGATTGGTGGCACTAAAGGAAATGGGTATACAGCTAATGGTACTTCTGGAAATGGTGTGGGTCTATATTTCACCACATCTGACTCGAACAGGATAACAGACACAAACATAACTGATTCTGCAGAAGATTATGATGTTTATTCCGTAGATGACGCTGATAATTACATTATAAATGCAACATTTAATTCTTCAAGATTCAGTATTATTGATACGTCATCACTCAAGATACAGTGGTATCTTGATGTTTATGTCAACGACTCTTTAGGTAATTTAATTGAAAATGCAAATGTCACTGCTTGGCAGAATAACGGCACACAGGCATTTACCGATCTTACTGATGTATCAGGGAACATAGAAAGGCAGACTCTGACAGAATATATGCAGGATGCAACCGCGAAATATTATATAGATTATGTGAATTATACCGTTAATGCAACAAAGTTTGAATATTCAAATGCTGCAGACGAACTTAATTTAACAGAAAACAGACAGATTTATCTGACATTGTCAGACACGACCCCACCGTCAATATCAATCCAGTCCCCGATCGCCACGACCTACGGAACCTTACAGATCGACCTCAATTACAGCGCACAAGACACAAACGGAATATCGACCTGCATCTACGAACTGAATGGCGCAAACACGACTCTCCCAACATGCGCAAACACGACAATAACGGCGGTTGAAGGAAATAATAATCTCAAACTCTACGTAAACGACACTGCCGACAACTGGAACATGGATGAGGTAGATTTCACAGTCAGTCTCATCTCTTTGCAGATCACTAAACTGCTGAACCCGGACATCCTAATAGCAGGAGAGAACGAGACGATAGATGTCAACACGACAGTGAAAGTCAACCAGACACAGAATGATGTCTACTCGATAAACATCACAGACGAGATACCTTATGACTTCTGTAACTCGACAGACATCTCTGTCTATTTCAAGAACAGTACAACCGCAGAATGGACAGAATTGACTAGTGGATTGACCGTAGATATCATAGATCTTGCACAAGACAACAACACCCGGATACAGGTCAACATCACAAACATTTCAGAGACAAATCTGGCAGGATACATCAAAGAGAATGATTCAATCATATTAAATTATAGCATGTATTCCCCCCAATTGAATTCTGGAGAGATAAGGATTATGTACACAAATGTATCTGCGGCAGATATCAACAGCAATCTAAAATTAGATAACTATCTGAAAAACATTTCAGCATCAGGCGCAGTCCTAAGGGGTACAAAATCAGTTTACATCAATCCTGCAAACCCTCAGGAGATTACAGTAACGATTGTGGTCGATGCAATAGGTGATTCTGGCCTGAGCGAGATATTATTGTCAGATTTCTTGCCTATAGGTGCAACAATAAATAATAAGACTGTGACCTTCTACAACAACAGCAACAGCCAGACTTACAGCCTTTACAATGACACAGATTATCATTTAGGCAACCCCGCCCAAGACAATCTGCCCGACGGGATACAAGTAGACATCTACCATTACAATTTCACCTACAACTACACAAACTGGAGCGGAACGCTCTATGACAATGACAGCATCACGATAATTTACAATGCAACGATCTTAGGCGGCGGTTCATGGCTATTGCCAACAATCCTTGGCGGTTATGATCCAAGTTATAAGGCACATATAAGGACTGAGATGTATACAGAGGTCAATATACCTCTATTTGATATAATTTTGAACATGGTGACAAAAACAGTATTGGTCGGTAATCCTGTCACAGCACTTCTGACAATGGAAAATGTCGGTGGACCAAAAGCAAAAGTTGATGTCGTCATAAACTATGCTATAAAGACTATGGCTGGTGATCTTATAACTGAATCCACAGACACCATAGCGGTTATAGATCAAAAAGAACGGATGTTAGAACTAGATGTTCCCGCCGATGTAAAAGAGGGTAGATATACTTTTGAGGCATTCGTGACTTATACCGGACGTGAAGCGATATCTACAAGAAATTTCAACATTGAAGATGATGGAGAAGCCATAGGTGATGACCTATTAATAATTATTGTAGCTATTATGATCATAAGTTTTATGATGTTCTTGATATTGAAACAAACATATTCAATAAAAAAGACAAATGTCCATGCCAGAAATAATAATATGAAACATTTTTATGATAAAGAATAATTGATTATTCTATAATGATTTTTTAGATTTAACTTATGACTTCCAATTCTTATTGTTTAGTTCAAAGAAAATCGCTTCAAATTTTAATATTATGTGTCATCATCTCTTACAGAAACAATTGATTGATCTACAGTATTTTTTGGTACTATTTAGATTTTAAAGACTTAAAATGATTCAAGATTAAAGAGGTTCTATAGGATTTAATTTGATGCTGATCTTCTGGTAAAAATATAGTCTCTATTTAATTTCTTAAATTCTGCCAAAATAGACTATTTGTTCCAAGATAATATTTGTCTCTTTTTTACCCTTGAATTATCTCTCTCACTAATTTAAAAATAGTTAGCTACAAACCAATTTTAAAAAAAGTATTACTTAATTTATAGTAGTCCTTTATATGCTTTAAAATCAAATAATATTTATGATTTAGGGCTTATTATAATAATTTTAGATTGTCTAATCCATATATGTTCTATATTATAATCACAACCTGTTATCGTTGTGAGATGAAATAGGTCCGTTTGATATTGGTTTTAGGTGTCTTGATGTCTGTTGGTTTTAATCGATTAAAGAAGAATAATCTACATATCTTACTGCTCTTATTTTTAATCTTTCTGATTATTGTAATTCTGATGAAACCTCAAGGCATATACACAGGTAATCTGTTGGCATCTGCATCAATAGAGTCCTTTCAATTATCACCGGAATCTATCAATCTTTGTAACATTGAAAATAATCTAGGTAATCTATCTTTTGAATACATTGACCAGACCTCAATCATCTGCAAGAATGATTCTTCTTCTTCGTCATCATCGTTTCCATCTTCATCGTATATTGAATTCTCATTCTCTGATAAAAATCAAAATTTAGTCAATACACTAGGATTAAATCTTGTCATGGATTGGTACTCAGACATCAAACAAGATGCTAAAATCTATTATCTGAAAAATGGAACATATATCAATGTCTGTAATCTTGAAATTCCGATAAGACCACAACAATCTGTATGTGTCCTTTCGAGAAATATAGAGATGATGCAGGATATTGAAAACATATCGATACGTATCGAATTCCATAAAAATAATGGAATGACAAATTCAATAACAGGCAATATATTAAAGACCGATAGTACCGAACAGATAAATGAGACATCAGATGATACAAAAGATACAGATATACAAAATATAAGCTTGACAGATAGTCTTGATGAGAACCAAATAGAGACAGAACTATCAGATGAAAATAGAACAGATGAGGATAATATCACCAACAATCCTGAAAGTGATTATGATGAAAATAGTACCTATATTGAGAACACGACAGATAACATGACTAATACGATGACAGATACTGAAGATACGGATAACCAAAATATCGCCAATACAACAAATGTTGAAAATATAACAGATACAATAAATATTGAAAACAGAACAGACCTAAATATAAGTTACGAAAATATCACAAAGGGAAATAATCACACTGAAAATGATACAGTTGACAATCATGATATAAACATAAGCATACAACAAGACAGGACAGATGAGACAAATACAACTGAAGACAACATCACCATCAAAGATGACATAAAACAAGAAGGCATTCAGATAGACAGCATTATCTTGAACATACAATATGAGAGTAAGCCGGCAAACATAAATCTATATGCAGACAAAACTGAATTAGACCAAGGTGAAACGGTATCATTTTATGCGTTAGGAGATAGTCTGATTATCAATAGGACAATACTTTCAATAGATGGGCAAGATATCGAATTAGAGATGAGATCTAAAGATCTATGGGAATACAGATGGACTGTGCCGACAGATTATAATCCTGGGAAAAATGAAGTTATGATCAAAGTATATAGTTTTGACGGGACTCTGATCAATAGTTCAAGCGTCTTTCTGAATATCATTAATTCAAATGAATCATCAAACCAGACTGAAACCGAAGTCCAAACCGAAAATAAAACTAAAGGAAAAATATCTCAGCGCGGCCAGAATTTTGATGAATATGAAAATGAGAATGGAACAAAAACAACATACATAGGCAAACTGAAAAATTATTACAACGGATCTGAATATATCGTAGCAAACACAACAATAACGTCAGAGCCACAAGATGAACCTGAATATGATTATGGTGCTGAAAACAATACACATAAGACATATTTCAAGAAAGACCCGGCAATAGAGGATGCAATCAAATTCAGTCTCAATCAAGAGACGATAAATAAGACCTATCCGGCTGAAGGTTATGTGACATACCAACCGATATCATTGAATTACAGAAATTCAAACGGATACACACAAGAGATAAACAAGACACAGGCAGTAATAGGTATTGAACAGGACAATACATTTATATATCCAAATATTTTCGGAAATGATTATGATTTGACTTATACAATAAAGACAGATAAGCTAGAAAAGAACCTTATACTGGACCAGAAACCAAAGCAACCGCATGCAGATGTTCTAGCAGGGAATAATATCACACTCGATATGGATTTTGTTATTGATTATGCCAACAATCTAGATATCTATATCAATGATGTATTATGGGATAAAAAGACAACAACAGAAACCCCAGAACGGATTGAATTCAAAGAACAGGACACAGAAAATATAGTATTCCATCTGCAAAAACCGTATGCATATGACGATGATTATGGATATACCGAAATCACATACCAACTCAAGAGACAAGGCAATTCGATATATGTCATAATAAAGACACCATATGATTGGCTGAATGACCCAACACGGGCATATCCTGTAAAGATTGATCCGACAACAGATATAGGATATGAATATGCTGATAACGTGTACCACCTTTGGAACAATTACGATAGCTATTATGTCAACCTGACAAACGGTTTTCAGATAACAAATCATGAATACGAGTACTGGGGATACACAAGCTATTGCGCAAGACTTAAATCAACAGCATGGCATCAATACTGTATCGATGACGGCACATGGGAATGGATAGCGATAACAGACAACACAACATACACAAACCTGACAGGACATACAACATTCAAGGATAAGAACAACCGAATTGAAATTGGCTTAGAATATTATCTTGAGACAGATTGGAGAGAGATCCTTGTGACTCCAACAATAACAAATATAGGTAACAATGAATATAGCGAATCCGAAATAACAATCATAAACTATGATATACGCATAAACACAACCTATGAAAATGACACTTTAGAACTGCCATTAACCTCAGGACTCAAATCATATGACATCTCAGACCAATCACTCTCTTTGCTTGTCGATCAGGATAACCTGACAATACGCACATTCGAATTATGGGACAGGCCAGACGGACAGTTCGCAAGGACAAGATGGAATGAAAGCTATTTCTTGGATGGGCAAGAGACACCGATGGATTATACATTGAATGTGACACACACATCAGAATGGTATAACGCGCCTGTGATATTGACATTGAAAACAGGAATCCTGAATAAACAAAATAGGATCACAACAAATATCTGGTGGATCGATGCAAAAGCGGGACCGAACACATTCGATTCTGATCCTTATGAGGATCCAGACCCGATTAATGTAGGGAACACCATAACATTCTATGGGACAGCGACAAGTGCAGAGAGCTATACATACAGATTGACAATATGCGATTCAGCGACAACGGATTATTCATGTGTTTCAGGAATCGGAACCTGTACAGGAGGATCAAAAATATGTGAATCCGCATCCCTTGCAGCAAGCGGCACACAGACATCATGCACACATGACACAACTGGAGAATCCGGAGATGTCAGCTGGATTGCTTATACTTGTAATTCCAATGATAATTTATACGGACCCAATACCGTTGAGTCGCCTTATAACGTAATCACCACAATACAACCCAAAACAAATATTACGGCAGTAAATGAGACACAGACCCTTATCAATACTATTGTCTGTATAAACCATACAATAACCATTGGTGATTATCCGATAAGCAGTACATGGATTGAGATAACATACCCTAATGGAACATCCATAAACACAACAACAACAAATACAACAGGAGTGTGTGGTTCAGGAGGGGATGTATATGCTGTTGAAATGAATATAGGTTCAACAATAGGAGATTTTACAGTAAATACGTCATGGGTCAATGACAGTCAAGGAAATCTTGATTATGATGATCCATACCCAGATACAACAGTAATAGTCTATACGAATGCACCAGATAACCAGATCATTGAAATCCACAGAGATCCATCATACATATACTCAGATAGATTCTTTACAATAAATAATACGATTTTTATAAGAACAAATGTTACAAACACAGTAGGAAATATTACTGATGCCGATGTGATTGCAAGCATAATCAATAATACAGATGATATAATTGATACAATAAATTTTACACATATTGAGAGTAGTTCCAGCCTATATCAGGGCAATTGGACATCCCAAATAACCGATATACCTGGAATCTATACAATAAAAATCAATGCCACAAATCCATATGGTTCATTGATTGAAAACACAACAATGCATCTTTATTCGGGATCAAATATTTCAGCTTATGAATTAGATTATGATGAGGATTCCATAGAAGATCATATCATTGAAGGAGAAAATCTTATAATAGTGTATGATGGAACAATAAATACAACACAATCTATTCTCTTTTTTGAAAATAAAGAATTAAATGAATCATATAACATCGGCACACTCTCAAATAATGATCTATTTGGATTAGGTGACATTGTAATAAACAATATAATATCTTCCAAATATACATCTATGGCATTTTCACAGGAAGGAGAAAATCTAGATCAGATTGATCTGGATATGCAAATTGAATACAGTTATGTGCCAGACAGTCCAACAGAAGAGACCATACAAAATGATGATGGCGAAGCTTCAACATTGTACCCGGATAGATTTACAGGAGATACTATCGCAAGCAAGTTCACAGCATCCACAACAAATTATCCATACAAGATTATGAGTGCGGATATCCAACTTTATGATGTAAATACTATTGGGGCCACAGTATATACAATACATGTCTATGATGATGATGGAGGCATACCGGGAAATGATTTGATGGATCCCTTCAATACGACAATCAGTTCTTTTTATACTAATTGGGCGACAATTGACCTGTCTCCATACAATATTGAAATAGCATCGGGTAATTTCTGGATAGGTGTTGAACTTACAGAAGATACAGGAGATAGTGATACAGGAGGACCATTTTTCCTTGATGATGGTGTTGCATCAGCTCCAACCAACAGTTATTTTGATTTTGGTTCAGGTTGGGAAGTTCAGGCAGATGCTGATGAATATATGATACGTTCAAAAGTAACGACCATATATACAACAAGATTTAATGTGACAGCAAAAATGATAAACAGCACATCAGATTATCTCAACTGCAGAATACATAATTTTGATGAAAATATAAGTTATATTGATTCTCTGTTTCCAATCATCACAGGAAATCTTGGATCTTCTTCAATTGATGATAATTATGCGCTTGAAAATGGTTCAACAGGAACTATAACCGATTTATCAACAGACCAATGGACAGATTATGATACTTCCATAAGCAATTATTCTTTGATATTCGATAACTCGACATCTGATGATTCATCAAATACAAGCTTTATCTCTTTAGTCAGATTCAATGAATCTGAAAATATAACAATAAGCAGTATTGGATTATGGAACGACTCAACAAATGATAATGAAGGTTTACGTCTTGAATATGACCCATCATCTGCAAGTCCAACAGATGAAATAAATTATCTTCTTGTTTTCACAAAAGGAGATTATAACACACTCAATTTATGGATGCCTACAATAAAATCAGGAATATATCCACAACCAAATATCATGACAGACATATTTCCCCCAGCAATAACGATTGTATATCCAAATAATGATTCGAATATATTTACTGAGAATTCATGGACCTGGTTAAATATCACAACCGATACCAATGCTAATTGTCAATGGAATGATACAGTAGATAATTTTGAATATGGTACAGGAACTGATTTTGATATAGGACAAGGGACAACATCCTTTGCATATAATTATACAAGCATATCAAATAAGGCAGCTTATGATTTTTGGTATAGATGCAATGACAGTATTGGAAATAGTAATCAGAATGCAGCATATCATCATTTCTTCAATTCAGATAATATAACAATCAGCTTAAATTTAGACAAAGCAAATTATGCTCCAGATGAAGAAGTATTTGTTTCAGGATTAGCTTTATATGAAGGTACAATAGATGCAGTCATAAATAAACGGGTCAATGTGTACCTGAATGATAGCCTGGTAAATAATACTGCATCTTATGAATGGAAGAACAGTACAGATTGGGTATCGGGTACATACGTTCAAAATGAAACAATGAACAATACCGCAGGTGAATTAGCTCTCAGTCATATGATGTACCCGTATGTAGAAACATTGGTTAGTGGTGAATTTGGACCCGATATAGATAAGAATATTTTTACAGCATATGCTAAAAGTGATTGGGGCATTTCAACATATAGTGTTCCTTCTAACGGTGTTTATCATAATTTTGAAACACCACCCGATACATTGAATTATACATTTTATTTTAATTATTCATTATATCAGACACAATCTTCATTTTTGGATAGGCATACCAAAATTGCAACATTTACAGGTACTGAAGGTTGTACTATGGGCATATTCACAATGTTTCGTTGGGAAGGTAATAATCACCTTTATGTTTACGATGGAATATGTAATCCATCATTTAGCGATATTAGAAATACTGCATATTCTATTGACACGGGTGTTGTAATCAGCGATAATACCGAATATAAAGTAAATATATTATTTGACGGAACAACATGGAAAATATATGTTGATGATGTTCTTGAAGAGACTATAGATAATGCAGGAAATCCGGCAAAAAATAGTAAGGTAACACGAATAACACATAATGCATATCTTCAGAATGATGATTTTTATGCAAGTAATATAACAGTAAACTATAGAATTCAATATAATGAAAATGGTACTTATGATTCTGATTCAGTAAACATTCCCGGAACTCTTTTGAATGTCAGGCCTATATGGGATGCAGCAATACCTGCAGGAACAAATTTTACAGTTTTTATGTCTACAGAAAATAATGATAGTTGGTGTGAAGTTTATAATAATACACTTCTTAGTTCCGGATGCGGTATAGGTATTGATGATACCTTAAGATACCGTATTAATTTCACTACAGATGATATATGGAAAACAGCTGAAATAAATAATATCACTTTTGCTATCGAATATGGCGCAAGGACAGATGATATTGGATATTATAACATAACATTCACTGCACCCACATCAAATGGAGATTACATAATAAAGACAAATATCACTGATGAAAATAGCATCACTGGAGAGAATAGCACAATTTTATATGTAACATATGAACCTATAATCGGAAATGTTGAATGTTATAATGGCAGTAATGAATGGAGTTCTTGTAATTATTCCTATTATGAGAATATAACTCAAATCAGAGTTAATTGTACTGCTGTGACCGGACAATACATAACAAACGCAACATATCTTATAAAAAATATAATAGACGATACAACATTTTTAAATGTGAACAATGCAACATCAACAGATGGTGATTGGTGGATATATGATTTACCATCTGAAATCAATGTGACTGATTCTGGTCAATGGAACATAACTGCAACTTGCATAAACAATGAAGAGATATCTATTTCAAATCAAACATCATGGTCTGTGCCGTGGGGACATATAGATGTGGAACTTGTAGATCCAATAATACCGACAAATGTATCTCAAAATGAATTTTTCATATTCGAAAGCAAGATAACATGTCTTGATGGAGAAT
>WTCB01000005.1 GCA_013138765.1 Candidatus Nanohaloarchaea archaeon
AATAAATGTAAGATATTTATGGAATATTATGACACCGATTAAAACAACCCAGAACAGCACCCACAACTGGAATTCTATCTTGCTGAACTCTTTTCTTTTATAATACAGCATTGAAAAATAAATCATGACGACAGAAAAAATAATCCCCACAAACTGTAAACCGTTCAGCATATTCCTAATCTCCACAATATCATATCAAACCCAATCTTGGCACCGTCAATTATTGTTGTACCCTTGTAATTATCAAGATATATCGTTTTTACTTCTACTTCTTTATATTTTAATTTGTTTATTCCAACATTTTTGACAATTTCTGATGCAACAGCATATCTTGACGATTTCCATTTTATCTTATCATAAACATTTGCCCTAAAGCATCTGAAACCAGTCTGGGTATCCTTTACGTCAATTTTGAACATAAATTTTGACATTTGATAGATTGTTTCATTCCCTAATCTCTTGACAAAAGGCATAGTTTTATCCTGCGGCCTGCTTCCAAACACTATATCCAATCCATTATCAACAAGAGCTTTTACAAGCTTAGGTATTTCAGTGCTGCTGTGCTGCCCATCCCCATCAACATGTATAATTATGCTTGCACCACGTTTTATAGCAGCTTCGCATCCTGTAGCAAGGGTAAAGCCCAAACCCATATTGACAATGTGGCTGACAGTTATAGCATTGGTTTCAGATACTTCTTTTAATGTTGCATCTTTTGAGCCGTCATTGACAACAATTATCTCATCAACATATTTTGATGTCTCTTTGATTACTTTTTTAATTGTTTTCTCTTCATTGTATGCAGGTATCACAGCAATTATCTTATCTTTTTTTCTCATATATGTTCAGCATTCCTTTGAATAGATATTCAGATAACATTTATCGTCTTCAAACCTCTCGCATAGTTCATATACATCTTCGCTTGCTATGTCTATAAAAATATCAGTTTTGCCGCCGATATCAGAGGATAATACATATCTTGAACCGCTCTTTTGTATATTTTTGGAATCATACTCTTTTGAGAAAAATACTTTCCGTTCGCCATAATATATGATGGCAGAAGTCGTATCTTCATTGAACAAGTATATGACATCACCGGATACGCTATTGTCTTTTATCCATTCGCCCCCGTCTTTCAGGACATCAGTGTCATATCTGTCCCATCTGGTCTGTGATTCGTGGATTATTACAAGACCTGAGAAAATCAGATGAAAAACAATCAAAACAAAAATTATTTTTTTATACTTTTCCCAGTTGTCGACAGCCATCTTTGCAAAAAACAAGGCAAAAACAGGAAATAATGGAAGCATATATCTTACAGCAAGCGCATTGGGCCAGTATAGATGAAATAAGATATAGATTCCCGCCCACAGATACAACAGGAATTCTGGTTTTTTGATTGTTTTCTTTATGTTATTATTGATAGCTTCCTTATACATTGAATAAAATATCCCAAGCAAAAGAAACGGTCCGATATATACAAGGAAAATCAAAAGCATCCGTATGATATTTATTATCTGCGGAGGTACTGTTTTGTCAATATCTATAGTGCTCTCAAGGACTTCACCATCTTTCAGTCTTTCAATATTCAAAGAGATGTGCCCGGACATTTCATAATCCTTTAATGAGTCTGTATATATCTTGCCTGCATATTCATCTCCGCTGTTAAATATAGCAGAACCAGCAAAAAACGAAGATATGACGATTAATGCAGGAACAAGATAATATATCATATTTCTTTTGTTTCTCATGTCGTTGATGATACCGAAAATCATTATTGATACCAGGACAAAAACGAAGGATGGCCGTATGGTGAACCCGTAAGCGATGGCAAAGCCCAGCAGGACTGAAAGGGAAAGTTTCTTTCGTCTGTTTCTCTCATCTAGGTAGCTGAAATATATCAGGAAAGATGTAAGGGTCAAAATTACAAAAAGAACATCATTTATCAACAGCCGCGAATTGAACAGGATTTCAGATGTGAAGATAAGAAGCAATGTGGATAAGACTGATGTTTTCTTGTCTTTTGTTATCTTTTTCACAAGGAAATAATTGGCTGTAACAAGAGAAAATGACGCAGCAGCAAGATAAAATAGAATATATTCGGTTTTAAATATAAACATGAACAGGGACAGGATCAGGGGGAATCCATAAGATATACCACCAGATTCCATTTCAAAATTATGCATAAGTGCATGGTTGTTCAAAAGATTATGCGCAATATCTGCATAATATGCACTGTCAGAAATTAAATTATTTGCCGGTCCAGAAAAGAATATAAGTACAGCAAAAATAACACCAATTATATAGATTTCTTTATTCTCCTTAAGATGCTTTTTGATATTTTCGGTCATAACCATAAGATTGGTTGTTACTTTTTTAATTGTTTGCTTTTTCTATATCCTCTTCACAGATCTCAACAATCCTCTTCCCGCTTGTTCCGTCACCAAACGGATTCTTCCAATGCCTTTCCTTGTCCAGCATGATCTCAGCACATTCAATTATCTTTTCAGCATCGCATCCTGCAAGGATATTTGAGCCGACCTCAAGGGTTTCCGGCCTTTCAGTATTGTCGCGCAAGGTCACGCAAGGAACTTTCAATATGCATGTCTCTTCCTGCACGCCGCCGGAATCAGTAAGAACAAGCTTTGCATTTGACTCAAGCTGAAGAAAGTCCAAAAAGCCGACAGGATCTATAAGCTTTAAATTTTTTATTTTTTCAACAACATGACCAAGTCCAAGTTTATCAATCATTTTCCTTGTTCTTGGATGTATTGGATATATTATCGGTATATTGTACTTGTCTGAAAGCTTTTCAAAACCTGAAAGCATTCCAGAAAGTCGTTCCTTGTCATCAACATTTTCCTGCCTGTGAGCAGTCACAAGGAAATATTCATCCTTTTTCAGATTAAGCGTTTTAAGTATTCTTGATTTTCTATCAGCAAGTTCTTTGTTCTGTATCACAGAATCAACAATAGTATTTCCGGTCACAGAAACTTTCTCTTTTTCCACATCTTCTCCAAGAAGTATGTTCATAGATTTTTCAGTCGGCGCAAAAAGAAGATCAGAAGCATGATCTGCAAGTA
>WTCB01000117.1 GCA_013138765.1 Candidatus Nanohaloarchaea archaeon
AAAGGAACAGATGCAGAAGGTGATACTGTAACAACCTATATTTATGTAGGTACAACAAGCACACCAACTGACGAAGAAGGGAATACGACCGCTGAAATATTTGATTTGGGTAACAATATTCCACTATCAGAGGGTGTAACATATTACTATCGTTTAAGAAGTTGGGATGGTTATGAATATTCAAATTACACAATAGCTGATGAATTTGGACTTAATATAGTGCCATTAATAACTTTTAGTCCACCAACATACAAGAATAATAGTTTTATCAATCAGAATTATACATTTATTAACTGGTCAATTACTGAAGAAAATTTAGATATAAATATCTTAAATTGGAATAATACCAATTACACAATGTTTCAAGATTATTCAAACATGACCGATCTTGTTGATGGAACATATACATACTATGTCTGGGTAAATGATACCATCGGCAACGAGAACCAGACTGAGATAAGGACTTTGACAATTGACACGACCGATTCGCAAATAGGATTTGTCGTCCCGACTGAAGACAATGATTCATACATCAACGAGAACTACACATATATCAACGTCACAGCAACCGACACAAACAACATCACCGCATTCATCGACTGGAACAACTCCCTTATCGGTTGGTGGAGATTTAATAACGAATCAGACTTCACTGATTATTCAAGTTACGAAAATGACGGGTCAAACAGTGGTTCAACTTATACAGAAAGCGGAAAGTTTGGAGGTGCAATAGAATTTGACGGTAGCAATGATTATGTTTACTCATCAGATATTCTTAATAATTATCCTGATGACTTCACTGTTACTGCATGGATTAAGATTAATACTGCTCCTGCAGATGCAAGTAAGTATGATGTATTCAGCAGATGGAGTGGCAACAATCCTTTCTCTGGTTTTGTTGTTTATGTTGGAGGTACTAGCACAACATGCCCAACAAAATTCCAAATTCAATATTATGAGAATAGCGCTTCTGCAACAGACGATTTTTGCTCTTCAACAACATGGTCTATAGGAACGTGGTATTATTTAACTTATGTTCATAATTCTTCAGGTTGGTCGAAATTTTATATTGGGGGTCTCTTAAGTGGTGAGGAAAGCAGTACAACAACATGGTCAAAACTTGGAACCTTTGATCAACCATTTACTATTGGTGCAAGAGATATCGCAGGAAGTATTACAAGTTATTTCAACGGCACAATCGACGAAGTAAAGATCTGGAACCGCGCACTCACCCCTGCCGAGATTAACGCATCCTACAACGCCGGACTGTACCGACTGGAAGCAAACATAACAGACCTCGCAGACGGAACCTACACTTATACAGCCTATGCCCAGGATCTGGCAGGGAATGTAAATAATACAGAAACAAGAACCTTGACAATAGATATAACAGACCCGCAAATAGAATTTGTCGCCCCGACCGAAGACAACAATTCATACATAAACAAGAATTATACCTACATTAACTGGTCGATAACAGAGACAAATCTCAACACTACAATCATGAACTGGAACGGCATCAATTGGACCTTGATCAACAGCTCAGTTAACATCACAGGTCTTGCAGATGGTATATACACTTATTATATCTGGGCAAATGACACCGCCGACAACGAGAACCAGTCCGAGACAAGGACGCTGACAATAGATACTTTTGCGTCTCAGTTTTCAGACCACATCATCAGTCCAGACCCACCAAATGAAGACCAGTCTGTCCAGTTAAATGTCACAATTACCGAGATAAACAAAGACACCATCTGGCTCCAGTTTGACAACAATTCAGGTTCGATCAATTACACAATCACAACAAATAATGGTGACGAATTTTACCACACAATTGCTATCGGCAACTACACAGCCCATGATCAGATTAATTATAGCTGGTGGTCAAACGACAGTGCCGGCAACTTAAACTCCTCTGACATCCAAACTTTCACAGTCGCCAACCAGATACCGACTGTCACCGCTCCATTATTAAATTCCACCGCACCAAAAACAGATGAAACCTTAAGCTGTAATGGTGGTACTTTCAGTGATAATGACGCTGAAGACGCAGAACAATCACGGCAATATAGGTGGTATGATACTGATACCGAAATTGCCGGCGAGACATCATCAACTCTTGATCTAACAAATTCAGGTCTTGACAAGAGCGATACCATCAAATGTTCAATTAGGGTTTCTGACGGTTATGGCAATTCATCTTGGGTAAACTCAACTAACACTGCAACAATAGTCAATTCAGTCTTAGAAATCCTTTTGACCTTTCCCGGCGACTCAGACTACAGCCGCCAGACCTTCAACTTCACCTACACCGTCATCGATTTAGACACAATATCTGATGTCGACTACTGTGAACTTTGGACAGATGTGAACAGCACCGGCTGGACCTTGCACAACAATAATACAGGTCCGCAATCAACAAATAATGTAACTTATACTGTCGCAACTTTGCCCACCGAACAGATTGAAACCATTGACTGGTACGTCAACTGTACTG
>WTCB01000029.1 GCA_013138765.1 Candidatus Nanohaloarchaea archaeon
ACCAGTCACTGTTACAGTATATGTATCGGGGGTTTGTGGTGTCCATTCAAAACTGTAAGTCTCTGCATCAATTGCGTTTGAATTAGCAGAAATCGTTTCAGTATCTGAGTATACTGTGGCGTCTGAGCTGTCTTTTATCGTGTATGTAACATCTGTTTCAGTCGGTGTAAGGACATAACTTCCAGTACCCATGACTTCATCATTTGCGTGATTGCTTATTTTTGTATAGCTTATTGTTACCTGTTCATTTATTTCTGGTTGTGGGTCTGATGCTGAAAGACCATTAAGTATTGTGTAACATTCATTTCTTGGTGCTTCTGCATATACTAATATATCACTTTTTTCTGTTGTCTGCGGGTCTGATGAAAGACATTTAGTATCCGTTGCAGTGCTTGTTGCTATGATCTTATATGTACCTGCTTCGGCAGGTGTCCATATGAATTCAACTGTTATCGAATCACTGTAAGGGATAAGTTCAACAGAACTGTCTGTGTAAACAACATCGTCAGAACTATTATATACTGTCATTGTTACAGTCGTCTCAACAGAATACTGGTCTTCTATCTGTGATGGTACGTGTTCAAGAGGTCCAGCGGATTCTATTGCTGAATATGTTGTTGCGTCAAGACTTGCATCTATATTGATAATTAAAGGTATGTTTGCTTGCGCAGCGTTTAGGACTGTCAGGTTGTTTATTGGTGCGATGCATGACCGTTTCTTTGTAAGGTAATTGGTCCATGGGTCTACTGTTCCTGTCCCTGCCCAATCAATTTCTGCTCTTTCATTTGGGATATATCCGTTTTTATAAAAATAAAGACCATATCCATATTCTGTGTTCGGGTGGGTTGTAGGATATACTACGTTTACTGTATTATTAGAAGCTCCTGTAGTCAATACCGGTGCATTGTTTATGTCAGCTACAATATTCCCATTAGATAAGTCTAAAGCATGACTTACAGTAATACAATTCTCGCTTGAACATACAAAACCTATTATGTTTACATCTGTTATGGGGTCTGTGGTCTTAAGGACATTACCATCTGTTAAGATCTCTCCATAACGCATGATATTTGGTTCTGTAACTGTTGCAGATGTTATAGATATTGTTAGGATGAGCGTTAAAAATATTGTAAAAATTAAATTTCTTATATTCATAATTAATCCCCTCCAGGTCCATCTTTGCCAGGACCACCTGTGACATCATCACCATCGTCTGTGGTTTCTTCTGTGCTTCCATCACCATCGCTGCTTGTTGTAAGATCCGTAATTATTTCACCCATTAACATTGCTGCATCTATTTTTTCGTCTTCTGTAGTAAGATTGTCATTTACAATACCTATAAATTTGTTGAAGCCATTACTTTGTTCAATTATTATTTTTTCAGCATCGGTTATAAGAACAGAACGTCTATTATCTGGATAGAGATTTTTATCAATTGTGGCTTCAAGATTTGCATTATGTTGTATCAGATATTTTATATAAAAATCAAGACCGTCTGTATCGGTAGTTGTCAGTTCAATGTTGGGGGTACCACTTGTTCCTATTTGATATATTGTGAATAATTCAGACAGATTTGTATCTGGATTAAGTTTACTAAGATTAAGTGTTCTGACATTATAATTTTCAGGTGTAAGTATTGTGTTGTCGCCATCTGTGTATATGTCTATGCTGTTTCCTTCAGTTATACCAAGAACACCTTTTAGTTCTCTTGGAATTATGTTGTTTAGTTTTTCTTTTTGTGGTTCATCTAGGTCGTCAAGGACGTGTTCACCATTTAATATAATTTTATATATGTTTGAATCCTCGCTCATTATGTCTGGTCGCATGAGTCTTTCTTTGTTATGTCCGTCTGTAAATGGCGCTTCTTTTTTAATATAATCTATGAAATCAGACATAGATATCTGTGTTGTGGTATTTGTTGTTTTGTTATATATACTAATTGTGTTTATTTTAGCATTATAATGTATTGTTCCGTTTGTATATTCTTCAATTATGTCTTCTTTAATTTCGGTAGTAGGAATCGTTGTTTGATTAGATTCGTTGAAATCCATCCATATTTCGTCTGAGTTATTGTATAATTTTGCAAAAAAGTCCCATAAATAATTATTAAATAATTTTATGTTTGATGCGTTTTCAGAGATATTTTGTTTTATATCATCTATTGTAGTTTGCATATCTTCTGGTGTATCTCCTAATGTCATTGCTGCTGCACTTGCGGTAAGTACTACGGCTGCACCAATTGCTATTGGTTTAATATATGATGATTTTTCAGAAGTTTCATCATTTGGTGTTTGTTCTGGATTTTTATCAATAGTTGTAGATTCTGAAGTAATTGTCGTGGGTGTTTCTGTTGGAATATTATAATTTAGAAGTTCACCTTGGATGTAAACCATAGGTGTTTCATCTGGATTATTATCTATTGGCGTATCTTCTTGGATGTTATCAGTGGGTGCATAGTCTGGAGTGTTATCAATTTGTGTATCTTTTGGAAGCGAAAGATTAAGTGTCGCATATAGATTCTGCAATGCTGTTGTCTGTCCTTCAATAATGTTGTCTAGATTTTTCATCTGATTTTTTAGCACTTTTTGTTCTATGTCATCAGCATTTTTTAGGTTATAGAAATGTTCTTGGTAGTTGTTGATGGATTCTTTAAGGAATGAGGGACTTAAACTGTTTGGGTCAGTTAAATCATATGTATTATTAAGATAATCTGTTAAATCTGCATCTAAGTTATTTAACTCTTTACACACTCCGTTCAGAAGTTCAATTTTTTTAGCATTATTTTTTAATCCCATAATCCCCGACCTTTAAACATTTTTATTATTCCTAAATTATAGATGTTTAATTTTATAAACCTTTCTGTCACTTTTTAGGGATAACATAGTGAATTATTTAGTATATGGGTTTGTCTGCTATCTAAATTTCCTCTGTATTGTTCCACCCCTGATACAATTACTATTTGCATCAATTATACTATCTGCTAATATATTTGTTTTTAATCTTTATATGTTTCCAGTTTTTACATATCTGTGCTAAATTTTGGTTTAAAATGCACTTTTTAAAATTTAATGACTATATAATATGTATGAAAAAGGCAATGTTCTTTAAATCATTGGAGGATGAAAAGGTGCAGTGCCGACTATGCCCTAACAATTGCATTATTTCATCTGGTAATGTCGGTTCCTGCCGTGTGCGGAAGAATGTTGATGGGGTTCTTTATTCTCTTAATTATGGCAAGATTGTATCTCTGGCTATTGATCCTATTGAGAAAAAGCCGTTGTATCATTTCTATCCGGGTTCTGAATCGTTATCTATCGCCACTGTCGGTTGTAATTTTCATTGCAGGTTCTGCCAGAACTGGGAGATTTCGCAGTCAGAGGTCATGTTGGGTGAGGATATGACACCTCAGGATGTTGTGGATCTTGCTCTTTTGAAAGGGGTGAAATCAATATCTTACACTTATACTGAACCTACCATATTCTTTGAGTTCGCTTACGATACGGCAAAACTTGCGCATCGTCACGGCATCAAGAATGTGTTTGTCACAAACGGGTTCATCAATCCAGAACCGTTGAAGAAGATTCTGCCGTACCTTGATGCTGCAAACATTGATGTCAAATCGTTTAGGGATGCGTTTTATCAGAAACTGTGCGGTGTCAGGGGTTTCAGCCCTGTCATTGACACGATACGGTTGGCTTATCGGTTGGGGGTTCATATTGAACTTACAAACCTTCTTATTCCTGGATGGAACACTTCATCGGTTCAGATAAGGGAGTTGTGTGAGTGGGTCTTTAGGTTGGATAAACGGATACCTCTTCATTTCTCAAGGTATTTTCCTGCGTATAAGATGACTGTTGAGCCGACACCTGTCGCGGTTCTTGAGCAGGCCTATAGTATTGCAAAAAAAGTTGGGCTTGACAACGTGTATGTGGGCAATGTGGCTTGCGGGCGGCAGGATACATATTGTCCATCATGCGGTGAACTTTTGATTGAAAGAAAGATGGGGATTGAACCGGTGCAAAAACTAATTAAGGGTGCGTGTCCTAAATGTAAGCATAAAGTTTATGGTGTGGAGTTATTGTGAAATTTATATTTAGGATATTTTTGATGTCATTTGTGTTTTTAGTTATGATCTGTTCTTCATTCTCTTTTGCGGAGGAGTCTTATGTTTTTGAGTCATATTCTATTTTTGTAGATGTGGGTTCTGATTTGGTAACATATGATTATGATATTGTTTTGATATTTGAAGAAGGTGAACGTACATATGATTTTATTTTTGCACCTGATGCCAAAGATGTGCACGTGCTGTTGAATGATCTGCCTGTTGAATGTGACAGTTCTTTTGAGGTAGGCAGAACTATTGTCTCTTGTGATATGTCTCTCGCTCTTCCGGGAAAAAATTATGTGTCTGCAAGTTATAGCAGCACTTATTCATTGTTTGATCTTGATGATATGAAGATGTTCAAGGATTCTTTTGATCTTGGTGGTACTGCAATTGATTTTAAGCTTTCTATCAAGCTGCCTTTTGGATATATACTTCCTGCGCGGTCTGATTATTTTGTGACACCTGCACCGGATACCATATATTCTGATGGGCGAAGGCATATAGTTGCATGGAATTTAGAGAATGTCTATTTTTTTGATGTTTCAATTATTACTGAACCGTCTTTTGAGGAAGGGGACATATCTTTTGTGTCTTTATTGGTCTATGTCTTGTTCGGGTTCTCGGTTGTGTATTTTGTTAGATATTATCTGATAAATAGAAAAAAATTAGAAGTCAAACAACTTGTGTATTCGCATCTTCTTGAGAGTGAGGTTGTTGTTGTTGATGCGCTCCGTGCTAATATGGGGGTCTTGAAACAAAAAGAATTGCAGGACATAACCAGTTTTTCAAAGGCTAAATTGAGCCGTGTGATATTTAATCTTGAGTCGCGCGGCATTGTCAAGAAGAAACCTTTCGGCAATAGTAACAAAATATTTCTGGTTGATTCTGATAAGGTTAAAAATTAAAAACGAATGTAATAGTGGTTATTGTTTCATCTTGTTCCATGCTGTTTCAGGGAATGTTTATATAGGGGTATGTGGGTATTGATTCTACAAGGTTGCTATTATGTATGCACTCTTATGTATATTTAAAAAAGGTGAATTGATATGAAACGACAAAATTTAATGAAATTGTTTGCGCTTCTTGTCGCAGCTATGTATATGGTGGTCCCTGCAGCTTTTGCAGAGGTTGCAGTTCCTATGTTGACAAATACTGCTGTAACTACTATTGCTGTTGATGATATGGTTGCGGATCTTAATGATATCGCTTTAGAAAGTGATGAAGCTGATTCGGCAGAGGCTGGCATGACTCCGGATTCTCCGTTTTATGGGCTGGATGTTGCTATGGACAATATAGGTCTTATGTTTACATTCAATAAGGCAAAAAAAGCTGAGAAAAAGCTTGAGATTGCAAATGAAAGGCTTAAGGAAGCAAAGATGATGGCAGTTGCTAATAATTTGAAAGCTATGGAAAAAGCAAAGATCCAACATGATGCTATACTTCTTTCGGCTGAAGAAGATATTGAGGCTATGAACGGTAATGAGACTGAAGCGATTATGAGTAATATACGAATAAAGTCTATGCTAAAGGTACATAATCAGGAAGTGGCTGATGTTGAGCAGGAACTTACATTAAGGGTTCGTGGCAGGTTTACTGTTGAACAGCAAGGAACGCTTGATGCATTTATTGAAAGCATGAAAGGAAGTTCCAATTCCGTTGAAGTAAAGGTGCAGAACAAGGAAGAGAAGATAAAAGCAGTGGTCAAGAGGACACGTAATTTATCTGATGAAGAAGTAGATGCTGAATTTGAGAATATGGATCGTGCAGCTGCACAGGAACATCTAGGTGATAAGGCAGTTGATGTTATAGGTCAGGCCAAAAAATCTTTAGAGTCTTCTGATGCACTTATTGCTAAGAAACAAGCAGAAGGTAAAGAGGTAAGTTACGCAAATGATCAGCGTGCAGAGGCAGAAGCTATCCTTTCAGAAGCTGAAGCTGCTCTTGCTGATGGTAATGTTGAACTTGCAACTGAACTTGCTTTTAAAGCAAAAAGGATGGCTGTATATGCAGCAAGCGGGTTTTCTGTTGAGAAACTTATGAATACTCCTATGCGCGATGATGCAGAATTCATGGAAATGCGCGAACAGGTCCGTGAAAGGATGGAAGAGCGAGTACAGGTCCGTGAAAATATCAATGAAGCAAATGGCAGTATGATACAAGTCCGTGAAGAGATCCGTGAGCAGATACAAGAGCGTATTGATGCTGGATTAAATGGAAGTGAGAATGGTTCTAGTTCTGAAGATAGTGATGGAACTAATGAAACTTCTGGTAATGATTCTTCATTGAATACCTCTGTAACTGGTGCTGTTGGTGGTTCTTCAGTGGGTAATTCTGGTAATGTGATTGCTGAGTAAGGATCTATTTTTATTGGGGCGGTTATTTAACCACCATTTTTTTCTTTTTTCAAAAGATATATAAACTTGTGTGATTATAATTCTTATGTGTGGAACGGTTTTATTTAAACGTTTCATCGATGATTTAATCGTTTAATAAGGTCATATCGACTTTGTTTTTCAGTTTGAGTTTTTAATTGAGGTTTATTGGTGATTAAAATGAGTGAAGTAAATGTAGACAAGCTTGTTTCGGAAGGTTGGATTAAATCTTGGTTAGTGTTTGATACGCAGGCTGTTGATAAGAAAGTGCTTAAAGGGCTTTTATCTGATCTTTTTGATAAGATGAAATTAATCAAGGATATACATATACTCAGTGATACTCTTACTGAACCAGAAGCTATTGAACCTTCTGAACAGTTTACTAAAAAAGGTATAACTGAAGTCTATAGTCAGGTGCTCGAGATTGAAATTCTTGCAAATAATTTTGAGACATTATTATATTTCGTAATAACTTTTGGTCCTACAACACTTGAAGTGCTTGCTCCAAAAGAAATAAAGTTTGATATGCGAGAGATGCAGAATACACTTATACTCGTCTCTGAGCTTATGCATAGCTATGCGGCAGCTGGTGCGGGTGGCATGGTACTTACAAAAGTATGATTGATCTAGATGTCAAAAAATCGATTTAGTGTTGCATTTGCAGTATTTCTTTTACTGTTATCCCTCTCTGTTCCAGTTTCTGCGTCACAGATTAGGGATCATGAGATTGTTATTGCAATTGATGATCTTGGGGTTGCAAAGACTTTCGTTGTTATTGATTATACATCTCTTACAACTGATGAAGTCTATTATTTTGTGTTTGCACAGATTGATTCTTTTGAGGCACATGATGATTATGGTCTGCTTTTGTGCAATACTAATAGGTATTCTTATGGAACGCAGATCACCTGTAAGCCTAATGTTGCTGAGACTGCGAATTACACTGTCAATCTTGATTTTAATATGGTTGGGATGCAGTCTATTTCAGGTGATAAGTTCTTTTTTTCTTATGATTATGGTGTAAAGATACCAACAGATAGTTTCAGTATCTCATTTATTCTTCCGACAGGTACTGCTATTATTAAAAAAGATTTGGGAATTGCTCCTTATCTTCCTGAAGATGCTGTAATCGGCAGTACTGATGATGGTCGTCACATAACTGTGACTTGGGATATCAGTGAGCCTGAGTTAGGTCGTGATTATTCTTATAGGGTGTTTTATGAGCGGGTTGTTGAAATTTATTCTAATAGGTGGTTTTATCCTGTTGTTGTGTTTTTGAGTCTTTTGCTTGTCTTATCTTTTGTGATGTTTTTTAGGTTTAAGAAGGCAAGAAAAATAAAGACTGTCCTTTCTGTGCTTCATGAGAGTGAGCGTAAGGTCATTGAGATTCTTATGGTCAATGATGGTCGATGCGATCAAAGGCAACTTGTTCGTGAAACTGGGTTTTCAAAGGCAAAGATGAGCCGGATGATGTTTGATCTTGAAAGTCGTGGGTTGATCACTAAAACTCGTCGGGGCAGGACTAATATTATTGAACTTAGCGATAAAAAGTAAAATTAGAAAAAAAGAAAAATGGATTTTATTTCTTTACTGCTTTTGTGACTTTAGGAAGTGCTATGACTGGGGGTATTCCTGCCATCTCTGAAAGCATCAGTGCTTTTAGTCCTGCTGTCTTGAAAAGGTAGTTTATGATCTCAATGTGTTCGTTTTCGGGCAGTTTTTTGTTCTTTGTCCATTCATCCATTATCTTTTTGTTGTCTTCGCCTGTGTAGATTATCGTACCTTCTATCTCTAGCTTTGCAACTTCTGGATCAAATGCACTTGTAAAGCTGAATTTTATTTTTACTATGTCGCTTTTTGCACCGAATGCGTTGATCTTGCCTTCTTTGACATCTTCTATCTTTGGCACTGTGTTTATTGCAAGCTTCTGGTTTGTGTTTCCAGTCTTGTTGACGTTTAATTTATTGTAGTTTATGCTGATTACACCCATGTGAGTACACCTACTTCTTTTTTATGATTAAGATTTATAAGAGTTGTGTTTATTTTTTGTTTCTGCTGTATGAAAATAATACTGTCTTTATAAATGATTAATTAATATCTGTGATTTTTATTGGTATTTTTTTGTATTTTTGTATTTTTTGTTCATTTTGGATAAAAAAGAGCAGTGTTTTTTTATCGGATTGTTTTTGGTGTTTTTTGTTAAAACAAGGTTGATTTGGTCTTTTTGAACTTTTATTTATGTGTTTGAACTTTTATTTTGTTTTTTAAAGGTGTTGTGTTGGTGTTATTCTGTGGTGTGGAACTGTTTTCAGACAACCTTATATATACCCCTCGATAATATGTATCTAATTAGTTCTGTGAGATGTATCAATATTCTCTCAGGATTTAGGTTTTTTATTGAACGAAATAAAAAATTGGTGAATAAATATGCAATTAAGAAAAATCGGAACAGCACTTGTGGGTGCTGTATTGACAAGCGCAACTCTTATGGGTGGCGCTTTTGCTGCTGATCTGGGTAACTACCCAGCACCATTCGCAACAGATGCAGACGGAATTCAGTCTACAATTGTTATCGGATCAAGTGGAGCAGTACAGGACGTTGTTGGCGCAATTAATATTGGCGCAGCTCTGGCACAGGTTGGCGGAACAGTCGCTGGCGGTGTAGCAGCTACTACAACAGCTACTGGTGTAGAAGCAGATGATGTCGCTCTTGGAACAGCTGTAAATACACAGTTTGCAACAGCTTTAAAAGACAATGATGTCGCAGGTCTTCTTGATACAAAAGTATCTTGGAATGATGAAGATGTTGATGTAGAAGAAACAATTACTATTGCTGCAGGTCTTGAGATCGGTGCAAGTGTTACTGCTGATGAAGATTTCGGTGCAGATGTTGTCATGATAACAACTGCTAAAGATTCAGTTGTATATAAGTTTATAGTTGATGACTCTGACTTTAATAGATCATTAGTTACTGATGCTGAACCATTAGACATAACAATTCTTGGTAAATCTATTAAGATAACAGAAATTGGTACAGATGGTAAAATTGAACTTTCAGAAGGTATTGAAACTGCAATGACTATGGATACTACTGTTGAAGTTGGTGGCAAGACTCTTGAAGTTACTGCTATCGGTGATGGTACAGTTGCATTTAAAGTAGGTGCAGATACTGAATTTATTGACACTGGCGATACAACTGAAGTTGGTAATTCTGGAATCAAGGTCCGTGTTGATAATGTTCTTTATACAGATGAAGCTGCTACACGTCAAGTTCTTGTGACAGTCGGTACAGACATTACATCAACTATTGAAGATGGTGATTCTATGGAACTCTTTGGAGAACCTGAAGATGAAGATGAAGCTGTATGGACATGGGTTGTAGACGTAACTGGTGCTGACAGTACATTTACTATAGGTGCTGCACACAGTCAGAAGTTTGATAACGATGATGAAGCTTATGTAGCTCTTGGTGATTCAATCGCACTTCCTAATGACTATGCATTTGTTACATTGACAGAACTTACAGAAACTGATATGGGTACATATGAGATTTCATTTGATGATGGTATTGACTTCAAGTTAAATGCTGCTGGTGATTCAAATAGTAATGCTGTTGATGATCAGACAGTTATCGTATTCAAATCAGAAGATTCTGAAGATGGTTTCAAGATAGATGGTGAAGAAACTGACACTATATATGTGAGTGATAATCAGACTGCAGGTCTTGCATTCTTGAATGACGATGGTGATATACAGCAAATTGCTGTTGAGACATTTAACATAACTTATGAAGACAGTGTCTATGTTGTTAATGTGAACTCTAGTGTATATGGTAACATAACAATAACTGAACCTGCTGTTGTTGGTGGTGTTATAAATGTTGTTGCTACTACATCTTTTGACCGTATTGGTGCTCTTGAAGCTGAGATCTCAAGCGGAGATGTCACATATGATGGTGCAAACATGGCTGGTAAAGAAGATGATGTAAGAACTACATATGGTACTATCCTTGTGGATGTAGAAAACAATGGGGATTCTGATGTAGTTGTTATTGAAGTTCCTGCTGACGAAGTTAAAGCAACTGTAACTGTCAGTGGTACTGGTTCAACTGTAACTGCTGCTGCTGCTGTTGAAGGTGGATACACTCCTGCTGCGCTTCCTGCTACAGGTATCGCAAAGCTTGACAGTGATGCTGAAGCTGCAAAGACTGGTAACTTAATCTTAGTTGGTGGTCCTGCTGTAAACAGTATCGTTGCTGAACTTGCTGCTGCTGGTAAGACTCGAACTGCTACTGAATGGAGAACAGAAACTGATGGTGTAAGAGATTACGCAGATAGCGCTCTTATACAGGCAGTTGATGATGCATTCACAGATGGTAAGACTGCTCTAGTTGTTGCTGGTTACGGTGCTGATGATACAGGTAACGCTGCATACGTTCTACAGAACTATGCTAAATTTGCTGACCAGCTTGCTGGTAAGGCTGAAGTAGCTGTTACAGGTACAACAACTGACGCTGTTCAGTAAATTTTTTGAATGGGGAGCTTTATGCTCCTCTTTTTATTTTTTCATATTGATTATTTCTTAGAGAATCTTATTGTTAAAATGTGTTT
>WTCB01000095.1 GCA_013138765.1 Candidatus Nanohaloarchaea archaeon
CTGACATAAAACTGGGCCATTTCGAAGTTGACCACGCATTCTATGTCTGTAGATTGAAGTGATTATCTTCATGAGTTCTCTATCTCTATAAGAATCTCATTTTTGATGTGCGGGTATCCCGTATTTAATATTTTTCTTGCTTTTGTTCTGACACTATCATCAGCGCTGTGTAAGAGTTTATTCATCATTTGTAATCCGTCCTGACTCAAAAGCATATCTTCGGCCCAACTTTTGGGTTTTTTAATATGATCCATCAATAAATCATAAGTGTTGGGTGTTATTTTTCAGTTTCTAAAAGATAATCCCAAGCCGCACCATCAAGTTGCACGATTGAATGTGATTTCAAATCCATATCTTTCAATACATTTACGCCCTCTTCCATTCTATCTACGAAAAAGAATATGTCATTGATATATCCTCCTTCTTTTTCAATCATTGGTATCCAAGAGTCACGCGGGAATGAGCCTTTATTATTAAGGTCTGCAACATGCAATACTCTACTATATTTCATGTTTGCTCCAAGAATTTTTCCATCTTTATATAGTTTAGCATGTGCTTTTTCAAGTGCGAATGCAACAGGATTTGAGAAATCCCAGTCGCGTGTTTCTCCACCGGAGATTATGTCATATCCATAATCTATTGTTTCATTTATCAAATCTATTATGGAATCAATTGCATATCTGTAATCTTTCCCATTTTTTTCAATGACTATGCTCTGTATGAAATATGGACCGATTGTTCCAGAGGTATATAATACAAACTGTTCTGGAAATTCCAACCCGCCATTTCGGACAATCGCATCAATGTTTCTTCTCTGGCATTCAGTCAAGTCATAGTCCATAATATATCATCTATAAATAAGATTGTGAACTAAAATTTATAATCTTATCTAAATCCTCACATGACACCCATTGCAGTGCTTATCAGCCCGCCAAAAATAAGACTGACTGTGGCTAAGACAATAATGTACATGATAATTCCGATTATGATGACATGCCATATTAGGTCATTCTGTTTTACTTTATCATCACCGTCTGTAATCTTTATCACGAACATTGAAAGAAGTATGAGTATCTCGATGACATAGATCCCGACAAGCAGTTGCAGTATCCACGGCTGTGTTGCCGATTCAAGATCGATCATCATTCCCATAGGATTTGTTCCTGCTAAGGATGCAGCATCAAGTGCTTTCATCTTTGCATCTATATTAAACATCATTGTCATGATAATCTGTGATGTTGACACTACAACACCTGATATCATAGGAACTAATACGAATGCCTGAAATTTCATAGAGCTCGACGTCTCAGAAAGTATGTCATCAATCTTTTCCTGCGTGGTCCTTATGTTCCGAAGATATTCGGAAATGATAAGCATGGTCATCGAAGTTGCCTTTGTACCCTTGTCCACAGCCTCACTTATGGATTGCATGATGGTCCGTATAAGTTTTGAGGGGTAATAGAAAAGTGAACCGTATTTAGGGTCAAAAAGCGCCTGATGGAATGTCATGTTCAATTGGCTCATGTTCTTTACAGTACCTCTAAAAAGTCCAGATATCTCAAGATCTTTTGTATCATCATGCGCTTTCGCAAGGGATAGTTCAAGTGGCATACCGCTCGCAAGGCGGTTACCTAATGCAAAAAGTGCAGATTCAAACTGTTCCTCAATCTTTTGTATATCTTTGATGATCTTTATCTTCTGAAAACTGGTCCCCCAATAATATACAATCAGGCCCACAGCGATACCAATAATGATTATCAGACTATGAAACAGGTTTGAGACAATCAATTTATGTATTGGATTTGTAATAAGTGTTGAATCAACATTATAGAATGTGATGAGCATAAATATACCGATAAATACTATCAAGCCTCCAGAAATAAGGGCGAACGGCCAGACCGGAACAATCGACTTGCCAATCCTCATCTTGTTTATTGGCATGGCATCCGGGTGATGTGAAATGTCAACAACCGTCTTTGTAGAAGGTCTGCGGTCAAGTATTGTCTTCATGACAACATAGACAACAAGCGGGATCAGAAGATCATACCCGAAGATAAGGTATGTAACAAGATAAGGTATTGAATCACCTAAAAAAATAGATGCGAGCGGAAATATGATCATCCCCATGATAGGCAGAAGTATGCCAAGCCCATGTATGACCATGATCGGCATCTGCAGGTCACGGCTGTAATGTTTCATTTTTTCATTTGTCCCTTCAAGAATTATGCTGACTGACTTATCCAACATGTTTTCACGGCGTACAGGATTAGTTTCGCGCATGGATGCCCTGATAAATTCAATAGAATCCATGAATTCTCGATTGTAATTTTTCCATTGTACTACATATTCCATAAGACCTTCATCAATGGTCTGTATCTCACCGTTTTCAAGCCGCCACAACATTTGTTTAAGATCACGACCGACCTTACCTGTCGCACTCTGTGCTGCAAACCGTACTGCGCCCTCAAGATTGGGTGTGGTCTTCATGTAGACGATCATGTAAAGGACAACCATGACAAGTTCTCCAGAACTTTTAATCCTGACACTAGTCGCCTTATTCTGTGGGTATTTGAATATGTAAAGTGCACTTATTGGACCTAATGCAAACATTATAATCTTGATAAGGTTCGGTGCGATGACTGCCGGCAAAAAAATAGTGATTAATCCGATGCCTAAGAAAAAAAGAAGTGCCATGACAGAGAGACCGGCAACACCTTCGGGCGTGATCTTAAGTGCAGTAAAATCAATAGCGCTTTCAATCTTATCTTTACTTTTTTTGTCAAGATCGATCTTGAACAGTTTTTCGGAAAGCGCGCACATCTTTTCAAAAAAGGTTCCAGCAAGTTTCTGATTTGCTTCATCCTCTTTATATTCCTTGAATGCGCGCGAGGTCGTGCTTACCTCTGATTTAAAATCATTAGGATTTACCATATTATTTTTATATTCTTCGAGAGCTTTCTCTATCTCTGCAAAATGTTCTTTTTCTTTTTCGGATTGATTTTCTTGCATGGCTATCTCTATCTGAATTTGTGTCTGTTTTGTATATATAACTTAGATAGTTTTTTAGGTATGTCATAGATTTTTGTTATTGAAAAAAGCATCATAGAAATTTATATAAAGTCCAATATCTAAAATAAATATAGATTTATATGGAATCCCTAAATGTCTCCCTGAATTGGAACATTTCATTTAGGTTTATCTCTACACATACCCTTGCCAAATATAAGATGTGCAACGGCTTGAGTGTTTAGGGGATGATTCCATACCTTCTTTTTGAATCATAAGAGGACCCTTCTTATTCTGTCTTTGTAAAATCGATTTCGGAAACAGCTATTGCTATTGTTGGTTAATTAGGCATTTTTGCTGTATGTTCTGGAATGGATGCATTATCTATTTTTAGATAGCACAAGCTATGTAGATGCATCCACAGGATAAGTTGATTGAAATGAATGAAAAAAATGGATTGGATGAACAATCTGAGCCTCAGCCATATGGATATTGGGATATGGTTGGTGTATCAAATAGGCCGTACTGCATAAAAAAGAGCTATATGCAACGTCTTAATGTCTTGCTGAGTGTACAGGTGGGAAAATGTGGTCTTTTGTTGTCAAAAGCATTGAATATGGCCCATTGGAAAAATCCTCAGTTGAATCTATATCAGATATGGAACCACGATTTGCATGAGGCGCTTGATTTCATCCCGAGGTTTGATATGGATCGGGCCGTAAATGATACAGATGGCTATCTGATTGAATTAGCAGTAATGGCTAGTGATATTGCTTCCGCTGGCAATTACACGGGCTCGATAGATCCTAAACTTTTAGATTTCAAGACAACTGAAACCTTAGGTGCGGATGACGCAGACAGATTATGGTCTGCAATCCATGACGAACTGTATATCCAGACTGAGAACCTGTTGGATATGGTGGGCCGTGTTGGCTATGCTGTTGAAGGCATAAGGTCCCAGATATTTGTACGAAAGATGTTTGAGGATGCAGGTGCTGTATTCGCAAAAGATTTCGTAGAGATGTATGTTGCAGATCTTGACCAGTTGACATTTGTTTACAAAAAAAGATACGATAAGATAACCAATATATCAGAATCATTTGCCGGTTATGGTCAATTCGGAGATGATTTCGATGAATTATCATATCTGCTTCACGACTATGACGGAACTTTGCATGAGATGGAATGCGCAATGTTCACAAGATGGATTGCTGACGAGCGGCACATAGAGCTGGGTCATGACACAGTTCGTGGTATTGGGGATATGGACAAGATTGTCGAGC
>WTCB01000061.1 GCA_013138765.1 Candidatus Nanohaloarchaea archaeon
TCACGCCGACCCCTATGACCATCTCGACCTGCATGTACTGGACTGGCATGGACCCGAAGACACTTGAAAAAGTCCATGTGCCCTACACCTACAATGAAAAGAAACTGCTGAAGAACGAAGTCTTCAGGCACCTGAAACCGCAGTATATAAATAGAAAAAGATAAAAAAAACAAATCTCGCTCAATAAAACCCGTAAGATGATACTTCTTAACTCAATCCTCTGAAAATACACGTTCTATTAAATCTTCATTTTTAACCTTAACTTCGCCAAAATAGGGCATAATTTTATCTAATTCATTTGGAACTTGTCTCTTGTGCTTGAATTTCACCGGGTCTACAAACTTTTTCCGTGATGACCTTAAAATACAATAACCTTTGTATCTTATGCAAATAGATACTGATGTATGCGTTTTCTCACATAATATACCTGTTTTTGATACATCAAAAAAGTCTATTTTCACAGAAATTTTTGGCGTACTCGATTGACAATTAGTGTTGTCGTGAAAATCTTTAGAGAAAAAGAGCTGAGAAACAATCAGCCCCCACTACATCCTGTTGTTGCTGTGGCTGAAAATAGAATTATTTTGTTAGAATAACCGCTTCAACTAAATTTTAAATCAAGTGACTAAACTAAAATTATCTCATCATTTGATTTCCACATAGAGGAAACGACTGTTGCGCCGGTATTTATATTTTCAAAAACAGAACCGTTATACACACACGCATCATTATCTATAAAATCAACAATTTGTTCAGTCGTATTTGAAATTAACAAAAATGCAGATAACCTGTCAATATACTGCGCCCTGGTAAAATCATTGAAATGACAGTAATATTCTGTGCCATCAATAGGATATGTAACTATAAATATATTTTTAGGTGTAGAATTTTCCCAGACAGAAAGTGATATTTCTCTTAAGCTTTTATAATAATCATAAGTCATCCTGCCATGAATCTCAGCCAGACCAGAAAATTCCTTTTCAATATAATTTGCTTCATCCAGAGCAAGTTCAATTCGCACTGATCTGTCTTTATTGAAAAATATTGCAGCAGGCCTATTTGAATACCTGACATTTTTAATAGGCCTGTGACCAAAAGTAGAGCCTGTACTAACCATAAGACCATCACCAATATAACTGAGAGGTGCCTGCGAACCAGCCTCGCTCAGAACAGCTATATTATATTTTGTCCCGTTAAGCATCCGTCCTGCGTAAACACCCATTTTAGCCCCATATACATTATATGGATTCATATGGCTGCTAAACTTGTTTGCCAGCATAACAGCATCAAACTCTTCAGGATCCCTGCTTCTTATTCTCTGGCACAGCTCATAAATGTCCTGCTCGCTAATCTGGCTGCATGAATCCAGCTCAAACCCCGAACCATACAATGTCTGCCCTCGTTCTGTTGAAAAACTGAAATCAACCAAACTGGTCAAGAGAAACAGCCCCAGCACAATCATCAGAAAATAAGTTACTATCGGCAAAAACCGGGTTATAGAAGACCTGACATTAACAACATCCTTTAACTTGATAATCAACACACATATTGCAAGCACTGTTACAATTATCCCAAAACTGAAAGACAGCAACATAAAAAAACCAAGATACATCCGATCAAGCGAAAGTGCAAGCAGGAATAATATCCATGCTACAGGACATGGTGCAAGACCTAAAAAAATGCCCAGCAAAAAAGAACGGTGCTTACTGGATTTATGCTCATGTGAATTATCTGCAAAAGAATAATGCCTATGTCCATTACCGTGCTCATGCAGCCCGCCATTTCTGTAATCATTTACAGCTTTAAAAAAACCATACAGACCGAAACCCACCACAAGAACAATGCTCAATAAACCAAGATACTCAGCAAAGACGCCTATGCCAGTATTTTTCAGAATAAAGAAAAATACAATCATAACAACAAATACATCAAGAACATGAGTTATTGTTGTTGTAAGCGCAAGAATGACTGCATCTTTAAATGTTGCCCGCTGACCCACAAGGTACAAAGCAATCATCCCTTTCCCGTGCCCAGGTGTAAGAGCATGGGCTATGCCTATAATAAACGCAAAAACAAGAAGCAATATAACAGGCAAAACCCCACTTTCATCCAGATAGCCGGATATTTTCTTTTTCAGGACAAACTCAGTTCTGGAAGAACTGGCCTGCGAATTGTTATGAGAATCCCATAAATCCCTCAGGCTTCCGTCAATTACAATGGTATCATTCTCAAAAGAATAGGCATCGTTCAGAACATTATATGAATGCGCATTGACAGTTCCTAAAAATATAAAAAAAGATACCATAATGGCTGCAAGTACAAATATCAACCTGTTTTTCATAATATTTCTTCACCAATAATGTGTTCAAATAAGATTGTCTCATCGTTTGATTTCCAGATAGATAATATTGTAAGGGTGAAATCATCTTTGATTATGGAACCGTTATATACACATTCGTCTTGTTCTATAAAAGCCAGAATTTTCTCATCCGTAGGTTCTGTATGGAAAAAATTATGCAACCTATTAATATACACATAAATACTGTCATCATTGAAATCACAATAATTTTCGTTTTCAGGATAGGTAATTATAAACAAATCATCCTGCGGGAAATGTTCCCATACATAAAGCCCCATATCTCTTACATCTTTAAAATAATCATTATTCATACTCTGGTGTTTTTTTAAAGAATCCGCAATATATTTCTGTGTGAATTCTAAATTTTCAGACTTAACTTCAAGCCTTACAGATTTATTTTTATAGAAAAATGTTGCTGCTAATTTACTTTGAAGAGGATCATTCTCTATAAGGCCTCTACCAAAAGTTGCGCCGATTGCAATCATTATCCCGTCATTTAAACAGCTTATAAGTGGCTTAGTTCCTGCCTCACTTAATACGCTTATTTCATTATTTGTTCCATTCAATAATTTTTTTGCATAAAGAGCCATTTTTGCTCCATATATATTGTTCGGGCCAATATGCTGATTAAATTTATTTGCCATCATAATTATTTCAAATTCATCCGGATTATTTTTCATAATTCTTGTACATAATTCATAAATATCTTTCTCTGTAACCTGTTCACATGAAACCATATCAAATCCGGAACCGAAGACTGTCTGATCTCTTTCTTCTTTGCTACTTTGAATACTGTCTAAATTATTCTCATATTCTCCTTCGGATTCGGAGTCAATATTTTCTGTATAAGAATCAATGTATATATAAATAAAAATTATAGTTATTATAAATAATAATATATGTATTGACAAAATATTTTTGTTCATGCTTATATATGAGATTCAATATATAAATAAATAAATGTATATTGCCAGCACCTGCCAACGGAGCAGAGCTCCGGGATATTAAACTCAGGTAGGAATAAAAAAGAGCTAACCGACAAACTTAGATTTCTTTGAAAGAAGTTTAGGCAATGACAACCGTTCAAATAGATTATCTTTCATGTCATCAGCTATCATCTCTTGTAACTTGGCAACAGACAGATTCTCCTGCTTGCCGGCCACACGGATCCGGACCGGCATCTCTTTCGCATCACGCTCGTTCTCGACAACGACATATGCATAAAAGATGATGATTGATCTATAGAGAAAATCATACAAGATAACTTTCTGTTATTGTCTAAAAACTTCGCAATTAAAAACCTACGTTTTGTAAATACTCTTGAAATTCTCTAAAGAACACTACTGATAAACCATGCCCCATAAGTAACGGTATTGTTGGTTTCCCAAAAAGCGCATACCAATCCTTAAACATCTCACTTTCAGGATTATCAGGTACTTGT
>WTCB01000063.1 GCA_013138765.1 Candidatus Nanohaloarchaea archaeon
GTTCTGGAACAGCAGCTCTTAATGTGGCGGTAGCATCCCTGGATCTTCCGAAAGGCTCTGAAGTGATAACAACACCTTTTACATTTGTCGCGTCATCAAACAGCATTGTGAGAAACAGCTTGACACCGGTCTTTGCAGACATTAAAAAGGATACATTTAATCTCGACCCTTCTGAGGTAAGGAAAAAGATTACAGACAGGACAAGAGCGATAATGTTTGTGGATTTTGCAGGTCAGCCATGCGATATATCTGAACTGAAAGAGATTGCCGAGGAGAATGACCTTATCCTGATTGAAGATGCCGCACACGCTCTCGGCGCAGAATACAACAACAAGAGAATAGGCAGTATTGCAGATTTGACAACATTCAGTTTCCACCCGGCAAAACACATAACTTGCGGTGAAGGAGGGATGATAACCACCCAAAGCACAGAATTGTTTGAAAAGATGGCTTTGCTGAATAACCATGGCATAGATAAGAACGCGATGAATCGCTCAGGAGCCGGCAAGTTTTGGGAGTATGACATGAAGCGGTTGGGAAACAATTACAGGATTACTGATTTTCAGGCAGCTTTAGGCATTTCTCAGCTTAAAAAGATAGATCATTTTTTGCAGGTCCGGCAAGATATATCTAAAAGATATGATACTGCTTTAAAAGACATAAAGCATATAGAGACACCGTTTGTGAAGAAAAACATATTGCATGCGCGGCACCTGTACACAATTTTATTAGATGATAGTATAGACAGGAATCTTTTTTTCAGGATGATGAGATCAAAAAATATTGGAGTAAATGTACACTATAAGCCTGTTTACAGGCATAGCTACTATACAGACAATTTTGCGTTTGACCCTGAAAAGTTTCCAGTGGCTGAAAATGTGTTTAATAGGATAATAACATTGCCTTTGTTTGTAGGTCTGTCTGATGAGGATTTCAATTATGTCATTGATTCTATAAAATCAACGCTTGCAGAATTAATCCGCAGATAGGAATGTATTTAAAATTAACGGAATCTAATATAAAAAGAGTGGAATGTATGAAGTCATTATTTGAGAATAAGACAATTATGATTACTGGTGGTACAGGATCCATCGGGACAGAGATGATCAGGAAATTGTTAAGGTTCAATCCGAAAGCATTGAGAATATTTGATATTGATGAGACAAAACAATTTGAGATGCAGCACGAACTAAAAGATTATGATAACATAAGATATCTTTTGGGAGATATACGTGACAAGGACAGGATTTTAAGGGCGATGGAAAATGTTGATATAGTTTTCCATATGGCTGCTCTGAAGCATGTGTACTCCTGCGAATACAACCCATTTGAAGCGGTAAAGACAAATGTCCTTGGAACGCAAAATGTCATTGATTCTGCATTGGCAAACAATGTAGATAAAGTTATTTTCACAAGCAGTGATAAGGCAGTCAACTCTTGCAATGTGATGGGCTCAACAAAAATGTTGTGTGAACGGCTGGTGACTGCTGCCAATTTTTCCAGGGGTGCCAAGAGGACAAAATTCACTACAGTTAGATTTGGAAATGTTCTTGGAACACGAGGTTCTGTATTGCCTCTTTTTATAGAGCAGGCACGGAAAGGACAGCCACTGACAGTTACTGATATAAATATGACTCGTTTTGTCATGTCTATGTCTGAATCGCTGAATCTTCTCCTGAAAACAACACAGATTGCGCAAGGTGGTGAGATATTTATCCTGAAAATGCCAGTCATAAGACCTATAGACCTTGCAAATCACATAATTAAGGAATATGGTTCTGGCAACAGCGACCTGCCCGAGCATTCCCGGATAAAGATTATCGGAAATAAGGCAGGAGAGAAGATGTTTGAAGAGCTCATGACTCTTGACGAGTCTAAAAGGTCTTTTGAAGCACAGGATATGTTTATAGTCCTTCCGGAACAGCAAGAGTTAAGAGGGATGATAAATACTCAATTGTACATAGGTGTGAAGCCTGGCGAGCACAAGCAGTATTCTTCCGATCTTGTAAAACCTGTACCTGAAAGTGAAATAGGAAACCTGCTGAAAACAGAAAAATATGATTAAAAGGTTATTTGGATGTCTGAAGTCGTTTTAATTGATCCGCCGTTTCCGGAAAGGCCGTGGGATATCAACTGGATTACCCAGTTTCCGCCCAAAGGCCTGCTGTATATTGCTTCTGCATTGAGGGATGCCGGCATTGATGTATCTGTTCTTGATACAAAGATAATGCAATATGAAAAGCCAAGCCTTTTGAAAAGGTCGATTGAAGAGATAACTACACTGGTTAAGAACAAGATGCGAAGGATGCAGCCAAAGATTGTTGCCATTACATCAACAACAATATCTTATCTTTCCGCATTAGAGATAGCAAAGGCAGTCAAGGAAAGCAGTCCCGAGACAATGGTCGTTATTGGAGGGGTTCATGCAACATTCACTTCAGAAGACACATTGAAAAATTCATGTATAGATGTTGTTGTCAGGGGTGAGGGCGAGAATACAATGATTGATTTGGCTAACAATATGCCGCTTAAAGATGTAAAAGGCATATCATATAGGTCTCAGGGAAAGATAGTGCACAATACTGACAGGCCTTTTCTAAACGGT
>WTCB01000111.1 GCA_013138765.1 Candidatus Nanohaloarchaea archaeon
TTCTCATCAAAAAGATAAACCTCAGAAAAGACCGGACTATAAGACTCTTCTGAAACCAATCCATAAATAGGATTTATAAATAAAACTGACAAAAACACTAAAGATACAATAAACAGACAAAACAGGCCCTTACGCATCAAGCAGCATCTCCAACTCTTTAGTCCTCAGGTAATGTACTTTAGCTTTCCCTACAGTCCTCGATATAATCTTTTTTTCTGCAGAAAGAACTAGGAGATACTTAGAGGCTGTAGCTCTGTTTACATCCACAATTTTTGATATGTCCTCGATTGTAAGCCCGAAAGTCCTTTCGGTAAGACTATCAATAATCTTTTTTTTAATGTCGTCTTTAGTCATGAGCTCACACAAAAAAATAAGCATTGATGATGATTAATAACAATAACTGTCAACAATAACCATCAATGATTAAATTTTAAACGTGACAATATATATACTTTTGCATCACAACTAGATTCAACCGACTATCTTCTGCCCTGAAAATACAATTGTCGGCGCAATCAGGTGCCCGCTCTGACGCACATCATCACCAAAGCAAGACACGTTCTTTAAGAGTTCAAATACATTTCCTGCAAACATTGCATTCTTGACTGGATACGCAATCTCACCATCGATTATCTTAAACCCTTTGTTTATAGAAAGGCTGAAATCCCCCGTTATATGGTTCGCGGTGTGTGCACCCATAGTCTCATAGATAAATATGCCATCTTTTATCTCAGAGATTATCTTATCGAACTTCATAGATTCAGAAAATTTCAACATGACATTTGTAGGTAAGATTGACGACATGGCCCCGAACCCGCCTGATGCATTGCCTGTCGACTTTTTACCTTCGCGAGACGCAGCCACATGATTATATATGAAACTATCAAGAGCGCCTGATGACATGATGCTTGTCTCCTGTGACATTGTTCCATCCCTATCAAAGGCCGATGAACAGAGCCCGCCATCAACAATCCCAGAATCAATGATATCAAGACCTGAACAGCCTATCTGTTGCCCAATCTTTCCCGCTAATGAAGACTGTCCTTTCTGGACCATGTCAGCATTGATGGACGGGTAAAGTGTATTTTCAAGAAGCGATTCTAAAACATCAGAATCAATGACCACACTCTGTTCAGCGCTCTTTATATTTTTCCTGCCCACGCCAGACATAGCCAATCTTGCAGCTTTCTGAGATAGATAACAGACATCAAATCCTTTAATTGTTGGTGTTCCTATGCTCACGCTACCTGATGAATCCTTATATACCGCCTCAACCATTGCAGACATCCCTGTTGACTTTGCAGAATAAGAAATACCATTTGAATTGACTAAAAAATTATCGGTTGACCCTGCTTCAAACACAGAATGATTAACTTTAATATCTTTATTCTCAACTTTCAAACTCTCCCGTAACTTTACTGAAAAGTTTACAAGTTCTTCAGGTGACATATCATATATTTTAGGATCGTATATATCTTTTATCTTCTTCAATTTTTGAATTTCCGGAAACCCATCTTGTTTTAATTCTGAATATTTAGCATTTGCAATCGCATCTTTAACTGCGCGCTCAATAAATGACGCATCCGTAGTATATGCAAAACCTGCCCGGCCACAAACAATCGCCTTGACGCCCACACCTTTTGTGACAGACATGTCTGATGAAACAATCTTATCTGATAGCATGTCAACCGATGTTGATTTATGACCGCTGCCAAAAAATTCAAGAGGTACCTCTTTATACTTTTTCATCACATCAAAAATAACATCCATCATTTCTGTCCACCGACCAAAAGATTATTTACACGAAGATATGGCCCACCATCACAGACAGGTACCATCTGTCCATTCTTGCCGCAATACCCGAGACTGTCAACATAAAGCTTGTTGCCCACACCATCAATGTTCTTGAGCACGTCAAGTATCTGCCCGGACATGGCGCAATCTTTCACAAGCTTTGTCTTTTTACCGTTCTCGATCAGATACCCATATTCAACCCCGAACGTGAATGTACCTCCGGTTGTATCCACCTGACCTCCTTTAAAACCGGCCATATAAATCCCTTTTTTTACACCCTCAAACAGTTCATCGTGACCCATGTCGCCCTTCTCAAAATAAGTATTGCTCATCCGAACGATCGGCATAAATTCAGGTGATTGCGCACGGCCGTTGCCGGTGGATTCAACACCCATCGCACCTGCCGTCTCCCTTGAATGCATATATGATTCAAGAACCCCCTTTTTAAATATCTGTGTCTTCTTGCCGCGAACGCCCTCATCATCATACTTGTACGACCCGTGTTTTTCATTTAAAGTGGCATCATCAACAATGTTAAGCTTTTCAGAACCTAGTGTATCCCCAAGCTTTGATGTAAATATAGACTCGCGCAACGCATGATCCGCCTCAGACGCATGGCCCACAGCTTCATGCACAAAGACGCCACCGACTTCAGGATGAAGTATGGCAGGCATTGTGCCTGACGGCGGCAGTTCTGCCTCAAGTAACTTTAATGCTTTTTGTGACGCACTTGATGCAATCTTTGCCGGATCTTTCTGTATCAATTCACCAATGCCGGAAAAAGACGCGCACCGGTCATGTGACTGTTCGATGCGCTCTCCCCGCCGAGCATTTGAAAACACATAATACCTGAAATATTGCGGATTAGACGTTATGTATGCTCCTTCAGAATTTGCAAACACTTTTTTGGCATGCGCATCAGAATAAGATATATGGACTGATTTTATCTCAGACGATGCACCTGTCGCAGCCTTATATCCATCATTTATAAACAAAACTTTATCATCGATTGACACATCTTTTATGTCACGCTCATATTTATTGACTATTGTCTTTTCAACAGTTTTAGCATCGGCAAGAACAATGTCATTGTTGTTGTTTGACGCCTGGATTGATTTGGCTATGCGGAACGCAGTATCAGATACAGAATCAATCTCAGACATATCATTTGTTGACGCAAAGCCCCATGAACCTTTGTAGAGCACGCGAATGCCGAGAGCGAATGACTTGCCGGTTGTCATGTCTTCAATCTTACCGTTCTTTTGAGTAATGTTTGTACTGCTATTGTCTGAACATCTAATGTCTGCATAGTTCGCGCCCTTGGCCATTACAGCCTCAAGCACCCTCTTTATCTGCACATCCATAATAAGTCACACAATTTACAATGAAATAAATGCCTTGTATGCAAGATATGCACTGTATATGTCTGCTTTAGATACCATTTCAAAGGGTGAATGCATCCCTAAAATAGGAACGCCTACATCGATTATGTCCATGCCATGACTTGCGAAAAATACAGCTATAGTTGTGCCGCCGCCTTCATCAACTTTGCCAAGCTCGCCTGCCTGCCATGGAACTTTATTGTCATCAAACAGATTCCGTATCTTACCTACAAGTTCAGCGCTCGCGTCACTTGCAGAATATTTTCCGCCCGCACCATTATATTTCTCAAGCGCAACACCAAAACCGCAAAGGTGTGCATTATACATATCGTTTACGCTCTTAAATGTTGGATTGACTGCTGCAGAGACATCAGCAGATAGCGCAATGGAATTGATTAGGCTTTTCCGTATATTGTGCGCAGAATTATCCTGTCCTGCCTGCCCTAAAATCATGCCAAAAATATATTCAATATAATTTGAACGTGAACCCGTATTGCCCACACTGCCAATCTCTTCCTTATCGTAGAAAAGAACAATGACTGTGTGTTCTGGTGTTTCTATTGAATCTAATGCAGACAATGATGCAAACGCAGAAACCCTGTCATCTTGTCCATAACCCCCAACTATTGCTCTGTCAAACCCAACATCGCGTGGAGCGTCGGCAGGCACAGCTTCAAGTTCGGCAGAAACAAAATCTTCTTCAACCATACCATATTTATCAAACAGATGTTCAAGGACTGCAAGCTTTATCTTCTGTTTAACTTTGTCATCGTCAACAGGAATGTTTCCGACAATCAGATTAAGTTCCTCTCCTTTTATAATGTCTACCGCAGTTCTTTTATTTTGTTCTTTTGATGACAGATGCGGTAAAAGATCAGAGACAACAAAAACTGGATCTTTTGGATCCTCACCAATATTTATCTCAACTTTTTTACCATCTTTCTTGACAACAACGCCGTGCAATGAAAGCGGTGTGTTGACCCACTGATATTTCTTTATGCCTCCGTAATAATGCGTCTTCATCATGGCAAGACCTGAATCCTCATAAAGTGGTTTAGGCTTAAGGTCAAGCCTTGGAGAATCAATATGAGATACGATTATTCGCGCACCAGAAGATAATGGTCTCTTGCCCGCTATGACAAGCGCAGCGTTCTTATCTTTGTGTATGTCATAAACTTTTGACCCTGGCATCAACTTATTTACTTTTGAAATATCAAAAAAATCATTCTTTTTTGCAAAAGCTTCAATCTCGTGCACAGCTTCACGTTCAGTCTTTACTTTACCAAGAAACTGCTTATACCTATCACATAACAAAAAAACCTCTTTTTTCTGCTTGTCTGTAAACTGTTCCCATGCACTCTTTTTTTTAAAGGCCAGTTTCTCTTCAAGTTTCTGATACTTGGTTCTTTTGTCTTTTGAATCCTTTTCAGCCATAAACATCACTATGACTAATAGTTGAAAGAAATAATTTATATTATTATGTGAAAAAAATTAAGAAATTTATATGAAATAAAAAAAAGAAATAAGAAAAAACCTTCTTTGACCTAAAGGTTTTCCTGTATGAATACGTTGACTTTGCCGACCTTATCTTTGACTTTGGTAGCAATGATATTTTCAGCACCGGCATCTTCAACAATCTTGCATAGTTTCTTGTCGACTTCACCATCGACTATGACTGTCAGCGGCTCAGCCACCTGTTTCAATGCAGATTCAAGATTCTTGACTGGAACTCTTCCTGCAAAATTATTTTTCTTGTCATAGATGCTTGCTGCATGTGTGCCGATAAGTTCATTTAGCTGTTCGGCATAAACTTTTTTCTGATCTTTTGAAAGATCATCCTTTTTAGTTGCTGCTGCGGCAGAGACTGCTCTTGAAGGTCTATCCCGTGACTTTTCAGGACGATCCCTTGATGGTTTTTTGTCGCGCGTATCAGAACTTTTCTTTGATGAAGAGATAATCCTTACAGTTGTGACATTGTCTACTGGTTTCTTAGCGCGTCTATCAAATGTCTTGCCTTTAGTTTTTCCTTTGCCTCGTATCGGTGCAAGATCAACTGCCTGTTCTGCAGGAACTTTCTCTCTAAGGGCTTTAAATATCTCTTTCTTGGTAAGCTCTTCAACTTCCTTGCCGAACGGTGCACGGGCCATAAAGTCAATCTCGCCGACCTGCACAAGTTCCTTGAATATTAAGTCACCGCCACGGTCACCATCAAGGAATGCTGTTGTCTCTTTAGATTTTGTAAGCTGTGCAATCACCGGAGGCACGCCGGTGCCACCGATAGCTATTGCATTCTTTATGCCATGTTTAAGAAGAACAAGTACATCTGCTCTGCCCTCACATACGATTATAGAATCGCCTGTCTCAACGTCTGGTCCTGCTGGATTGCCCTTATAGTTCGTTATGTCCGCAGACCTTACAGATTCCATAAGTTCTTCCGCAAGCGTAGATATTTCAGGAACATCTTTCATAAGCTCTCGAAGAAGTATCTTTGACCTGTCAATTATCTGTTTTCTCTTGACTGCCCTTATGTCTTCAATAGATTTACAGTAAAGTTTTGCATCGCATGGACCTACGCGCTCAATTGTCTCAATGGTTGCCGCAATAAGTGCAGTTTCAGTGCTGTCAAGACTGGACGGGATTGTAATCTTACCTTTTGATTTCCCTTTTGACGTTATGACGTCAACATCTATCCGTCCGATCCTTCCTGTCCTCTGAAGTTCACGAAGGTCAAGCTCATGCCCTAAAAGTCCTTCACTCTGACCAAATAATGCCCCTATGACGTCTGGTTTTTCAACCGTCCCTTCTGCCTCAAATTCTGCAGTGATCAAATATTTAACTGATGTCTGTGCTAATTTTCCCATTTGTAATTACCTCTTTTTTAGAGAAAGCGCCACATGAAGAAATAGTCTACAAAGATTCATTATTCTTATTATATCTATGATTATATTGCCTTTTGGTTCTTTTTGATATGTGAATTATTGAATCTGTAAACATTAGATACCAAGCATCTGCCTGGCAGCATCTTCAGTTATGCCTTCTATTTTTATTGTTTTTCTTTTGCTCTTTGCACCTTTTATTATCTTTACGTTTTTATGCAAGAGTCTTTCAAGGTTCTTGATTGTTTCGATATTGACCTTGTTGTGTTTCGGTCTTTCTGTCACAGAGACCGTTATCTTTTCATCTTTCGATTCTATCTTGAATCGGGAACTATTAAGTTTTATTGTCACGTTGAGATATGCGCACTGTTTATCCATAATAATTATTTTGTCACATAATTATTTAATTCTTTTTTTGCGCACGTATTAAGATGTTGCCCGTCAGTAACGCAAAATATCACCGTTCAATTTTGTTGACGATGACGGGCATTTAAATGTTTTGTATAATGTTAGGGTATCCTTATAATCATCGTTCCCTCAAAAAGGGACCCATTAACACCTAGCCATTATGTTGAAATACACCTTTAAAAAGGTTTGGGTAAGAAAAAAAGAATAAATATGGGCAAAAACATACATAAAAACAACGAAATATCGCATAGTATTAAGTTCTATCTATTTTTAACTCTTAAAAAAATAATCTTAAATTATACTAAATAACTTGCTCCAATAAGAACTTCTCCATTTGGATTAGGTCTTATTGCGATTAAAAGACTATCTCTTATTACTGGTGTTATCGGACTCAATAAAATTCCTTTAATTTCTACAGACATTATGTCTTGAATATCCTTTGCTTTTTCAATAACCTGCTCTCGGAAATATTTTTCAAAAATTACATTTGCAATTCCGTCAACAGTATAATCCCAATAAAAATTATCCATCTCTGGAGGATGTGAAAAATAATCCCTAAAGTCAATTTCTTGTGAAAATATGTCCACTTGTGCCGACCCTTTAAAATTAGTTATATTTTCGGATAATATCAAACCATTTGATTCATCATACCTAAATGGTTGTCTGCCCAGTACAGATGCTTGTTCATCCTCACGTTCTCTAAAAAATGACGGACTTGATTATTTTAAATTATATAGACCTTATTGTGCCCGTATACTTAATGATTTATTTAAAGACTTCGATTCAATTAAAAATTTAACAGATGAATTTGAAAGATTCTCTGAATCATTAAAAAATGAGCAAGCATAAACATTCAAACAAATCACAATCTTTAATATAACAAAAAACCCCCTTATATCCTTTTTTGATAACCAACGCCTGCAATAATTCCAAAAGAGACGCATAATAATCTTCAAACACAAAATTACAATTTTTCTCATTTATCTCTTTTATAATACTTATTCTTGCTTCAGGTATTTCAATTAATGGCTTGGCCCTTTCTATATTT
>WTCB01000015.1 GCA_013138765.1 Candidatus Nanohaloarchaea archaeon
AACATTCACATTGCATGGTGTGCTTGAATTTTTGACTATCGGATCCATTTTTGTTCTTTATGGTATCGTCTTCTTAATGTACCATAAATTAACAAAGACACAGAGATCTATTGATATAATTGTGAGAAAAGTGGCACTGACACAGGCAGGTAAAAAAAGTTAATCAAACAGGATTGATTTTACTGGTTTGAACTTAAAAGATGTCAATAAAGATTCAAGTTTGTCAAGAGCATAATCAATTCCATGATAATTAATAAAATCAGATATCAGACCGTGTCTTATTCTTGGTGTTTTGGAATAGGTCTCCCACGGATGAATATATAACATTGCGGGAAAACCTTTTTTGTTTCTATTTTTTATTCCTGCTTTTATTATCTGATTTGGAAGCAACCTCAAATAAAAACCACCAGATGTTGGCAGATTGTAGAATTTTAAAGGTAATACAGTCATAGGGAACTCTATTATTCCTTTTTTGTCTCTTCTTTCTCTTGAGATATCATCTCTTGATGGATAATATGGATTCAATGGTGCGTCTGGAACTCCGTACAAGTGTGTCTTTGTCGGGAATATGCTTGAATCATATAGGAAACCTTGTTTTTCCAGAATGTCAATAGCCCATTTTGTGTTGTTATCAATTGAAAATGTGGGCGCACGATAGCCTATCGGGTATTCTCCTGTTATTTTCTTCAGTATATTTTTTGATTTCATTATGTCTTTCTCAAATTCTTCTGCAGTTATCTGCTTCAGAGACTTGTGATTATAACCGTGAGATGCTATTTCATGACCTTGTGCTTTTATTTTTTTTATTAAATTTGGATTGTTCTCTGCTACATTTCCCAAAACAAAAAATGTTGCTTTTGTGTTATATTTATCAAGAAGGTTTAAGATAGGAGCTACTGATTCTTTTATTTGCGGCCTTTGTCTCTCTTTGGTTTTCAGAAGCTCTGGATGATACCAGTCCTCAAGATCGACTGAAAGTGCGTTAAACATAGTATTACCTTTTCTTAACCAATCTGTCTTATCAACCACGGTCCAACAAGTTTTGCAATACTTTCTGGCATATATCTGGCCCACAATCGTGAAAAATGCTTGTATTTTGTCTCCTGCCTCTGATCCAATATCTTATTTTTAAACAGGTAGAAGTATGGTGTGACTTTTAGTTCGCCGCCCCATCCTTTTTTGTATTTGAAGACGCCAGAATCCCTGCGTGTCCTTCCGAAACAAAAAGATTCAAATCCTTCTTTGATACCCTTGCTGATAACATGCCATATCAGAAAATCAGGAGCCCTGAGTCTTGAATAAGAACTCAATGAACATCCATAAGAGTAATGAATGCTTTTCTTATCATAAATAAAAAGACCTCCTGCAATATATTTTTTTTCGTGTTCCACAAGGTATATCTTAATTCTGCCTCCTTCATCAAACATATTCCATATGGAAAAGAAGAAACGAAATGATTGGGGCGGGCTTCCCAGACGCTTCATAGTCTTTGAATAAATAGAATAGAACGAATGCAGATGTTCCTTTGATGTTGCTTCAATGATTTTCAATCCAGAACGTCCTGATTTATTTATATCATTTCTTACGCGTTTTTCCATGTTCTGCAATAATGTCTCTTCCTTGTTTTTCAAGTCTATGACAAATGTGACATAATCATCTCTCTTTATGAAACCGTGCTTCTCAAACAGGCTATAATATATTTTTCCAGGATCCCTGACCTCAACAAAATCTATATCTTCTGTCTCTGAAACAGCTACAAGCTTTTTCAACAACAGGTCTACATCTTCAGGTGTACCATATGGTCCTGAGCTGTCTGAAAAAGGCAGAGATACCAGGCGGTTGCCAAAGATTCTGCTTCTGACCAATGCTACAGGAAATGCGCTTTTTCTGCTTTCCAGATAATATATCTTATAGCCAAAATTTTTCTCGAGTGCGATGCACCATTCTTTCCCCTGGAAAAAACCAACCTTTTTGTTTCTATTGTCTGTTGAACTTAAATTGCGCATGTTTTTTAATTGGTTTTATTTTTTAAATAAGTACGCAATTTAACAAAAGATTATTTCTGGGAAACCATATACATCCCGCCAAGGATAAACGGCCATATCTCTCTGGGATGCATAATCAATCTTTTTGTGCTGCACATAAAGAATCTTGGCCTGAAATAAAATTTCTTATAGGCAAGGTTGTATAACTTTTTTATCTCTTCACTTGAAACAATTGAGTTTCCAAATTTGGTGAATTCATGCATTGTCATCTCTGTCCATTTGATGTTTCCTAATCTGTTTTTTTTCTTCATCTCATCAAACATCTGTGTACCGGGAAATGGTGTTGTTATGGAAAATAAGGCCAATTTAGGGTTCAGTTCTATCGCAAAATCAATAGTCTGTATAATTGTCTTTTTTGTATCACCCGGAAGACCTATCATGAAATCCGCGTGCACATCTAAATCGTGCATTTTTGTTATTTTAACCGCTTTTCTTATCTGATTCAAAGTTATGTTTTTCTGTATCTTGTTCAGTATCTTCTGGTTTCCACTTTCAACACCAAATGTTACGCCGAAACATCCCGCTTTTTTCATCTTCCTGACTATATCATCTGTGATTATATCAACACGCGAATAGCAGTTCCATTCCAGATCATAATCTCTTTCAATCAAACCATCACATATCTTTTCCAAACGGCTTGCAGGAACTGTCAAGGTGTCATCTAAGAAGTGAAGATGCTTGACTCCATATTCTTTTACAAGCAAATCAATCTCAGAGAGTATATTTTTCGGTTTTCTCACCCTGAATGTCTTCCAAAAATGAGAGGATGAGCAGAACACACATTTATTCGGGCAGCCACGTGAAGTTATAATTGTTGCGTACTCTTTTCCGGAATTGCCTATATTAAAGAATGCACCAGGACGATATCTGTCAAGAGGCAACAGATGCCTTGCCGGAAATGGCATATTATTTATATCTATCTCAAACTTATCCCTATCCGGATTTGATATAATCTTCCCTTTTGATCTATAAGTAATACCTTTTATCTTCTTCAGAGATATGCCTTTGACTATCTCATAGGATGTCAACTCTCCTTCGCCTCTCACAATAATGTCAATCTCGTCGCATTCTTTGAGCGTTTCCTCTGAAGAAAATGTGACATGCGGACCACCTACAACAATTATCTTATCACATTTTTCCTTGACCTTTTTCGAAAAATCATAAACTAGGTGGATTGTGTTGGTGGTGCATGTGATACCAATATAACTATGCTTTGATCTCACTGCTTTTTTTACTGCATCATCTATTGACATACCCAAAGCATTCGCATCAAGTATTTCTGCACTTTCTCCTTTGTTTTCAAGATATGCAGCTATGTAAGCGAGACCTAACGGTGGTTGAATCGCTACAGCATTTTTTAATCCTGAATAAATATCTTCAAGATAAGGCAAATTTACAAGCAACATCTTAATCACAGAAGAACCAATCTTAATTTAAAAAGAAATATTATATATATAATGTTAACTTCAGAAAATAAATATGTGTGAATTAATATGAAGGTTTGTATCACCGGTCTTGATGTCGGCCCCCCGTGGAATGAAGGTGTCAAGAAAAATATAATCAATACAGCTACAAAACTCAAAGAGAGAGGAATCGATGTCTTTATCGTGACTATGGCGAGAAATCCTGTCAAATCTTTTGAAGGCGTTCCAATATACAGCATAAAGTTACCAAAATTTGTGAAAGAGATAGAATTGTTCCAATATCTCTTTTCTGTGCCTGTTTTTATCTTAAAGGCAAGAAAAATTATAAGAAAAGAAAAACCAGATATAATACATGGACATTATCCTGTATTGAGCGCAGGATTTATTGATATTATAATAAAAAATAAAAAGATAAAAATTGTTGAAACAATGTCAGGCAATACATATGATGCATCCTTAAAAGACCTGAAAAATATGTCCTTCTCTACTTTCATTTATGAACAGCTTTTGCATCTTCTTCTGAACAACAGAATCATAACAAGAATTGTCTCAAATAGATTTGAACATGTTATTGCTATGAACCGGCACAGCAGTTCATCAATTAAAAAAGCTGCGAAAATAATACCTAACGGTGTTAATATTGATAAATATAAGTTTAAAAAAAAGAAAATCAAAAAAATAACAAATATTTTATATCTTGGACATTTCAATTATGCAAAGGGTGTTGAATTTCTTATCAGGGCATTTGCCGGAGTCGCAAAAGCAAATAAAAACATACAGCTCACAATCGCATGGAGTGGTGGTGGGACAACTGACAAGAAAATAACAGACCTTATTGAAAAATATAATATAAAGGATAAGATAAGGTTTCTGGGTGTTGTTGATGTCTCAAAAATAATGATAGAATCAGATATTTTTGTTTTACCGAGAACCACGGCTTTTGGAACTGTGACATTTCCAAATGTCCTGCTAGAGTCAATGGCTTGCGGGACTCCTGTGATAACATCAAATGTCGGAGGTGTTGATGAATTTATCATAAATGATAAGACAGGTCTCCTTGTGCCGCCAAAAGATGTGAAATCACTTGAAGAGGCAATAATATCGCTCATAAACAATAAAGATAAAAGGGAGAGAATCGCAATCAATGCAAGAAAGGCTGTTGAAGAAAAGTATTCGTGGGAAAAGATAGCAGACAGCATCATAAAAGTTTATGAAGATGTTTCAGATGAAAGAAGATAAAGAAATAAGAGAGTTCTACAGCCGACAGGATGAAAGCAATAAATACGATTCTGTCAGATTCAGGAATGGTGGACTTGTTGTTGATGAATCTGAAAAGAAGCTAGTGATGAATTTGGCAAAAACTGAAAAAATGCAAAACATTCTTGATGTCGCTACAGGCACTGGGCGTTTCGCAAGGCTATTTTCAAAAGACAAAAAGAATAAAGTTTTTGGGTTTGACTATTCAAAAAAGATGATAAAAATCCTTAAAGAAAACAAAGAAAATTATTTTGAAAAAGTTAGAGGAGATGCAAAAATGCTGCCTTTCAAAAACAATTCTTTTGATTGTGTAACATCTATGCGTTTCATGATACATTATGATGACCTTTCTGTCTTTCTAAAAGAGATGTCAAGAGTCTCAAAAAAACATATAATATTTGATACGCCAAACAAATATAGTCTTAAAACTATAGTCTCTTTTGCAACAAATGTAACTAAAAAGATATTTGGTTTCTCTTACATGAGCTGGTTTTCTGAGAAAGATATGAGAAAAACGTTTGATTCATTGAATCTTAAGGTTATAGGAGTCAGGAAAACTTTTTTCTTGCCACAGGGCATATACCGTTTCCTTCCATATCCTTTGGCCAGGGCAGCAAAAAGAATTGACGATTTCATATTACATGAGATTTTAAAAGGAAGGATGGCATGTGCGCATACATGGATGCTTGCGGTGAAGAGATGAAAAAAAAGATAATTGCAACAATTGTCGGTATGCTGACATTCCTTGCAGTGTTCATTTACCTTGGTCCTGATAAGATTCTATCTGCTATCGTGAATGCAAACCCTTTTTTTCTGTTGCTTGTGATTGCAAATATCCTGCTACTAAATGTCATACAGACCATAAGGTTTGAGTATGTATATTCAAAAATAGAGAAACATTCAAGAAGATTTCTGCTGTTTCTGAAGATACAGATGATAACAAATGTGCTAAACTACGCGACACCATTCAAGAGCGGAGAGCTAATGAAGAGCTATCTTATGAAAAAGACACTGAGAACTTCGCATAGCGTGGGCCTAGGTGTTGTATTTCTTGAGAAGGTATTTGATTTTTTCATAATCATTTTCCTTATCTATCTTTCTGTTCTCCTGGGAGGCACAAACGGATATGATATCGGAAAATATATGTTCGGCATCACAATATTGTTCCTGATTATCTCTATCGTGACACTGTTTGTGGTAAAAAAACAGACAAAAAAGATTATTGTTTTGATTCCATATATAAAAAGATTTGTAGATACGAAAAAAATAGAGATATTTGAGACAGTAATCAAAGATAATATTAATATCAAGAACATGGCAAGCATCTCAATACAGACAATCTTCCTACAGATGGGGTCTGCCCTGAGACTTTACCTCTTGTTTCTGGCGTTCGGTCAAAGTGTATCTCTTATAAGCGTTTCCTTGATATTTTTTGTCTCACTTCTTATCGGGATAATAAGTCTTCTGCCCGGAGGTATTGGCTCTTTTGAGGTGAGCGGATTGATACTATATACACAGATATTAAGCATAGATCCTATAATTGTGGGCTCGAGTCTGCTTCTGATGAGAGGAATGACATACCTTATAGACATTCCGATAGGTCTGTATTTCAACATGAACCTAAAGGAAGAATATAAAACAATATAAAACTTATAATCAAAACCTTGTTATGATACCTATTGCAAGACCATCTATAGGTGTGGAAGAGAAAAAGGCAGTCCAAGATATCCTTGATTCAGGAATGATTGCGCAAGGCAACAAAGTTAAGGAGCTTGAAGATGGTTTTGCAGATTATACTGGCACAAAATACGCGGTTGCTGTAACCAGCGGTACTTCTGCTCTGCACACCGCACTTCTTGCCTGCGGAATCAAAGAAGGGGACGAAGTCATAACTGCACCTTTCTCATTCACCGCGACTGCCAACTCAATTCTTTACTGCGGTGCTAAACCTGTATTTTCTGATACTGATGCTGATACATTCAACATTGATTCTGAAAAGATTGAGGAGAAGATAACTTCAAAGACAAAGGCAGTTCTTATCGTCCATCTTTTTGGGAAACCGTGCGATATGGACAGAATAAAAGAGATATGCGATACACATAATCTCATCCTGATTGAAGATGCCTGCCAGGCGCACGGAGCCGAGTATAAAGGACAAAAAATCGGCTCTATCGGTGATTGTGGCGTGTTCAGCTTCTATCCCACAAAAAACATGACGACAGGTGAAGGCGGGATGATTACAACAAACAGTGTGGATATCGACAAAAAATGCAGGATCATAAGAGATCATGGCCAGGATGGACGTGACAATCAGGTGATGCTGGGATACAATTACAGGATGACTGATATTTCTGCAGCAATAGGTGTTGAACAGCTTAAAAGCTTGAAGGGTTTATAGATAAAAGGATTGCTAATACTAAGATGCTGAATGAAGGATTGAAAGGTATTGAAGGCATAATCATACCAAAAATGCAGGCAGAGACGAGGCATGTGTTTAACCAGTATACAATAAGAGTGACTGATGATTTCAAGGTATCAAGAGATGAATTAATCCAAAAATTAAAAGATGCAGGTATCGGTGCTTTTGTGTATTATCCTAAGCCGATATACAGGCAGAAATATTATCTGAAACTTGGATATAAAGACAATCTAAAAAATGCAGAGGCTGCTGCAAAAGAGGCATTGAGCATACCTGTGCATCCGAATGTCGAAAAAGAGGATATCAAAAAGATAGTAAATACTATCATTGAACTATCTTCCTGAAATCTTCAACTGGTATCTTTATCTCTTTGTTGCAGGAAGAACATTTATACAAGACATCAAGATTGTTTCTTTTAATTATCTCTGATAATTTTCTTCCACATTCACAGACGAAACCTTTCAGCTTTGCAGGATTGCCGTATGCGAGTCCGTAATCAGGTATGCTTTTTGTTATAACAGAACCTGCGCCGACCATACAATGTTTACCTAATGTGTTTTCACATACTATTATTGCTCCTGCTGCGATGGATGCTCCCACTTTTACAAGTGTTTTTGACCATTCACGTGATGTTGAGTTTGCACGAGGGTAAAGGTCGTTTGTAAATGTAACTGATGGACCTACAAAAACATTGTTTTCAAGAACAACACCATCATAGACTGATGCGAAATTCTGTATCTTGACATTGTTTCCGATTATCACATTCATATCTATGTAACTACTTTTTCCTATGATGCAATCTTTTCCTATTGTTGCTTTTTCGCGCACCTGTGCCTGGTTCCATATCTTTGTCCCTGCGCCTACTTTCGCATCTTTTGAGACATCTGCTGTCTTATGAATAAATACATTAATGTTTATCACCTGTAACTTTTAAGCAAACTTTTAATGCTTCAAGAGCATCTTCTCCTGTAACTTTGGGTCTGGTTCCTTTCTCAACACAATCAATAAAATGTGTCAATTCATTCTTCAGAGGTTCTGATTTTTTTATATCAATTGTCTTGTGTTTTGCTTCTCCGAATTTTATGATAAAATCACCAAAACTGTTAAATTCCTTTTCAATATTAGTTTCATACATGACAAGATCCTGAGTTATATAATCCAGTTCTACATATCCTTTTGTGCCCGTTATGCTCAGTGTCCTTATCTTTACCGGTGTTGTCCAGTTGACTTCAATAAATGCACTTGCTCCATCATATTTTAGAAGTATGTTTGCATAATCTGGCCGGTCATCAATCAAAGCATTCCCAAGATTGCTGCTTATCTTTTCAGGTGTCTGTTCCAGAAGATAGTTGAAAATGTCAATATCATGCACTGCAAGA
>WTCB01000013.1 GCA_013138765.1 Candidatus Nanohaloarchaea archaeon
ATGGGAGGTCCATAAGCTCCAGAATGTCCTATTATGAATTTTCTATCTTTGAATCTTTCTGCAAGGTCTTTTACTAGTAAAGGATTTGCCAGTTCGCTGTTTATTTCACCGCAGTGTATATATATGGGCAGATTGCGTCTGTCAGCAGTGAGAACCGAGTCCATTTTTGATATGTCTGTATTATCTATGAATGATTCGGTTTTTAAGGCATCTGCTATTTCTGGAATAATGTAATCATCAAAGTCGTGTATCCAATAGAAACCATATATGTCTGTATTTGGACATGATGTTTTACATTCTTTTTTGAATTTTCCAAATTTTTCTGCGTCACTAAAGACTATGAATGCTGTTCTTATATTATTTTCTTTAAAATATTGTGTGTATGTACCTATAGGGTCGATAGTTTTATGTCCTAGTATCGGCTCATCAGTAAAGTGGATGTGAGCGTCATGATTAGATTCCATAAATATAATCTGTATGTGAAATATTAAATATCATGCTGTACCCAAAACTTATAAAATATTGTCAAGGATATTTTTAATGTATGCTATGATGTAAGTCTAGCAATTAAATAATTAAGTTAAAGTGATTATTATGCCAACCTCAAGAATAGCAGTCATTGACCGGAATAAATGCAGGTTCAATGAATGCGATAAACCATGCATCAGGTTCTGTCCGGGCGTCAGGTCGGGGGATGAGACCATCTTTGCTGATGAAGAAAAGATAATAATCAATGAGGATCTCTGTATCGGTTGCGGTATATGCACGAAGAAATGCCAGTTCAAGGCGTTGACCATCATAAATCTTGCACATGAACTAACTGACATGGTACATCAGTACGGTCAAAATACTTTCAGGCTATATGGTCTGCCCGTCCTCAAAAAAGGTGAAGTCATAGGGCTTTTAGGCGCTAACGGCATAGGTAAAAGTACAGCGCTCCAGATTCTTTCAGGAAGCATCAGGCCTAATCTTGGTAATTTTGAGGTGCCTCCTGATGAATCTGAGGTCATCAAGAAGTTTAGGGGTACAGAATTACAGAATTATTTAGGTGACCTTTTTTCAGGCAAGATGAAGACTGTATATAAACCACAGCAGGTGGACATTATACCTAAGATGGTACAGGGTAACGTTCGGAATCTTTTAAAGGATGAGCGCGGAAAGTTTGATGAGATAACTGAAAAACTTAACCTTAACAAAATCCTTGATAGGGATATCAGTAAATTAAGCGGTGGTGAACTTCAAAGGCTTGCTATCGCCCAGACAATGCTCAAAGATGCGGATGTCTATTATTTTGATGAACCGTCATCATTTCTTGATGCAAACCAGCGTCTCATTGTTGCAAGGACCATAAGGGAACTTGCTTCCGAAGGTAAATCTGTCATGGTTGTGGAGCATGATCTTGCAACACTTGACCTTTTGGCTGACAATGTCCATATCGTATATGGTCATGCTGGTGCATACGGTGTCATATCAAAGCTTTACAGCACACGACGTGGCATAAATATGTATCTTGAGGGTTTCATAAGGGAAGAGAACATACGGTTCCGCAATGAGTCTATAGCACTCCGCGGCTATGGGCAGGTGTTCAAGAGCACTGAAAAGATAATCGAGTATCCGGACATTACAAAAAAGCTTGGGGATTTTACAGTAAACATTAAGTCAGGGTATATCTATTCGGGGGAGATATTGGGTGTTTTTGGGGCTAACGCGCTTGGTAAGACCACCTTTGCTAAATTGCTGGCAGGTGAAATAAAACCTGATAAAGGCAAGCTTAAGACAAATGTTCGGATTGCTTACAAACCTCAATATCTATCTTCTGATTTTATCGGTCCTGTGTCTGATTTATTGTCGTCTGTATCGGAATTATTCGGCACAACTGAATATAATAAAGATATACTCCATCCGCTTGAACTTGATAGCATTTTAGATAATGATGTCTCTAAATTGAGTGGCGGTGAACTGCAAAGGGTTGCAATAGCTGCTGCATTATCTAAAGAGTCTAATTTTATATTGCTTGATGAGCCGTCTGCATATCTCGATGTTGAACAGCGAGTCAAGTTTTCAAAGATGATACGACGGTTTATTGAAAATGGTAAGAAGACCTGCATGATAATTGATCATGATATATTGCTTTTAGAGTACGTGTCTGATAGGACTGTGCTTTTCTTGGGTGAATCCGGGTTGTCCGGTACTGCGGGATGTCCTAGGACACTCGAGAGCGGCATGAATGATTTTCTTAAGGATCTAGACATAACTTTCAGGAAAGATGCGGAAACGGGCAGGCCACGCGCAAACAAGCCGGGGTCGCAAAAAGATGTCAATCAGAAGCAGAAGAATAAGTATTATTCAAAGTGATGTTTGGATGATATAAATGTATATAAAGGATGATTGCAAATTAAATATAAAGGTGTTATATCATGTATGAAATAGATAGCCAGCTGGAAACTCTTGGAAGAAACAAGAGCCTTGAAGTAACAATGGATGGAGATAAAGGCGTGTTTGTCAAGAACAATAACTTTGACAGTACAATTTTTGTAACACTTGATGCACTTAAGAAAAATTCAGTCGATACGATTGTTGCACAGAGTGTTCAGGGTCGGGATGTTGATCAGATAACAAGGATTACTGGATATTTTTCAACAGTCAGCAATTGGAATAAAGGTAAGATTGCAGAACTTAAGGATAGGTATCGTGTAGGCAAGTATTTTGATGGTTCCATAACCAATTGATCTTTTTTATTTCCCTTCTTTTTTTAATATTAACTTTGGTCTGTGTGTTCTGTTATATTTGCAGTTCTTAAATTTTTGAAGACAGCACCGCATATCGGGCAAAATCTGTTTGATTGTGACCTTTCCATCTTTACTTCGTTATTGCATTCAGGGCATAATGTCTTGTTTGGGTCGCCTGATTCATTTTCAGTCTTGTCATATATCACTTTTCCTTTTTTGTATCCTATTATTGCCATATCAATGATCTCCTTTGAAAATATATAACATTAAGGATATATATTCTTTAAAAAGCTTTTGGATTATTTTGCAGCATTTATTATCTCAATTACATCGCCATGTTCAAGTTCTTGGTCGCCGGAGATACGTATCTTTTTCTTGACATCCATCGCATACAAAAAATGTTTTCCAAAATCAGTATGTATCGCGAATGCAAATGCTTTTGCGGTTGAATTTGGCGGCATCAGGAAACAGTCGGGAAGTACATTTCCTTTACTGTCTGAAAGGTTATTTATGCCACCCGGGAAAACTGCAATGTACTTAAGGAAATCAAACACTGCTGAGTCAAGTATCTGCTGGACTCCTGTGTTACCGTTCTCTTCAAGCATCTTCTGTATGAATCCAAGGCCTTGTATCTGTTTATCTGATAATACCTCTTTTTTTAGGATCCTGAAGTCTTTATTGCCTGGGATGTATGAGATTATCTCTTTTTTTGCGGCTTCTCTCAATGCCAGTTCCAGTTCGGCCGAGCATGGTATGAACATGGTGTCCGGAAATTCCTGTTTCAATCTTTCGATGTTTTTCTTTGCTTCGGGCACATCTATCTTGTTTAAGGCGACCAGTATTGGTTTTGTGTTCTTTCTTAAAAGGGTCGAGAGCTGTTTTATGTCATCTTCAGACCATATTTCCGGCTGTTCTTTCAGGTCTGCTTCATCCATAGCTTTCAATGCGATTGTCTCTGTAACTTTCATGGCTGACAATTGTTCTGCAATCAGTTCTTCGATGCTCTGCTTTGTCATGCTTGAGCTTCTTGCAAGCTTTTTCCAGTTGCTCCAGAGGATGGATGCGTACCACAGGTCAATCTCGTTCTCAAGGAAACGAACATCTTTTGCAGGGTCATGATTGCCTACACCAATCGGTTCACCTTTCTCGTCTGTCGACCCTGAGGCGTCAACTACATGGATCAATACATCTGCCTGGTTCAGGTCGCTCAAGAATTGGTTTCCGAGACCTTTGCCCTCATGCGCGCCGGGTACAAGACCTGCAACATCTATGATCTCTACCGGCACAAATCTTGTGTGGTCTAGGCAGAAACCGAAACGTGGATTGCACTGTGTGCCGAAGAACTTGTCTGCGCAAGGGACCCTGACATAGCCTGTGCCTACATTTGGCTTTATTGTCGTGAATGGATATGCGGCTATGTCTACTTCTGCTAGTGTTGCTGCCTTGAAAAAAGTTGATTTGCCTGCTGATGGCTTGCCTACGAGACCTATTGTAAAACTCATATATGATCACAAAAATTTTATCTCATCTGTCTCTTCAAAGAATTCAAGGAATTCTTTTGGCCAGTCCTTCCTGTCAAGACCGTGCTGGGCAAGGAATGTCGCCACCCATCTCTCAAGGCCTATACCTGTGCAGCCGCTCCAGAGACCTACACCCTGCCCTTTGATGTTGAACGCTTTTGTGTACTTGTCGCCGACGACACTCAGGTTCTGGAACTCAAGCCATTCTGAGTCTTTTCTTGTGCCCCTGTAAGGCAGGTATGCTTCAAAGTCAATCGTCCCTTTCCAGTTTGTCTCGTCTTGCCTGTCTGCGCCGAATCCGCCTGACTGCTGCATGTAGAACGGGACCACGTCTGAGTATCGCCATTCAAGTTTCAGGATTTTTTCAAATATGTCTTTGTAGCTATCCATCAATTTTTTTTTGATGTCTTCAACCTGTTCTATCGTACCTATGAATACCGGCTCAATCCTGTGGAATTCATTGACACGCTCAATACCGTGCCTTCCGCCTGCTTCATTTCTGTTCGATACTCCTGACCTGTCGAATATCAGTAATGGAAGACTTTCTTTTGCTATTGTCTTCCCTTGGAATGCGTTGTAGATTGTCGGGCATTGTGCATAGCAGAGACCGCCAACCGGGTCTTTTAGCATCTTTTTTATTTTTTTTATCGGCGCTTTTTTTGTAATCTTGTAATGGTCTATGACCTCTTCCCAGTCTTTTATGTCCCGGGACTTAGGCATCGACACGAAATACATCTCGGGTTCTGAACCGCTCAGGTGTCCTGTCTTTTCCCAGACTTCAAAAGGGACGACTTTAGGCGATATCACTTCCTTGAATCCTAATGGTCTGAGGATCTTTTCAACTGCTATCTTTTCCATTGCCTTAAATAGTGCGGTCGAACTTGGTGTGTGGAACCATTGTCCCTGTCCGGGTCCCTGCATTATCCATTGTTTCTTTACCATCTCGTCTGTCGGGTCGTCTCTGTATGGATGTCTTATCTCTTTTGAGGTCCATATCACTTTGTTGTATTCAGCCTTGCCTTCATAGAACTGTGCGGTCACCTTGTCTTTCACGAGGGAGACTATCCTTTCTATGACACCTGTGTCAATCTGTGTGGTGTCAAATGAGCTGTCAAATGTCAGTATTGCTTTTTTGCCTTTTATCTCGAATTTTTTGACCATAGGTATTGTGAATTCGTGTTTCGGTCTCTGTTCAAGGTCAATCTCTAAGATGTAGTCTATGATCCTGTATGTCCTTATGCCTACCTTGTTTTTTTTCATGATAGGCATCAACAGGTTTTTTATCCTTGGCACGAATGCGTGGGTGAAGCCATCGGATCCTATGTTCAGGAACAGTTCGCTCTCTTTTATTGAATCAATAGATATCGTGAATGATTTCTGCTTATCCTTTATTGTTTTCTGGATGTCTTTGATCGCGTCTTCAATACCGGTCAATTTGCTTATGTCTGAGCTGAATACAAGGCTTACTTTTAGTCTGTTCATAGATAACACCGAATAATGTTTCTAATTTGAGGGGGAATTTATATAAAAGTAGGTTTTTTATTTAATGAAGTCTTTCTTTCTCAACATTTTATGGTATCCAATGGCGAACCTGTGCGACTCGTCTCTAATATGTCTTAGGAGGAGGAGCGCTTTTGAGTCTTTTTCAAGGACTATCGGTTTTTGTTTGTTTGGTAGGTAGATCTCTTCCTCTTTTTTTGCCAAAGATATTATCGGTTGGTCTCTTATGTCTAATTCTTTGAAGACTTCAAGCGCGACATTTAATTGACCTTTGCCGCCGTCTACAAGGATGAGGTCTGGCATCGGCTGGTTTTCGTCTTGTATGCGCGTGTATCTTCTTGTCATCACTTCTCTCATCATTGCAAAATCGTCAATGCCTTTTACTGTCTTTATCTTGAAGCGCCTGTAGTTTTTCTTGTCCGGTTTTCCGTCTCTGAACTGGACCATGGACCCGACCGAATGTCTGCCGCCCATTGTTGATATGTCAAAACATTCTATCACACTTGGTGTTGTCTCCAGGTCGAGTGCGGTCTTTAGTGTTTCTGTCCTGGCTCTAGTCTCCCTGTCGTCTGCAAGGCTGGTTGTGTATGCTTCTTTTGCGTTCTTGTCTGACATCTCTATCAGTTTCAGTTTTTCGCCTTGTTTAGGTGCGTTTATCGTTACCTTTTTTTCTTTCTGGTCTGATAGCCATTCTTTAATCAGTTTTTTCTCTTTTAGGTCGTGGGGTGTCAATATTTCGTTTGGTATCGATTCTTTGTGCCTGAAATAGTATTGCTGGATGAAGCTTTCAAGCATTTCTTCTTTGTCTGCTATTCTATCTAATATGTAGTGCCTTGTGGCTGTGACTGTTCCATTTCTTATTATCAGTATGTTTACTGCAACTTTTTCGTTTTTGGAATAAAGTCCTATTATGTCAATGTCATTTGTCTTTTTCAGGATTATTGTCTGCCTGTCTGAAAGTGGCCTTAATTGTGCGAGTTGATCTCTGTAGATTGCTGCAGACTCAAATTCATGGTTTTTTGAAGCTATTTTCATGTTGTTTTCAATCTCTTTTATTACATCTTTTGTGTCTCCTTTCAGGAAACGTATGGCCTGGTCAATCGATGTCATGTATTCTGCGTGTGTGTTGGGGTCTTTGCAAGGGCCACTGCACCGTTTCATGTGATAGCTCAGACATACCTTTTTTGGAAGTTTTTTTGACCTGCAGTCTCTTATCCTGAATATCTTTCTTATTATTGATACTGTATTTATGACTGAGTTTGCATAAGGGCCGAAATGGGTGTCGTCTTTTGATAGTTTTCGTCTTGATATGATTATTCTTGGATATAGGTCTGAGGTCGTGACTGTTATGTATGGGTATGCTCTGTCGTCTTTTAGCTCTATGTTGTATTTGGGCCTGTTTTTTCTTACAAGCTCTGCTTCGAGGATGAGCGCTTCTTTTTCTGTGTTTGTGATTATGAAATCTATGTCTTTTATTTTTGAGACCATTATCATTGTCTTTGGGTCTGTAATTGTTTTTGAGAAGTATGATTTTATCCTGTTCCTTATGTTTTTAGCTTTGCCTATGTAGATTATGTTTTTGTTTTTATCTTTCATCAGATAGACTCCCGGGTCTTTTGGTGCGTCTGTGATTTTTTTATTGAGCATGAATATTGTTATGGGATATAAAAGTTATAAATTATGGCAGTTCTGTTTATTTTGTCACTAAATGGTGTAAAAAAGAGAAAACTTTATAAACTCTGAAGTACTATATACTTGTAGTTACTTTTGGAGAGTAACTTAAATGAGATGATAATTATGGATGAAACACAGATTAAGATAATGCTTAGGATTGCCCGGGAAGCGGGTAACTTTAGTGAGCTTAAGAGGCTTGAAAAGATTATGCGTTTTCATGATCCCGGTTTTAGCTATGCTAAACTGAGACAGCAGAAAAAGTATCTGAACCAGAGTATTTTTGAGAAAGTCAAAAGTACAAATAACGGTAAATACATTTCAGCTTGATGTTTTCTGAATTGGTGATAATGATGAATGATCTATTTGATATAATAAAGAGAGATATTGAAGTCCTTTCAAAGAAAGTTGAAGAGGATAAAGTTAAGCATATCATAAAAGCGCTTAACAGCAAGACAATTGAAAAGATCTGGAAGAAATAGGTCTTATTTTTTAAATTTTATATTTAAATTTTGTATATTAAATGAGATTTAACGAATAAATAGTAATTATCGTTAATTTTATATAGTTAATTAATCAATTGAATATTGTTGCATATAAAATCCTTGTTAAAAGAAATCCTTTTGGATACTCCATTGCATAAGTGGTGGAGTTTGACGAGTAAATGAGGTTTTGTAACTTATTTTTTGTGATTATCTTTGTTTCGTGAAATATCTAGATAGGTTCCTGATATTTTATTTTTTTCTACTTTACTAAAAATTGCACCTGAAATTATATCGGTTGCCTGTAATGGTTCTGATTGTCTTGAGTTCTTTTGTTCAATAACTAAATGCATCATATCTTTTTTTTCTTTTTATTTTCATGTATTCTTTTTCATCAATATTTGAAAAGGCTATTTCTAATTGTTTGTTATTTTTTTCAATTCCGTTTGTATATTTACATATAATATTATTTTTTATGTATTTTTATAAGATGAAATAATTTTTTTTATTTTTGTTAAAAAAGTTTAGGTCTGCTATAACTTTTTCAGGAAATATTTTGTCTGATTTTTCAATAGAATGTCTGAATAATTCACTTAATATTGCGGATTTTATGTTTTTGTCAATCGTTCCTTCTTTTTTAATGCATAAGAAATAAACATGGATCTCTATTTCAGATAAATCTTTTAATAGTTTTTTTAGGATGTTCTTATTGGGAAAACCGTATTTTTTTTCTTCTCTCCTCCATGTTGATTTAGCTATTTTGCAGATTTGTTATTATCTAATAATTTTTTTTTTGTTTTTCTTATGATTTTTGTAATTTCTTTAGATTTTCGTGTACATATTAATGTCAAAACAAGATATTTACTGCTTTTTCCTAAATCTTCACTTTCATCTAGAAATGCAAATTCCATTTTTAAGACCTATGATTAAAAAAGGTTGGTAAATATATTTAAATTGTGCGTATCAATATTTAGTTAACTTGGAGTGATGAATATGGTCTTAATGAATAATGTTATACCTAAACCGGTTACGGAAGAGCTTTCAGAAAAGGAAAAGTTTGAAAATGAATTTTTGAGTTATACTGGTTGGGTTTTTGATGCACGTAATAAATCAATATTGTTGGGCGATGATAAGAAAGATGCATATATTCCTATACTTGATAAATTTTTAAAAGGGATGCATCGTGCAACAACAGCGTTATATGAGTCAATAGATGAAGTTCCATCTCAGCCCTATGAAATTGATAGTGTGGATTTCTATCTTAAAAAGGCTACAGAAACATTTTGTTGGAATAAGTATTTTGATTTAGAGTATATTAAAAAGGACTTAAAACACAAAAAGATTTCAGATCTTGATGGTGCAAATCTTCTGGCAGATGCTTTTGATGAGTTTAAAGATCTTAAAGCTGATGAAAGAGACTATATGATGACTTTGGCAGATAGTGTTTTAACCGGTGTTCATGAAGCAACTAAAATTGTTTGTTTTTATGATGGTGAAGAAAAAGATGAATATATAGGTATCTTGAATGATCTTGTTAAAAATATGTTTGGTTTTGATAAAAAAGTTAGGGTGGATTAATATGGGTGCAATTGATAAAATTGAGTCAATACGTTATGCTGTTGGTGCATTTCAGAGACATGCGCAGATGGTAAGGGATGTTCGGGATGGATTATCAGAAATCAATGATACTGAGAAAGATAAATATCTTCCTGTGTTGGATTCGCTTTCAAATGGGATTTATATAATTGTTAAAGAGGCATATGAGCATGGTGCTTCATTATCTCCTGATGAACAAAAAGATTTCTATAAAATTAAGTTTAGACTTACGAGTGTTGCATCTTCGCTTTTCAATTTAAGAAATGGTAGATATAATGATTTTGAAGAGATTTATGGGATTATAACTAATGAGAAGCAATCATCTGTTTTACCTATTGATTCAACAGGTCTTGGATTGATAGAGGATGCTGTCAATACTATTGAGGGTCTTGAAGGTTTTGAAAGGGAGAAGGTCATTGAACTTGGTGATATTGTTCTTCGATACATATTTCTGGCTTTAGAAGATATCTATAATCCTAATCCAGATGCACCTTCAGGTTCCGATTCTGACTTCATCACTGACAGAGATATCGTTTTACCTGGATTGGTAGATAGCTTTAAGAAATAATTGTCTGGTGTTTTTTTGGTTTTTAATATAAAATATTTAGTAGTGGATCTTTATGCTTGATAAAAAAGATATTTCAAGATTATTGCATTTTAATCCCGATGATGCTGTGGCTGTGCATGGAACTAGTATCCAATCTGTTAAGATATTGTTGGATACTGGAATGCTTCCTTCTTCTGATTTAAGATGGAGACATCTTCAACCAGAAATCCTGTTTGATTATAAAGATGGATGCCTTTATCTTGTGCCTAATAAAAGTAAGTTTAAACAGTTTTCTTTTTATGATAAATTAGGGAACTCTAAAATTTTGTGTGAAGATCTTTTATTTTATGCTCAATTTGGAGCATCACGTAATTATATAATCAGTAATCTTGATTTTGAATTATCTGATGACCCTTCTGCTTATATAACTGGTGATGGCTGGTATTATCCTTGTGGTGTGAGTGAAAAACCACAGCTTTTGATTGAGGCAGAAGGACATGGCATGACTGAAACTGAATTTAGGCAGGTTCTTGATGATGCAGTCAATATTCCAAATGGGGTTCTTGTCTATATGTCAGATAAGTTGTTTAATTTAGGCATAACTTATGAATGTGATACAGAAATAACTGTAGATGTACCTGATGGTCTTCCGTTAGAGTATATATTGGGGATTGAACCGTTGGGTGATTATGAGTCTGATGTGTTGAATAAAATGTTGTCTAAGCAGAAAAAATCTATTTCAGTTTTTTTATAATATTGAGCAATTCTTTGTATTTTGCATCTGTCTTGAATCCTGTCGGTTCAAAATGGGTCCTTTCTGCCTTGTGACCTTTTTTCTTCAGTTCTTCAAAGAGCTTCTCTCTCCTTGGAATTTCAAGGTGGTTCTTCTTGCAGATCTGGTGCAGGTCATAGAATGATTGAGTAATGTGCGATTCTTTTTGTAAGATTTCAAGGAATTTTGATAGTTTATTATCGTCCATATCATTTTCATCTATCATCTTTTTTATGAACAGGGGCGAGTTTATAGGGCCTGTCCATAAAGGTCCGGCTATTGTCAGTTCGTTGTTGCAGACTGCGCAATCTTTGTCTTCAATTTTAGTGGACATCATCCTGTTTCCGCAGTTCTTGCAGTAATGTGCAAAGCCAATAGTCTCGGCGGATTTACCTGCCTGGCCTGTGCTTGATGTTGAAAGTCCCATTATCCTGAAATAGTGTATCTTTGAGTATGAGATCATTGGTACAAATGACTTGTTGTGCCTTGAGAATGCGCGCACGATGCTTGCAATGAGTATTCTCAGCCCGATCTCGTGCTTTATGTCTTCCCTTAATGGTTTTGAACCGTATCGTCTGATGCATGTCTTCGGGTAAGTACCTGAAAGTGGTGCGGTGTCTGTTGCTGTGACACCTATCAAGGATCTTCCGGATGCGGCCCTTGCGCATGAGTCCAGAAAGTATATGGGCGAGCCGAAAGGATCGATGTCTATGTAATCGAGGTGGTTCTTGTGTCTTGATAGGAATACGTTTGCGTCCTCAACTGAGAATTCTGCGTTTTTTATTTTGTTGTCTTTCGCTGTCTTTTCTGCGGTCTTTATCGCTGTCGGGTTCATGTCATTTATCATGACCTTTTCGATGTCTGTGCATTCTTTTGCAATTCTTAGAGTTCTTATGCCTGAAGATGAAAGGGCATCTGCTGCGGTAATTGATCTTTTTGCCATGTCCTTGAAGGCTTTGAGGGCAAGGATGGATATGTCTCGGTTTAGGCGCATCTGGGGGTTGTAGAAGACTGGGTCTTTCTTTCTGATGTCGCCTTTGGGTATTTTTATGGTTATCTGTCCTTCGGTGATTGTTTCCATATTATCTGTCTTAAAGATGTTTAATTTCTTAAAGTTATGTGTGAAATATGGGTTATGTCTGTTAAAATGTCAAAAAAACCAGAGCTTTTAGTGCCGATCAAGAATCTTGCCGGGCTCAAGGCCTGCGAAAATTATGCGGATGCTGTCTATTTCTCATGCGGAAAATTGAACATGCGCTCAAGAAACAAAGACATAACTCTGCGCAATATCAAGAGCATTGTGTCCTCGGTGCATAAGGCGGGACTTAAGGCATATTTGACAGTGAATGCTATCATATACAATAATGATATCAAAGTTGCAGAGGATGTGGTCAAAAAGGCTAAGGATGCGCAGGTGGATGCAATAATTACCTGGGATCCTGCTGTGATTGCGCTGTGTAAAGAGAATGAGGTACCTTTCCATGTATCTACGCAGGCTAACATCTCCAACTGGAAGACTGCTGAATTCTATCGTGACATGGGCGCTGAACGTGTCATTCTTGCCCGTGAGATGAACCTCAACCATATTGCGCAGATCAAGAAAAAAGTTGATGTCGAGATTGAGACATTTGTGCATGGGGCGATGTGCGTCTCTGTGTCCGGGCGATGCTATCTGTCTTCTTACCTTTATGGCATGTCGGCCAATTGCGGGGCGTGTGCGCAACCTTGCAGGAAAGAATGGATGCTTGTTGATTCTGAGAAAAATGAGATTGTATGTGACGGCAAGTATCTTATGAGCGCAAAAGATATATGCATGATTGATCATGTGCCTGAACTTTTGAAAGCTGGCATTGATTCTTTTAAGATTGAAGGCAGGCTTCGTGACGAGAAATATATAGAGACTGTGTCTCGCTGTTACAGGGAAGCGATTGATGCTTGTCATTTAGGGACTTATACAAAAGATAAGGTTGTGGGCTGGAAAACAGAACTTTCCAAAGTCTATAATCGCGGATTCTCGACCGGATTCTATTTTGCAACACCTACACGGGACGGATTCAACTATGATTACAGTGACAACATGGCTAAAGAAAAAAGGCGCGCAGTAGGTGTCGTAAAGCATTATTATCTGAAACCCGGGGTTGCTGTAATTGCGCTCAACAATTCCGGGCTTAAAGTCGGGGATAAATTGATGGTTGCCGGCAAGACAACTTATTTCAGGCAGGACGCAGGGTCTATCTTTGTTGATGATGTGCGTGTTGAAAAAGCAAAGAAAGGGACTCTAATCGGGCTTAAGGTTGATGAAAGAGTGCGTGAGAATGATGTTGTCTATCGGATTGTTGATGCTTGAATTCTTTTTTCATAACTTATAGAACTTGACTGCTGTCTTTCTGTCTTTCATCTTGACTATGCAGCATTCGCCGTCGTGGCCGTAACCGCAGTTTGCGACAATCGTGTCTTTCAGCATCTCTTTGCCCTGATTCTCGTGCATGTGGCCGCAGATGTTTATTGCTGGCCTGTATTTTTCGATTGATGCGCGATAGATGTCGTCGCCGACGTGTTTTCTATTCATGGGCGATGATTTTAGGTTTACAAGGTCCATGTCTGTATTGAAAGGTACGTCATGTGTGAGAAATATTGTCTGCGCTCTGTCTTTCATGTTCTTGAAGAGACTTTCAAGTTCTTTTTCGTATTGTTTTCTGTGCGCTGCGTATTTCAGTGAGCCGTCTTCTTTGTGACTCTTCCGTGATTTGACACCCCTGTATCCGCCGTGGGCTACAATTGCCAGGTTGTCTATCTCTATGAATGACCTGTCTACTAATATTATGTTCTCAAAAGTTTGGGCCAGGTAGTCTATTCCTGACTTTTGAAGATTGTATGCTCTAAGTGATTCAGATACATGGTCAGCATTGCCTATGATGACTATTACTGGCGCATTCAGTTTTTCAAGGCGCTTGAATATATTGATTACGCTTTCGGCTGATGATCTTAATATCTTTTTGTATTTTCTTTTTCCTATTAAGTCTTCTATTGTCATTTCCTTTTTTAATCTGTCCCAGTTTTCAAATTGCAGTTTCCTGAATGTGTCTGATTCTGAAAGGTCGCCTGCTACAAGTACAAGGTCTGGTTTCTCTTCTTTTGCAAATGAATATAGCTTGTTCGGAAATTTTCCGTGGAAGTCTGAGATGCATAGGATTTTCATAGAAGTATATTTGTCTGTGGAGTCTTTTATAGTTAACATCTTCTAATTTAAAATCTTTTTAAATATCAGAAAATAATTTTTAATTTATGAGAATTGTGCTTTCGCTTGGTGGGTCGCTTTTGACCGGTGTTTTTTCTTCTGATAATTTTGTCCGGTATGCAGAAGTCATAAAAGCTATTTCTGATTAAGGTCATAAGCTTATAGTCGTTGTCGGCGGCGGTAAGATTGCAAGGGACTATATTGACATTGCAGATGGTTTTCGCGCGTCTGATTTTGATAAGGACTATGTTGCGATAAAATTGACCTGGGCCAATGCTGCTCTTTTTGCTTCTGCACTCGGTGATTATGCTTTGACTAAAATCAATACAAGCTATGATGACATTGCTGAGCAGTTCAATGATACTGACAAGGTTGTCGTCTGTGGCGGCATCGCTCCCGAGCAGTCAACCGATGGTGTATCTGCAAAGCTTGCGCGAGCTATAGGTGCTGATATGGTCATCAACGCAACAGATGTTCCGGGCGTCTATGATTCTGATCCGCGGGTCAATATAAGCGCTCATAAATTTGATAACCTGACTTTTGATCAATTCAGGGAAATAATTTCAAAGAATGAGCAGGCACCTGGTAAATATGGGTTTTTTGACCTTGCAGGGATCAACATACTGCAGAAAGTGGATATTGATCTTGTTGTGATTGATGGAACTAATCCTAATGAGATATTGCAGACTGTCAATGGTGAGCATAAAGGTACTTTGATCAGCAATAATATTTAATCAATCTTTTTCAATCATGATACAGATATCATGCATGCAAGTTATTTTGTTTTTGCTGCAGTAGTCTATTGCATTTTTACTTTCGCTGCCCGGTTGCAGCCATACATTTTTAATTTTTAGTAGATGGACTTCTTTTAGGATGTGTTCTGTGATTGTGGGCGGTACTACAAAGATTACAACGTCTATTGTTTCTTTGATGTCTGTCAGTGATCTGTAGACTTTTAGGTCTAATATTTTTTTTTCGTTTAAATTTACAGGGATTATCTTAAATCCTGCGTCATTTACGTCATTGAGTATTTTGTATCCATATTTAGTCTTATCGGCTGAAGCGCCCACTAAGGCATATGTATACTTTTTGTCTATCATCTGTGTATTTTTCATATTTAACACGTTAGAATACGATTCCGCCGTAACCTACGATTGCATCTTTGTTTTTTGATACATCGTAGCTTGTTGCGTAATCAATTATTGCCCCTTTGTCTATGTTTTTGTTTTTCATTATCATGATAAGTATTGCTATCGGGATTGAACCGCATACGGTTGTTTCTCTTGTTCTGTTCAATGTCTGTATCTCATCCAGTTCTGTTATCTTTTGCATTATTGTGTTGTCTGTGTTCTTAATCCATTCAAGCTCGTCTTTTTCAACAGGTACGAAATTGTATCCTTTGCCGAAATGTGTGAGATCTGAGCTTGCTATGAAAAGCACTTTTTTACCTTCTGTAGCTTTTGATATTGTGTCTGCTATATCTTGGAGTTTTTTTAGACCTATGTCTGTATGTGGTATGATAATCGGTACTATCTTCAGATTTTTTAGTTGATGTTGAAGGAATGGCAGTTGGACTTCGATTGAGTGTTCGTAGGTGTGCGCGTCATTGTCTTTGATTATGATATCTGATTTTTCTATTATCTTTTCTGCAAGGGTCTTGTCAATTTCAATTTCACCTAGTGGTGTTCTCCAGGGTTCTGTGCTGATGGATACGGTCTTTGCCATGCCTGTATGGTCCGGGCCTAAGAGTATCACTGCGTCGTATTCTTTTTCAATCTGCGCATATGCTTTTGCTGCTGTCTTTCCGCTGTACAGGTATCCTGCATGGGGTGCAATAAGCCCTATGACTTTTCTGTCAACTGTATTTTCTGTGTCTTTGAACAGTCTGTCAAGCATCAGTTTCAGGATTCTTGCATCTCCCGGATAAAAACCTTCAGCCACCGGTTCGCGTACCATGGTCTAATATTGATTTTGATTTTTATATATTGTTTATTGTTGGTTTTTTTTTCTATGAACTATGTTAATATTTAATAAATAATTTAATATTTATAATAATCTATTGGTAAGTCATAATCTAAACATATTTAT
>WTCB01000097.1 GCA_013138765.1 Candidatus Nanohaloarchaea archaeon
TAATCAGTGGCAGCACATCATAATAACATTCAACGGCTCAAGATTTAAGTTGTATGAAAATGGAGCGTATAAAGCATCTAGAGATGACACTGTATTGTTCAATTATCCAAGTAATTTAAGATTTGGAACGATTGGGTCAGGTACAGATTACTTCAACGGCACAATCGACGAAGTAAAGATCTGGAACCGTGCACTCACCGCCGCCGAGATCAACGCATCATACAACGCAGGACTATACCGGCTTGAGACCAACATAACAAACCTAAAAGAAGGAACACACACATACACAGCCTACGCCCAGGACCTAGCGGGAAACATCAACCAGACCGATACAAGAACATTGACTGTTGACACAACAGACCCATTCATAGAATTCATCGACCCAACAGCAGAAAATAACACATACCAAAAAGAGAATTACACATACATCAACACAACAGTCACAGACGCAAACCCGAATTCAACAGTCTTCATAGACTGGAACAGATCTTTGGTCAGTTGGTGGCGGTTCGACAACGACACTGATTTAACCGATCATTCTACATACTCAAACAATGGCACAAACTCGGGTTCAACATACACAGAAGAGGGAAAATTTGGAGGTGCAAGAAGTTTTGACGGTGATAATGATTATATTGATGCAAATTATGATATTATTGGGAATAATACGGGAACTATTGAAGTTTGGGTAAAAACTAGATCTTTAAGTAATCGATATTTCATAATTCATGCAGGGAATGGTGGTGGTTGGGGTCCCGGTCCTGAATTATCATTTATTCTAGATTATAGTACTATCCGATTCAGACATAATCCTGAGGGTATGACTTATGAAATTGATACCAGTACATCTATATCAAAAGATATTTGGTATTATTTAGTCGCAACCTGGAATGCTACTGAAGCAAATCTATATAAAAATGGTATTCTTGTTAGCACAGATAATACTTGGTCTGGTACTATAAACAAAACAGGTTGGTTTCCAAATAGATTATTTAATATTGGAACTAATGCTGATGCAACATTAAGATATTGGAACGGTACAATAGATGAATTACGTGTCTGGAACCGCGCACTCACCGCCGCCGAGATCAACGCATCTTACAACGCAGGACTTTACAGATTAGAAACCAACTACACAAACTTGGCAGAAGGAACCTACACATACACAGCCTACACTCAGGATCTGGCAGGAAACGTCAACAACACCGAAACCCGAACATTAAACATCGACACAACAGCACCGACAATATCGATCCAGTCCCCGACCGCCACGACCTACGGAACCTTACAGATCGACCTCAATTACAGCGCAACCGATACCAATGGAATATCGACCTGCATATACGAACTGAACGGCGCAAACACGACTCTCCCAACATGCGCAAACACGACAATAACGGCGGTTGAAGGAAATAACAACCTGAAACTTTACGTAAACGACACTGCCGACAACTGGAACATGGATGAGGTAGATTTCACAGTCAGTCTCATCTCTTTGCAGATCACTAAATTGCTGAACCCGGACATCTTGGTAGCAGGAGAGAACGAGACGATAGATGTCAACACCACAGTGAAAGTCAACCAGACACAGAATGATGTCTACTCGATAAACATAACTGATGAGATACCTTACGACTTCTGCAACTCGACCGATATCACAGTCTATTTCAAGAACAGTACAACAGCAGAATGGACAGAATTGACTAGTGGATTGACCGTAGATATCATAGATCTTGCACAAGACAACAACACCCAGATACAGGTCAATATCACAAACATTTCAGAGACAAATCTGGCAGGATACATCAAAGAGAATGATTCAATAATATTGACATACAAGATGACATCCTCTCAGTTAGATTCAGGCGAAGTAAGGGTTATGTACACCAATGTGTCTGCGAAAGACACCAATAGCAATCTAAAATCAGATAGCTTTATGAAAAACATTTCAGCATCGGGCGCAGTCCTAAGGGGTACAAAATCAATTTACATCAATCCTGCAAACCCTCAGGAGATTACAGTGACGATTGTGGTCGATGCAATAGGTGATTCTGGCCTGAGCGAGATATTATTGTCAGATTTCCTGCCGATAGGTGCAACAATAAATAATAAGACTGTGACCTTCTACAACAACAGCAACAGCCAGACTTACAGCCTTTACAATGACACAGATTATCATTTAGGCAACCCCGCCCAAGACGATCTGCCCGACGGGATACAAGTAGACATCTACCATTACAATTTCACCTACAACTACACAAACTGGAGCGGTACACTTTACAATAATGACAGCATAACGATAATCTACAATGCAACGATCTTAGGCGGCGGTTCCTGGCTTCTGCCGACGATCTTAGGCGGTTATGATCCGATATACAAGACCCACATAAGGACTGAGATGTATACAGATGTCAACATACCATTATTCGATATAATCCTAAAGATATTGACAAAAACAGTCTCTATAGGAAACCCGGTCACAGCCCTTCTGACTATGGAAAATGTAGGTGGACCAAAAGCAAAAGTTGATGTCATGATAGATTATGCAATAAAGACTCAAGATGGACAACATATCACTGGAAGCACAGATACAATCGCAGTGACAGACAAAAAAGAGAGGATACTGGACCTCAATCTACCGAAAGGTGTTGAAGAGGGCGTGTATACTTTTGAAGCATTCGTGACCTATACCGGACGTGAAGCTATGTCGACCCGTGACTTTGAAGTCATAGATTATTACAGACCAGAAAAAGACAACAATAATTTAACATACATAGGCATAATCATCATACTGCTCATCATATTTTTTATCAGGCAGCAGAGCTATACAATAAAAAAAAGAAATACTCATGCCAGAAATAATAACATGAAACATTTTGAGAACTAATTATTCTCTTGTAGTTTAATCTTGATATTTGAATCATAGTCTGAGATTAATGAATCTAACGGATCAACAGTCTGTTTATCTTTAGTTTTTATTTCTTTTGGGACTGCAATCTCATTGCTTGATGTTTCTTTAATGATGCTATTTGGATTATTATCCATTTTTGTAATTGCACCATCAAAATTATTTTGATTTTGGACAATTTTAGTTGTTGATTTGGTTAAACTATTTTCTTCAACCAACATATTTAAGACATCTTTTATTTGTTTTATTTTATTTTCAGTTTTATCATTATTTGTTTCTAACTGTTTTTTAAACATCTCTTTATTATCTTCAAAAATTGTTTTAATATTCATTGGCACTTTTTGTAAATCATTTAATTTTGTATGGTTCACAGTTGTTTTTTCGATCAACTGATCCATGAGTGCTGTAATGTTTAATAGATCATTTTTATTCTTATCAACCCTCATATTCAATTCTTTTTTTATTTTTTCAATATCTTTTGTTCCTATAGTATTTTCAATCCTCATCTCAAGAGCATCAATAGTCTTTGCATTGTCTTTCAGAAGTTCTTTATTGTCATCAAGAGTTGTGTTGATATTATCTGGTATTTTCTGTAAAGTACTCAATGTAGTATGGTTGTCAGTTGTTTTTTCAATGAGTGCAGTAATGACATCTTTTATCTTGTACATCTTCTCATCAGTCATGTCCAGTCGAACATTCAATCCTTTTTTAATGCTTTCAAGATCTTTCTTTTGCATAGTGTTGTCAAATTTAAGTTCAAGTGTATCGATTGCGCGCACATTATCTTCCATCAGTTCTTTATTGTCCTGTATCATCTCATTTATATTATCCAAGGCCTCTTGCTTTTTGTTCAGTTCAAAAAATATCTGTTCGACTTTAGCGGTAGTGCGGTTTACATATTCCTTTTGGTCCTTGATTTTCTTGATCTGTTTATCGATATACTTAGTGATATTAGTCAGGCTTTCAATGCTCTTTATATTGTCGTAGACCTTGTTTATCTTTTCAATCTTTTTTTCAAACTTGTTATTTCGTTCAGTCTCAAGTTCAAGTTTTGCCTCAAGCCCAAGTATATCTTTCTCTTTTCGATCCATATTCTTTTTGATTTTTTCTGGTTTTATCTCTTCAGTTGCATCTTTTATTTTTTCAAATTTTGTCATTACATCATTGAATGATTTTTCTCTGTCAAAGATCATCGAACGCAGTTCCCCAATCTCCTCTGTAAGCTTTAATATCTCCTCATCTTTGTCTTTTTCAAGGGCAGTCATGATTTCAAGTTTACCTTCAATCTTATCGGTCTTGATGGTCATGTTATCGATGGTTTCACGAAGCTGACCCATCTCAGAATCATCATGATGAGTCACGTCGTGTTTCTCAGGATTATCATTCTTATCTTTTTTGATTAATTTATTGAACATGCCAGAGACCGATTTTTTTGTCTCTTTATTCTCGAGTTTTTCAAAATCATTGACACTTATGGCATTGCTTGAATACTCTTCAGACTCTTTGTTTCCTCCATTCTTGGTCTCTGTATCATCCGCCATATAAGTTTACCTATCCTTTAATTGGTCGCCTATGGTTTATATCTTTTTAAGATGTTCGATGAGTGATGAGATGTAGATCTCAGCAATCCTGAACCGTCCCTGTTTAAGCTTGTTCTTTGCAAGTTTAAGTTCAAGCTCAAATTCATTTGTATTGATGCCCTTAGTCTTCAATTTTTCAATTGCAGACTCAATACTCTCTAATTTCTTCGAGAAATCCTTATACTTTTCAAGGTCTTCATTAAGGATCTTATGCGGTGAATGCCATGTAGGCCTGAATGAGACAAACCATGGCTTGCCATTGTTATATTTAGGGTTCTGGATCATGCCGACACCGATGCCTTGCCTTGATATCCTGTTTGCAAAGTCCAGTCCATATTTATTTTTCCATTTTTCGATATCGCTCAATGATTTAGTGTTGAGCTGGATTTCTGTAAGTACATTACCGCTTATGGCTTCCTTGAAATCCGATGAGACCTGTGATATCATTATAAGGCCTATGCCCCATTTCCTGAATTCACGGCATGCTTTCTCAACCTCTGCATATCCGCCGCTGCCACCATATTTTTCTAAAAGTCTATGGACCTCATCCAGAACAATAATAAGTTTGAGTTCTGTTGATTCTTCCCATGTCTCATTGAATACAGTCTTGATGATAGATCTTATTGCAAGATCATATTGTCCAGTTTTCAATTTATCAAGAGTAAATATTGTGATTTCACCGGGGTTCATGTATTTCTTGAAATCTACCTTTATGTCTGGCGTGGTGACCTCTTCAATTATGCCTTTATATGATCTTCTATATCGGGCATCCATACCGAATTGAGGATATCTGTTGAGTATGAAGTCATCTTTGCACGGTTTCATGAAACCGGTCCATTGGACTGTCGGGTCAAATACAACAACTGGGATATTATGTTCAAGCGCTTCTTCGATGATGACTGATGCCGCCACACTCTTGCCTGAACCGGTCGACCCTGCGACTAACAGATGCGTTGTCAGGTCTTTAGGGTTGAGCCATGCCTTACGATTAGTCTCAGATATTTTACCTAGACAGAACGATTCATCAGTGTCAGCTGGCAACAGAGAATAATTGACAGGCTGTATATATCTCTCATTCCTGTGTTTATACTTAAGATATCTGATACGTCCAAAATATACGGCTAAAGATAGGCTGATCAATGCGAAACCCCATTTGAGACGGTTCCAAAAAGTAGTTTCCCAAAATGTCAATACAACCTCAAAAGTATCGACTGATGATCTTTGTGTCTTGTCACCATATGTTGCAACAGCTTCAATATAATATTCACCAAGGTCAACAGTGTCTATATCAGTCATAGGTATGCTCTTTCTTAATGTTATTGATTCGGTCAAAAATATAGTCTCATTGACAACTTTTATTGTCTCTTCAGTCTTAGCATTTTTAATAGTGTACATCAGGCTGACATTGAATCCTTTATTTTTTGCAAGATTTGAGAATATAACATTGAATTTGATATCATCATCCGGTCTGATTCTTTTGGTGATCAGTTTGATGTCAATATCCATTTCCTGTAGAATGCCCGAAGTTGCTGTAATCTTGAGCGCTACAGGGATTCGTGTGGTCTGATTTGATGAGCTGAATATAATCCCTCCATGATAAGTACCGGGTATTGCAGTATCTTCTGCAGATACATATACATTGACGCTTCTGTTTTCATATGGCTCAAGTATCATATTATAATCAATAAAATCAATATAGTCCTTTATCTCACCATCGATTGAGATATTGATTGCTTGTACTGCATCCAGAAGATTAGAAAGTATGATGTCATATGTCTTGTTTTCAGATGGATTTATGAATATGTTGTCTATGTTGCTTTCAGCTGAAAAGTATTCAGTGACGCCCATGCAGTCTATTGGGCAATTCAGCGCATTTTCACCTGCTTCACAGATATCATTGCCGCAGACACTTCTTGCAGGACTGCTTCCGCCACCAGAGGAACCAGGATCTGCAGGGCCGGAGATGTAACCGCATGTAGTGCCTCTACACCACTCGGCAACCGCATATGCAGATGTGCTTGTGATATTGAATGTTATCGTGTTGAGGCTTGTGTCAAGAATAACATCTCCATACTTGACAAAGTCTGTAGCGCAAGATCTGGTTGTCATGTTCCACTCTGAACATTTGTATACGCGCAAGTAATCTTCACTGATGGTATGTCCGATATCAAGCAATCCTTTGGTATAGTTCAATGTAATCTCAGCTGATGTATAGTTGATGTACGGGATGTCAAGTCCTATTGCAAGCAATGGGTCCTGTCCGGCATCTGGTGCGGTTGTGGGCAATGTAATCTGTCCGATGTCAAGTGAATCATTGAGTGTGACTGTATCTAAGTGCAATACATCTGTAACATTAGTTGCATCGCTGTCATTATGCTGGTTTTCCATTATTGCACTGATATCTACATCTCGTAATTTTATGCTATGTTTTTCATCCCAGAGATTATATATCTGGATGTCATATGTCCTCTTGTGTATGTCCCAATCATATGTTCCATCAGTACCGACAGCAAAATCATGTATTGCCCAGCGAGTCCCATTCTTGTATAACCTAAAATTACCTTTGATAAAATTATCTTTTGAATCTTTCATGACACCCAAAAAGTCAAGGTCTGTATATACATCAAAATAGCCCAGTGTGGAATTTGCAGTGCTTGAGACAAGACCATGTGCACTATCATTTGCGTATATATCTATTTTATAGTCTCCAAGTGTATTGGGTGATACAAGGTCAAATGTCCAGATGTCTCCAGAGACCAATGTAAGGCAATATTGTGAAACACTGCCATCAGGATAAGTCACATCAGAATAGGCTTGTGATATGCCTGTGTTGTCTGTGACATTGACAAACACATTAATCAAATTGACATTATCATTCCAGTCAATGTTGCCTTCTGAATCACTGACATTCAACGTGATAGAATTGATTGACGGTGCTGTAATGTCATCATATCTGACTGCACCTATCTGTTCTGCCGTAAATGTCATGATGCCCGGACCGGTATCATAATACCCGGTGACTTCAAGCGTATTATTGATCTTGTTGCCCTCAATCAAAGGCACATTGCACTGTAGTTCATAATCATAAGTTGTGCCTACATACGCAAAATTAAATACTGTTTCTCCACCATGCAAACAAGGGACTCCGCTGATATTGACGCTCCAATTAATATCATCTG
>WTCB01000032.1 GCA_013138765.1 Candidatus Nanohaloarchaea archaeon
TCCTGCTCAACCCATTTTCCTTTCTTTGTGCATTTTACAAGCTCTTGCATCAATTGAGACCCTAATGGAATCACCATTATGCCGCCGTCTTTTAGTTGACTTTCAAGATCTTTTGGGATCTCTTGGGCCGCACAGGTTACTATTATCCGGTCATAGGGCGCGTTTTTAACGTATCCAATTTTTCCATCACCTTCGACACATTCAACATTAAAATATTCATATAGACTCTTTTTTGCGCTGCCATGAAGCTCTTTAACAAATTCTATTGTCGTCACTGATCCTTTCGGGCCAACAAGCTCTGCAATGAGAGCTGCATTCCAGCCGGAGCCTGCGCCAATCTCTAAAATGTTCTGACCTTCTTTTATGTCAAGAAGCTCAAGCATCAAGGCGACCATGTGCGGAGCTGACATCGTCTGACCATATCCGATCGGTATCGGCTCATCCATCGTCGAGAATTGTTTCAGCTCATCAGGCAAGAATTCCCATCTAGGAACTTTGAATAATGCAGATATTACACTATCTGATTTTAGATAACTATTCTTTATCAGATCAGATATGAGTATTGAATATGCTTCTTTTAAGTCCATGAAGATTATTTTATAAATCATATTTATATCTTTTTGTTTTTGGTGATAAATTGAAGTTAGGCACTATGTACTCCCCGATACATATATATTTATGAAAAACCAATCATTAATATGATGTTAAAATCAAAAATCAAGACTATGATCAGAGATTCTATAGATAGTGTCAAGAATGACAAATATCTGAAGATTGCCTTGATCATATTGTTATTTGCGTTCTTTTTAGGGTATTCCATGCGCGTTTTTGATTTCACCAAAAGTCCTATCCTGGGGGAAATCGGTGTCATTTACCCGATACATCAAGAAGCGTTCCCGTATTATATGGGGGGGGTTGCTCTGGAGAGCCGCAGTATGGACACCAAAGTCAGCTATGACAGGATATCTGAGTCACCGATCGACCTTCTTTATGTCATGAGAAATAATGTGATATCGGCCGTGCTGCTTGTGGGCACCGGTGTACTTTTAGGCATTCCGACTGTGATATTTACATTCCTTGTCGGACTTTCGGCAGGGGCATCAATTGCTGAGGTCTTGGAATTTGCAGGATTGATTGTAGCACTTAAGACAATATTTCTCCTCACCACATATGTGATTGCAGTCGTTCTTGCGGCATCGATAGGTATTGAGATTGGTTCGGCGATAATACGATATCTAAAGACTAATATTTTTGAGATCGATAAAAAAATATATGATAAGGCGATTGCAGTCATTATAATTGTTGCGACAAACATAATACTGCAATTTGTGCTGTTGGTGATGTGATATGGAGAATTATAAGATTGCTGCTTTAATGGTACTGTTTGTATTTATGATATCACCTGCGTACGCACAGATTGAGATGATTGAAGACATGGTTATGCCAATAGGTATTGATGATGAGAATGCATGGATTGATGCAGATATCAGTTTTGCTGTTGAGATCGATGATACAAATATGGAAACAAGCGAGTATTCAATCGATATAACTAATTCAGGTAATGAGAGTGTTGAGGGGTATATCAATATTTATATACCATTCATACCCGAAAGGATAAAAGTTCTTGTAGATGGTGAAGAAGTTGACATCATAACACAGGAAGAATCATACAGAAATTCGCGATATCATGTCAATATTGATATGGATGCACTAAGCAATAGTAGTGTTGAAGTAAACTATAAAATCCTAAAGATACCACAGCAGAGGAATGTGGGACTTTGGGCATTGCAGTACCATTATAATTCGCCGATCAACTTGCAGTTCTCAAGCACAAAAGAGGACTATGTGCGAACCGATATCAATTATGACGGAAAAATCGTTATAGGATATGAACCATCAAAGTTAAGCTGCAATAATTGTGTCCAGGACGGAAATACAATAACTGTCAGCGACAGTAATTATTTCTACATCAACTGGGAAAAGAAAAGAGTGCCATACCGCGCTGGTATTTTGTATCTTTTGATGATTTCTGGAATTGTGTATTATCTTGTCAAAATGAGAAAGTGAATATCAAATATTTTATAATTGAGTATTCCATCAGAATTAAATCTTGATCTATGATACAATCGTATCTATTTCAGAATTACTTTTTAGAAAATCAAGAATTTTATCTACTTCACGTTTAGGCACTATAACTTTTTGATTATCATATAAACCATCATAATATTTAGTTACAGATATGTCGCCACCCAGAAAAGTTTGTTTTAGACAGACATTAAATGATCCTTCAGGCACATTAACTCCTTTCAATTTCTTAAGATAATTATTCTCGGAAAAATCAATAAAAACATCTTGAGGTAACGAAAATGGATATCGTATTGCACCATCACCAGATCTTTCGGGTTCCCCGAAATATAATCTGCCATCTTTATTTAAATCCACTGATCCAAAATGAACAATCTCGTTAGAACCCATATAATTTTTATAGATTTTATATTATATAAATCTTTTGAGATATTAGTTATTAATTTCAATCAAAACCATAATATAAAAAAATGACTGCATAATCTTGTTTATGATAAAAGAGACTTTCTATATTTCAGGGCATGAGAATGTCAGGTCAACACATAGGTCCACTTTAGAATTTACAAAAGATAAAGATCTCACCAACAATGGTGACTGCATTCTCGGTGTCAGATCGGATTATGGATGCGCGAATTTTTCAACAGGATTCAAGAAAGCTGTCAATAATGAGAATGCCAAGGTCACAATCGATATTGAAGCAGAGGGTGTGATTGACACGGTTTCCGGTTTCGGGCATCCAGACATCACTTTAACTGATGAAAATGAGATTGTGATAAGAAAAAGCGATTTTGTCTGCGGCAGGACATTGTGTGTCAATTCAGACAAGGCTGCAAAAGATATTGATGCGCGTATTATTGAATCGTTAAAGAAAACAGGTTCTTGCGCAAAGGTGACTGTAACTGTGTCTAAAGTTTAAGGCAAACAGATATTAAGGTTTAGGTCCAATCTTTATTATGAGCGTCTACACAGACATCAAAAACCTTAAGATACAGGGCGCAAGCGAGATAGGTAAAGCGGCAATAATCGACCTTAATTCTTACGGAAACCACCTTACAAAAGTCAAGGATAAAAAGGATTTTCTTTTAGAAGTCGAGAAACATGCAGACAAGCTCAAGAGCGCAAGACCTACCGAACCTATGCTTCAGAACTGCCTGGAATCAATCATGTCAAAGATGAGAAAGACAAGGTCTGAAGAACTTATCAAGCTACAGAAAGAACTCTATATGCAATCCAAAGAAGAGATTCTGAGACTCAAGACCAATATGCGAAAGATTATTGAATATGGAATCTCTGCGATACCTGCAAATTCTATTGTACTCACACACTGCCACAGCCATAATGTGGTCAACATAATCACTAAAGCGGATCCTGTCAAGGTATTCGCGACCGAGACACGACCTAGATTTCAAGGAAGGCTCACTGCAAAAGATATAGCATCTGCCGGTATCGAGACCGAACTAATCCTTGATGACGAGGTCGCAGATGTCATCGACCAGGTGGACATGGTAATCATCGGTGCGGATGCAATCACAAAGAAAGGTGTGGTCAACAAGATTGGGTCGCGGATGGTTGCAGAAATTGCTTATGACCACAAGAAACCGGTCTATGTCGCGGCATCAACACTTAAGGTTATTGACAAAATCGATATAGAGGTCAGGGATTCTGACGAGGTCTGGAAAGATGCACCCAAAAAAGTAAAGATAAAAAATTATGCATTCGATACTGTACCATACAAGCATATAAAAAAGATAATTACTGAAAATGGTCTTATCAATCCAAAAAATATAAAATTCTGATATATAAAATTCTTGATCAATATGAAATATGATGCAATTGTTGTTGGCGCAGGGATAAGCGGGCTTCTTTCAGCACTCTGTCTGTCTAAAGAAGGTAAACGAGTTCTTGTACTTGAAAAAAGTGATTTTGTCGGTGGCAATGCGAGAAGCTATGATGTTGAGGGATACACGGTCGATACAGGACCTCATGCAATCACATGCATACCGAACGGTCCACTTGCAAGATTGCTTAACAAATATAATGGAGGTATGCCCGAACTTGTACCGCACGGACATTACTATTTCAGGACTGGAAAAGGCCTGCATCCAGTACCATCTGCAATCAAGGACTGGGCAGGGTTCAAGGCAATATCTAACAAGGATAAGATCGTGTTCTCAAGATTGATACTGGCCGAGATGATAAGAGAATCAGTATCAATCGACAATTCTGAAAGATCAGTATATGATGCAGTCAAAGATTATAATGTATCAGATAATGCATTCCGTATGATAGATACATTATGCCATTTCATGAGCGGGAAATCAATGAAAAATACACCTGCAAAAAGGATGTTTTCCGGATTCGGTCTTGAAGGCATGAAAAAGATGAACATCGTCGATACATTATACGGACTTAAACGATTTTTCATCTCACACAGCAACTCAAAAAATCAATGGTACCCAATCGGCGGTCTTGGCGCAATAGTTAATTCTATCACCGATGCATTTTCAGATGACATGGTCACAATCAAGACTGGCACATCTGTCGATAAGATAATCATCAAAGATGGAACTGCTGTCGGTGTGGAGTCAGAAGGAAAAGTATATAATTCAGACATTGTTGTATATACAGGATTCATAAAACATCTGGATGATGTTGTGACTGAAAAATTACCTGTAAGTTTTTCAAACAATCTTGAAAAAATCAAGCAGGCTAAAAGCTATACATTATGGCTCGGCATCAAAGGTAAGATTTCCGGTATGGATTATAAAGGTTCAGAAATTTGGTATGAGACAGGTGAACCGTTCTGGGCCATGCCAACATCAAACCTTGATGCATCACTTGCACCTGCCGGACATCAATTGATCACATTCAGTTTCATTGTCAAAGACAATGTTGAGGAGACTCGAAAAAGAGGATGGAACACCATATTATCTGTGTATCCAGGCATTGAAAAACTTGTCGTGATGAAACATGAACAGGTGACAATCCCTGAAAAGGCAGCTATCACCACTGATTCATTTTTCCCAGGACCTGTGTCACCATTTTCCGGGCTTTATCTTTGCGGTACTGATGTTGACAAGCGAAGCATGGGATTGACTCGTGCTGCACACTCAGTTGAAGATATGCTTGTTGCGATGAAAAAGAAAGGTCTT
>WTCB01000018.1 GCA_013138765.1 Candidatus Nanohaloarchaea archaeon
GAAGAAATTAAAGACAAAAATCCATTTTGTTATAAATTGATATGTGTTTTTTATGTCTTCAAAGTTTTTTCGTGCAAAGTCTTTTGTTATTATAGGCAAGAACACTGCAAGCATTGCTGCGGGTATCAACAGAAGAAGGTTTGCGGTAGGATATGCAACATTATATATGCCTGCCTGAGCGGATCCTTTGAAAAATGCAATCATTAATGTATCTGTTGAGGTAAGTACAAAACCCGCTATAATTGAAAAAACTAAGGGTACTGAATATTTTAATAATTCTGAAATATTGTTGTTTATAACACCCTCGTTTTTGAAAAAATTAAAACAATGCTTTCTTGAAAAATAAAATAATAAAATAGCAGAAAGACCAATTGATGCAAGATATGCAAATGCGACACCAAAAATACCATAGCCAAAATAAATAAGTAATAGCGCTAATCCAAACTTCAATGAAGATTCAAGCATATATTTTACAAAAGTAAAATAATCAAGGCGATTGTATACCCGAAACAACGGACTTATTACTTGATCCAATACCAGAAGTGGTAGAAATACTGAAAATAATTTCAATAATACACCCAACTCTGAATCATTGAAAATTTTTGTTGCTATAAAATCAGAAGATAAAAACAATAAAATTGATACAAAAATAGAAGTAAATGCTGATACTTTCAAACTATTCACAATTGTGCTTCTGACTCCCACCCGGTCATCTTTGCCAATATAATAAGAAACATAACGCTCTACAGCCGAACCCAATCCCAGTGCACTTATAGGTATCAAAAAACTCATCACTGCTAAAACAATTGACAGCATCCCGTATTCTTCAACTCCGACTCGCGCAGCCACTATGCGCCAGCCATAAGTGAATACTTTGGAAAAGAAAAGTCCCACCGATGTATACAAGAATCCTTTGAGTATCAGTTTTTTAGAATCAGACATATAACAGAATGTTTGGCACAAATATTTATAATAAGATGATAGTTTGAGTCTTCATTTCTATAATTAGACCATATAAAACTGTAGATCAATAAATCCTTATCTGTTAAAAATATATACCCAAATCATTGCATAAACTGTTGTTATTATTTATATTTTTATAACCAAATATGTAACTATAGTTTCCTGGTACTTGTTGTATTCGGTTTTGGGGCATCCAAAAATGTAACAAAAATGTAACTATAAAATAAATAAGAGTTGTGTTAATGAAAAATGATAAATTTTTAAATAATATTTGGGAACTTTATGGTGTCAAAGAAAATCCGTTTTCTACATCACCTATTTTAGTTTTAGGTGGGTCACTCCCAATAGATTGTTTTGTTGGAAGAACAAAAAACATTAATAGATTAGGTAAACTTTTTGCATCTAAAGGTGGTTCCAGAACACTTGTATTCGGTGATGTTGGTGTAGGAAAAAACGACCTTTGTCAATGTTGCAAGAAATTATGCTAACAAAGAAGGATTCTTTACACCATTTAAAGAAATTGCAGTTCAAGATTCATGGACTGCAAATATATTTATATTAAATACACTCTCTGCAATATATTCAACATTAAAACTTTTAGAAGACAGACCAATAGATAAAATGTTATTTAAAAAATTAGAAAATTTATTAGAAATTGAATCATACAATACACATATTGGTGCATCCATAGGTGGATTTGGTGCTACTTACAATAAAGACATACGTAAACCAACAAAAATAACAACACATACCTTAAATGACTTTTTTCTGGAAATTGTTTCTGACATCACAGATAAAACTAAACATGATATTATCATACACTATAATAATCTGGAACTGTTTGATGAAGAAACGTTTAAATTATTGTTTAATAATCTACGTGATTTTTTTCAAATACCCAACATACATTTTATATTTGTAGGAAATGTTAATGTCAGCTCATATATCCAAAGTATGCCTAGAATTTCCTCAATATTAACAGATACACCAATCCATATAGAAACATTAAATATTGATGAAATTAAAGAAATCATTAAAAAAAGATTTAATATACAAAAAATATCAGAAACACAATATATCATACCGTATGATGATTATGCATTAACTTCTCTTTTTGATTTATGGGGTGGCAATATACGACATATCCTAAACAGCCTATCTACAGCCGTAACAGAGATCACCGAAGAACGAGCAATCATATTCAATAAAAATTCATTAGCATACACACTACAAAATGTATTAAATAACAGATATTTGAATGCCTTAACACCAAAAGCAAAGAAAATCCTTTTAGAAATCATACAACATAAAGAAATAACCAATAAAACTATTTCAAATATATTTAAAATTCCAAGTTCAAATGTTTCTTCATACCTCAAAGAATTAAATGAACAGGGCTGTATATATGTAAAATCAAAAATAGGAAAAGATAAGTTTTGGAGTGCGGAACCAACAATGAAATGGGCATTATTAAAAATTGAGAAAAATGATCAAAAATCAATATTTTCATTTGATGATTGAAATTCTATATCCCTAAACAAACATATTATGCAATCAGAAGGTATTCAAATCAAAAAATTTAAAATCTGTTTTTCGTATCCCTTATATTTTTTACAGAGACCATGCAAAGAAAAACATTATAAAAATCAGAGAACTTATTGATTATCATGATACCAATCGCTAAACCAACAATCGGTCCTGAAGAGAAAAATGCAGTCTTAGATGTGCTCGACTCTGGTATGATTGCGCAAGGATCAAAAACAAAAGAACTTGAAGATGCTTTCGCAAATTATATCGGAACAGAACATGCAATCGCTGTCACTAGCGGTACTTCTGCATTACATTGTGCGCTATTGGCATCTGGTATCAAAGAAGGCGATGAGGTAATAACAACACCATTCTCATTTACCGCAACTGCAAATTCTATTCTTTATTGCGGTGCAAAACCAGTATTTGCAGATATTGACCCAGAAACATTCAATATCGACCCACTAAAGATTGAAGAACAAATCACATCTAAAACAAAAGCAGTCCTCGTTGTCCACCTTTTCGGTAATCCGTGCGATATGGACAGGATCAAAGAGGTCTGCAATAAACACAAGCTCTCACTCATAGAAGATGCATGTCAGGCGCACGGGGCAAAATACAAAGGACAGAAAGTCGGCTCTATCGGTGACTGCGGTGTTTTCAGCCTGTACCCGACAAAAAACATGACGACGGGCGAAGGTGGGATGATCACCACAAACAGCCCAGAAATCGCCAAAAAATGCAGAATAATTAGAGATCACGGACAGGACGGACGAGATAACCAAGTGCTCCTCGGATACAATTACCGGATGACAGACATCCAGGCAGCAATCGGTGTTGAACAACTTAAGAAACTTGAAGGATTCATTGAAAAGAGGATAAATAACGCAAATATGTTGACAGAAGGACTTAAAGATGTAAAAGGTATTATTACACCAATAATAAAAAAAGATACAAGGCATGTCTTCAATCAGTATACACTAAGAGTTACAGATGAATTCAAGATGTCAAGAGAAGAACTGATACAGAAACTAAAAGATGCAGGCATAGGTGCTTTTGTATACTATCCAAAACCAATCTACAGACAGAAATATTATCAGGATTCAGGATATACAGATAACTGCAAAAACACAGAAAATATAACAAAAGAGGTCTTGAGCATACCTGTGCATCCAAATGTTACAGAAGATGATGTTCGCAAGATAATAGATACTATAACTAAACAAGCTTCTTAAAATCAGAAACTGGTATCTTTATCTCTTTGGCACATGATGCGCATTTAAATAATACATCAATATTATTATCTTTAACTTTTTCTGTCAGCTTGTGGCCGCATTCACAGACAAATCCTTTCAGTTTTGCTGGATTGTCGACTGCACAATACTTATTATCTTAAAAATTTCAACAATACCCAAAAAACTAAAATTAACATAGAGTTTAACTTTAGTCTCACTATCGTTAAACTATAGTTTAACTTTAGTAAACGTTATATAGTCCAAAATACAATACTAATATATGTATACAGAGCGTGAAATAAAAAATAAATTCATGAAAGTGCTAAACATATATCCAATCATAACCCTTGTTGGAGTAAGGCAAGCTGGAAAAACAACATTCCTGAAAGAACAGATGAAATCACAAAAATATTCATATGTCCTTTTTGATGATCCAGATGCACGAGAACTTTTTGAAGAAGACATCAAAAAATTTGAAAAACAATATATCGAAGGATATGAGCTAACGGTTCTGGATGAAGTCCAATATTGCAAAGATGCTGGAAGAAAACTGAAATATCTTGCGGAAAAGAAAAGAAGATTGTGGGTCACTTCATCATCAGAGACAATACTTGAAAAATATATACTATCCTATCTCGTAGGCAGGGTTTCAATACTTAGGTTATATCCATTTTCTCTGACTGAATTTCTAGATAGCCATAATCAGAAAGAACAAACACTTACGATATTAAAACGTAATATCTGGGAACATATGACTTATGGTGGATATCCAAAAGTAGTTACCACTACTGATTATGAAACAAAAAAAATAATTCTTAAAGATCTGTATGACACCATGATCCTAAAAGATGTGGCTCAAACATTCTCAATAGATGACATAAGAACTCTTGATATATTTACAAGATATCTTGCAATCAATATGGGTTGCTTGATCTCGTATGATACATTATCAAGCGAAATGTCTCTCTCATTTCAGACGGTAAAGAAATACCTTGACGCAATGGAAAAAAGTTATATAATATCAAGAGTAACACCCTTTTGTACAAACAAATCAAAGGAGATTACAAAACAACCAAAACTTTATTTCATAGATACGGGATTGAGAAATATTATCGCAAAAGACTTTCAGAAAGAACCATCAGGAAACCTTTTTGAAAACTATATATTTTCTGAACTGTTAAAACTTGGTTTCTCGCCAAAGTACTGGCGAACAAAAACCAAAGCAGAAGTGGATTTTATAATAGAGACCGATACCGAAATAATCCCCATAGAAGTAAAGGTGCACAGAGATGCAGGTAAAGTAGACAGAGGCCTGCGCTCATTTATAGAATCATACAACCCAAAGCGTGCATACATAATCACATACAAAGGTAAAAAAGGAACAATGATGGTCGGTAGCTGCAAAGTTACATTTACAGACACATATAAGATGAAGCAGTTGCTTTCAAAATAATTTCTGAACAGGTCATTACTGCTGAAACTTATCATCTACAACATATATGATAAAAAAATAAACAGAATTAAATAATCTTCTTAAAATCAGCAACTGGTATCTTTATCTCTTTGTCACAGGATTTGCACTTATACAAAACATTAAGATTGTTCTCTTTTACCTTTTCGGTCAGCTTGTGGCCGCATTCACAGACAAATCCTTTCAGTTTTGCTGGGTTTCCGTAAGCAAGACCATAATCGGGTATGTCTCGTGTTACGACAGAGCCTGCGCCTACCATAGCATACCGCCCAACGACATTACCGCAGACTATGACTGTTCCTGCCGCAATTGATGCACCCTCTTTTACAAGAGTCTTTGACCAAGCTCGCGAAGTAGATTTCGCACGAGGATAAAGGTCGTTTGTGAAAGTTACGGAAGGTCCTATAAACACGTCATCTTCAAGAACAACACCGTCATAGACTGATACAAAATTCTGTATCTTGACATTATCTCCAATTATAACGCCAACATCAATATAGCTGCTTTTTCCGATGATGCAATGATCACCAATAATTGCAGTCTCTCTGACTTGTGCCTGGTTCCATATCTTAGTACCAGTACCAATTTTTGCAGATTTTGATACATCTGCAGTCTCATGAATTACAACACTAATTTTTATCACCTGTAACTTCTAAACAAACTTTCAATGCTGAAAGCGCATCTTCACCCGTAATAATTGGTTTTGTGTCCGTTTCAATGCAATCAATGAAATGCATCAATTCGTTCTTTAAGGGCTCTGATTTTTTTATTTCAATGTTCTTGTGCTCGGCCTCGCCAAATTTTATTACAAAGTCACCGAAACTGTCAAATTCTTTTTCTGCATTAGTCTCATACAATACAAGTTCCTGCGTTATATAATTTAGTTCTGCATACCCTTTTGTGCCTGTGATGCTCAAGGTCCGTATCTTTACAGGTGTTGTCCAGTTGACTTCAATGAATGCACTTGCGCCATTGTACTTCAGAAGTATGTTCGCGTAGTCCGGTCGGTCATCTATCAATACATTTCCAAGATTGCTGTTTACCTTTTCAGGTGTACTGCCTAAAAGATAGTTGAACACGTCAATATCATGAACTGCAAGATCCACAACCACATCTGCATCTTTTATCCTTGAAGGAAAAAGACCTACCCTTTTTGAAATTATTGATGTTATATCGCCCAAAGTGCCCAAATCAACCTGCTTTTTTAATTCATCAATTGCAGGATTGAATCTTTCAATGTGCCCCACCAATAATTTAACTTTGTTTTTATTACAAGTATCAATTATTGCTTTTGCATCTGCAATATTATCAGATATCGGTTTCTCTAAAAGTATGTGTTTTCCTCTGTTAGTGCAGTATAAGGCTACAGATGTATGAAATTTTGTAGGGACCACAATCGATACAGCATCTATATCTTCTTTGTCCAACATCTCCTTGAAATCTGTGTAAAAGTTGCAGGAATGTTTCTCTGCCAATTTTTTCCCATTTATCTCATCAAGGTCTGATATTGCGACCAGATTAACATCTTCAAGTTCAGAATAAATCCGTACATGGTGCCTGCCCATTGCACCCGTACCTATGACCGCTACATTTACCATGATATAGATTGCAACATAAATTTTATATATATAATAGAACTGCTAATAAAATAAAAATAAATTCAATAAGATAAAGTTTATATGTTGCCTCGTTTTCTGTTGTCTTTTTGTATGATGCAACAAGCCAT
>WTCB01000067.1 GCA_013138765.1 Candidatus Nanohaloarchaea archaeon
CGATAAACATAACACTTGCTGATGAGTGCGGTCTTGACATTTCCAATGCTGAACTGAACATTACATTGAACAATACTGATGTGGGTGCAGCTGACTATTGTACTGATGTAATCAATCTTGGTTCCGGCAATTATTCTTGTGAATGGGAGACTACAGTTACGGGTGTTGGTCGGTATGATGTCATAGTCAAAGCATACAATGTGACATATCATAATAATGGAACCATTACACTTGTCGATTCATTCAGGGTCATACCTCCGATAAACAATGCACCTAACCTTACAAACAATACAATGCTGTATGATATTGATGGATGGGGCGCCACATTCAACTTTTCAGTCGAGGTATATGATAAAGATTATGATACTGTAAATGTGTCATTCTGGATATCATCTGACAATTCAACATGGGTCTTTGAGGATTCTAAGAACTGTACAGCATGCAATGAATGGAACCAGTTGAATTTCAGCTATGACGGTTTTTCATGTTCGGATCAGCAAGAGTGGTATTATAAGTTCAATGCGACAGACTATGAGAATGATACTGAACTTTCAGGAGTCAATTTCACGGTTGAAAAAGATGATGTGACTGTTGTATATTCAGTAGGTGGCGGTAATGCCACTTATGTCAACAGGACAAGTCCAGGCACTACGCAGTTGATATTCTCAGTGTTTGATGCAGACAATGTCAGCAATCCTGTATTGTCAGCGGGTAGTAATGGTTCTTTCTGGGTATCTTATAATGATACGACTTATGATACTGGGTATTTCAACCAGACCAATTCAACCGGCAATCTAAATTACATATTCAAGCCATCCTGTTCACCTAAATATGCTATAGGACCACAGAACTGGACAGGTGGCATAAAAGGAGATACCTGTTACTTTGATACCAATGATACCGAGTCGCTCATCGTATATGTTGTCGGCGAGATGAATGAGACTCTTGTAACACCTTTGGGTGGAGACTTCTTTGAAAATGATAATGTCAGCATCAGGGTAAATCTGACACAGGAATGTGATGTTGCCGATATTGTGGTTGATGCTGCGGTTGATTTTTCCGTGCACCATGATACCTATTCTGCTACTTGTTCTGTTGTCAATGAAGCAGATGGTAATTATAATTGTACATGGAATGTTACTGGAGCACCTGGCGGTTGGTATAACATTACTGTGAACTCTACAAGACAGTATCTGAATTCCATATCAAAATTAAAGATAAATTCATTTTTCCATCAGATCAATCCTGTGATTTTTGATGCAAGTGCAGACAAGTCATCTGTCGTATGGGGCAATGATCCTGCAAAGTCGCAGGTGACATTTACAGTAAATGTTACAGATGATGATGATACGGTTGATGTATACCTTTGGGAGTCTTTGGGTTCTGCTACTGGTCCTTGGACACTTGCAGATCAGACAACATGTGTTGATTGCATAAATACGACAAAGACATTTACAAGGACCTATAGCGCTTGCGGTGAAATCGGGACTTGGTACTGGAAAATAAATGCAAGTGATACGGACACTCTTTCTGATGAAGAGCCGGTCTATAATTTTAATGTTACAAAACGGGCTGTATATTTTGTTCATGATAGCGGAAATAATACAGATGTGGTCCGTACAGGCACTAATACAACTACTTTGAAAGTGCGTGCATTTGACAATTATACTGATGCTAATTTAGGTAGTGGTATGCAAGGTTATTTCTGGGTCACTACAAATGGTACAGCTACAGAGATATGGGGTAATCAGCTGAGCGATACTACTGACTTTCAGGGTTATGTAGAATATGATTTTGAGCCTGGATGTTCTTCGCCACTTTATCTTACGGGCACTCAGGATTGGAAAGCAGGGATTATGGGTGGCAGCTGTTACCTTGATACGAATTCAACATTTTTTGAACTTGACATAAATGGAAGCCTTTCAAACAGTCTAGATGTACCTGTACCGACTGAAAGGTATGAGAAGGAGACAGACATGACTTTCTTTGGCACTTTAAGTGATGATTGTACTGCAACAACAGGCACTTATGTGTCATCTGCTGATACAGTCAAGTTTGATGTGACTGGTGTGAATACATATCTCTGTTCGGCATTTACTGATTTTGGTAATGGTACATACAGCTGTGACTGGAATAATATTGGACCGTTCCTCGGGCTTCACAATGTCACGCTTAATTCAACAAAAGCATATTATGATGCTTCAAGCGTTTTGGTTGAAGAGGCATTCAGGATTGGTATCGCTCCAGAGATGGGAGAGACTTATGTTGACGTTCTTTCAGATGGTTGGGGATATAATTACACTTTCAAGGTTGAATTCAGGGACATGGAACCTGATGATACTGATAACATAACATTCTATAAAGCCTACAGTGATGCAGGACCATGGTACACGGTTGCATCTGAAGAAAGATTTAATGGTGTCTCCTGGTCAAACATAACATTCAACAAGATATTTGATTGTTCTGATCTGATATCGGGGCCTTATCTTTATTATAAGTTCAATGTTACTGATAGTTTCGGATTTACAGATGAATCCGTGATTAAAAATATTACTTTAGAGAAAGATGACATTGATGTTATTTATATCTCCGGAGAATATGTATCCATTGATCGTGAAGGTTCAGATTCTGCGTATTTTAAAGTGTTAATAAATGATACTGATTTTGGTACAGTTGTTGCAGGTGATATAAATGCAACTGTCTGGAAAACATTTGATGCAGCATCTTATGATTCCGGCAATGCTACCGTGACTGATGCAAATGGATATGTCAATTATTCATTTGATCCTGATTGCGGTTACTCTACATCTGATGCACAGTATTGGCTTATAGGGACTACCGGAAATACTTGCTATGCAAATAAGAATATGACTGTTCCAAAACAGTTTGCAATTGTCGGGCAGCTGAAAAACAATCTTTACAGACCACTTCAGAGTTCTGTGTTCAATGTAACGGATGGCGTATTCTTTAATGTTTCAACTACAACTGATTGTCCGGCTGAAGGTGCGCAGACTGGAGCATCAGTTATTCTTAACCTTACACATTCGGGCAGCACTACATATGAATGCAGTCCTGTGAATGATGAAGGAACCGGCGTGTATAACTGTACGTGGGATTCAACAGCTAAACTTGAAGGAAATTATACTGTAAACATGACGTCAACTTTAGTTAATTATAACTTAAATAATACCTGGTGGACTGAGAGGTTCTGGCTTGAGAACAAGAACACTACATATGATAATGAGTCTGTCACACCATTAAGTGGCGGTTGGAGCCGAAACTTTACATTCAATCTTTCTGTTTTGGACATTGAAGCTGATGATGTGACCTGTACATTGTTTACAAATACTACCGGTACATGGGTTGAGCGAGGTCAAAGTATAGTTACTGGAGGAGTCGGAAACTGTAGTATTCTCGTATGGGATTTCACACCAACGGATGTCGGCTCTGCATCATACAAGTTTATGGTTGAAGATGCTGAGATATCAAATACATTCAATACGACCGTATTTACTGGTCTTACGATAACAAAACCCGTAGTATCTGTGACATTTGAATCACTGAATGATACAGCTGTGAACAGGTCTGATGGAAGCGATACTCTTGTTGTCCGTGTCTATGATACTGAGAATAAATCATATGTAAATAATTCTAATGTGACTTTCTGGGTCACTACAGATGGATTAAATATTGATGCTGGTTCAGTCTTTACGACAAATGTTACAGGGCATGCATCATTTGCATTTACACCGACATGCACCCCTTATTATGAGGCGGGACATCAGTTATGGTTAGCGGGAGTAACAGATGATAATTATGTCAATTCAAACACAACTTTGAATTATACAACTACAATTTATGGACAGATGACTAATCTTGTCAGTTCTCCTGCTGGAGAGAAATATCTGCGCGGTGAAGAAAATGTTACAATCCGTGCAAACATCACAAGTGACTGCAGTTCTTTGGAAACCATGAATGAGACATCTGTCAATTTCACAATTACATCGCAACATACTGGAACATCTTATGGTTGCACAACTGAAATATATAATGAGACTACCGGATATTATAATTGTACTTTTGATACAGGCGGCAAAGAACCTCGTGGATATAATATAACTATGAATTCAACTCAAGAATTTTATTTGATAGACATAAGTACTGATGTCTATTCAGCAGGTGTTGAGTCATTCTGGATAGAGACCAGACCTACTCTTGTTGCGCCTAATATAACTCCGGTATCCGGCGGTTGGGGCGAAAGACATTATTTCACAGTCAATTCTACTGATTATGATCTTGATACACTCATAGTCAAAGCATGGTTCAGAAAAGATGGTGATAGTTATGCACCTGCAAATTCTTTGACAAATAATACTATATCAGGTGTTGATCAATATGTTACATTTTCACCAAAAATATTTGGCACCAGTGATGCAGACACTACATGGTACTACAAGTTTAATGTGACTGCGTCAGATGGTGATGGATATACAAATGAAACAATTGAACAATCATTTTATGTTGAACCTGATACAACATATCTCGAATATATAACAGGAAATAATACCATTGTAAATAGATCTGCTCTGCCAACCGATCCAGATTATAATGTGACATTTATGTTTAGGGCATGGGATGTTGACAAAGACCCTGATGCAATCATAATCGGCAAAAAAATTAAGTTCTATGTTACAGATGATACTGTCAGTAATTATAGACCTTATCCAGCTTTGCCTACAAGTTATCTTTATACAAATGCGACAGGGTATCAGAAATATGTATTTGAACCGGATTGCAGTTATGATGTAGGACCACAGAAATGGAAAGCTGGAATTTTAGATAATCCTGAATTCAATTCAACAAATTCAAGTGACTTTTATTTCAATATAACAACTGTGCCACTTGCTGCAATGCTTGATTATCCAATCGGTGCCATTACATTTGAGAAAGGTGTAGACAATATCCTTCTCCGTGGTAATGTCAGTGATGATTGTGGTCTTGTATCTGGTGCAAATGTAAATATCAGTGTAATGCAGGGGGGTACAACTTATGCTGAATGTTATCCGGCTGGAGATGAAATGTCAGGCTGGTATAATTGCACTATAGCCAACACAATCCATAATACATGGCCTGTCGGGCTGTATAATGTTACAATAAAAGCAGATAAGGCATATTATAATGATTCGGATATTTTTGTTGTTGAAAATGCTTTCAGACTTGTTACAAGACCAGTATTGTCTAATCCGACAGCAACTTCAACACAAGGCGGAACTCTTGGCGGTTGGGGTGAATTATGGACATTTACTGTAGACATACAGGATCCTGATTTTGATAGTTCAAATGTATCATTTTGGATTAACCGGACGGGTTCATGGGAATTTATGGATTCAGTCATATGGGCACAGGGCAATCCAACAATTACATTTGCCGATAAAACATTTTCTTGTTCAGGAGCTGTTGATCTTGGTGTGAAACAATACAAGTTCAATGTGTCTGATGATTATGATTATACAGATGAGATCAGCTCTGCAATGACTCTTGAAAAAGATGATACGGATGCAATACCTACAGGTACTGGGGGGCAGAGCGTAGATAGAAATGGTACAGTGACCATACTATTGCAGACACAACTTATGGATACCGATAAGGGTTATTCTGCTGTCGGTCCGGGTGTGGACGGAAAAGTATGGATTACAGTAAATGGTAGCGATGTTGGCAGTTTTGATGATGGATATGCATTGCAGACAGATGCAAGCGGATATCTTAATTATAATTTTGACATCAATTGCTCTTACACAACTGGTGAGCATGCATGGATGGGAGGCACTTCAGGAAGTGCATGCTATAAGGATTCTGCATATCCAACTGAATATTTTGATTCACTTGGTAAATTGTACACTGATGTTGAATCACCTGTGAACGGTTCAAGCTATGGGACAGGCACACCAGTTTTCTTTAGGGTCAATGTGACCAGTGATTGTGTTGATGAAGGTCTTATCGATTCCGAATTGAAAGGTATAGAATTGCAGAGTCCATCATCATCATGGACCAGCTGTTCACCAATCAATTCTGAAGGTGGTGCAGATCTAGGTTGGTATAATTGTACATGGGATTCTACATTCAAGGAACCAGGCAACTGGACAATAAGGACAAATGCGTCAAATGATACATATTATACTGCGGTCAATACATGGGTTGATCATTTTGAACTTTTGAATAACCCACCAAGCTATTCAGATATGGATGGTACACCTGACACTGGCGCGTGGGGTACAGTCTATACTTTCAGCGTCAACTTCACAGATTCGGATGCGGATGATGTTGATTGTGACCTTTATGTCACAACTGATAACGGAGCTACTTGGGTACTTCGGAATTCAACCACACTTGCAAGTCCGGCTGTCTGTAATCTGACCGTATCTGATTTTGATTGCGGTGATATAGGCACTGATAACTATTTCAAGTTCGGTCTTGATGATGGCTACAATCCGATCAACACTACAAATGTGAGCGGGCCAAACATAACTGTAAATAATATTGAGATGATCTATGTTGATGGAAATGATCAAGATGTTGACAGGTCATATGGGACATTACCACTTAAGGTCTATGTGAATGATACAATTAAAGGTGGTTCTGTGTCGCCTGCGGTTGCTGTATATTTCAACATAACAATTGATGGTTCGACATATGTTCTTGATGGGTCTAATACTACATCAAATGGAAATGCAACATATGAGTTCACACCATCTTGTTCGTATTATCCTGGTGAACAGATGTGGTATGCTGAAGTCAATGATTCCTGTTACACTCCAAAGAACACTACTGAATATAACCTGACCGTCTATGGTACATTGACCAATACACTTGACGTACCTACAGGAGTTGAATATTTCCTCAATAATAATATTACGCTCCGTGCAAATGTGACAAGTGATTGTGCAGCAGAAGTCATGAATGAGACTGATGTGACTTTCAGATATTTCAGGACTGGGTATTCAAGTACATGCCCTGTAAATAATGAATCTACAGGATACTATAATTGTACTTTCAACAATACGGGTATGCCTCCTGGATACTATGATTTTGAGATGAATTCGTCACAATCATTCTATAATACGGATTCAAGAGTATTCTCATATGTGTACGGAATCTCGTCATTCTGGCTTGAGACATTGCCAATACTTACAGCACCGACTGTAAGTCCTGGTGTTGGCGGATGGGGTGAAACGTTCTATTTTGTCACAAATGCGACCGATCGTGACCTTGATACGATGACTGTCAGATTGTGGTTGCGTAAGATGCCAGGCGGCAGTTGGATCATGAAGAATTCGACAACAGCCCAGGGCATCAATCAGACGGTCAATCTTTCAACTAAGTTCCCGAGCGGTGGGGACATGGGCGACTGGGAATTTAATTTCACAGTGACTGCAGATGACTCATGGGATGTTTACGGGACACAGAATGTATCATTCACTGTTGAGGCTAATGATGTCAGGATTGAGATACTTTCCGGAAATGATTCAATCGTAAACAGGTCAAGCCTGCCGGGGAACAGCAATCCTGATGTAACGTTCAGTGTGCGCATATTTGATGATGACCGTGATGTACTTATTCTTGATCCTGTCAATACAAGGTTTTATGTGACAAAAGACGGAAGCAACTTTGAGACATTGGCAACAGTATCAAATGATACCAGTGAATTCTATGTTACATTAGACCCTGACTGCACTTATGGCATCGGTCCTCAGATGTGGAAAGTATCAAGTGTATTTTCAGGAAATAGTTGGTATAAGCTGACAAATACAACTGATCAGAATTTTAATATCACTACAATTCCTTTATCTGCAAACATAGCTGAACCGAATGGAATTACAAGAGTACGTGGTGTGGATGATATATTTATTCGCGTTAATGTTACAGACGAATGCGGTCTTGTGGCAGGTGCAAGTTCAGTAGTAGTTGTAGAGAGGTCAGCAATACCGTATTTTACATGTCCACCAGATGCAACTATGTCTGATGAAGCGAATGGTTATTATAATTGTACTGTTCCAAGTGCATCAACAACAATTTGGACTACTGGTGAGTATGATGTCAAGATTGATTCATCAAAAGCATATTATAATTCATCTGTTACATATCTTAAAAATAATGCGTTCCGTCTTGTGACAGTATCTAAACTTGATAATCCTGTCATAACTTCAGTGAGTTCAATTGGTTCATCTGATTATGGTTGGGGTGAAGATTGGACATTTGAAGTTGATGTCTTAGATGAAGATAATGACAATGTAAATGTATATTTATGGGTCAATCTTACTGGTTCATGGGAATTACTGAATTCAACAGTATGTACTAACTGTGGTGGCAGTACACATACAATCAGTTTTACCGGTCATGATTTCTTATGTACTGATATAGGCACACCTGATTTCAAGTTCAATGTGTCTGATGATTATTCTTATACAAATGAGACGGCTGGCACATTCAATATAATCAAAGATGATACTATCACTTATTATGGTCTTATAGGGGATTCATCGCAGATTGACAGGGAAGGAAATGATGCTGAAACATTCTCTATCAAGATACGTGATGCGGATGTCGGTGCTTATGTAGGTACAACAATTCCGAATTCAACAGGAAAAATATTTGTGACTACAGATGGAGCAACATATGATGCGGGAACATCTAACACGACAAATGCTTTAGGATATCTGTATTATACATTTGATCCGGATTGCAGTTATGAGGTCGGTGCTCAGAAATGGTATGGTGGTCCAAGAGATGATGCTTGCTATAAGGATTCAAATTCACCGGTCTTTGACACTTCTTTAGTTGGACAGCTGAAGAGTTCAATCATTAATCCAGTATACAGTTCAAGTGTCTTTGTAGGCAGCATTGTCAACCTGAATGCAAGCATATTTGATGAATGTCTTGTTCCTGTATCTGGAGTGTCTATAACTCATGAGGCAGTTTCACCATTTAATATATTTGAAGATATTGTACCTGTAGTAAATAATAGTGTTGGGCATTATAATTCAACATGGGATACAATGTTCCATCAGGGCGGTAATTGGAGTTTTAGGATAAATGCAAGCAAGATTAATCATTATGGTAATTCTACTATATTTTCTAACTGGACATATCTGAATAATACAGTACCTGTCGCTGAGAATTTCACTGTATCTCCTGAGGTTGAAGGATGGGGACGTGTGTATACTTATGGAGTACAGATATATGATACACAATTTGATAACATAACCTGTGACCTTTATGTCAGCACAGATAATGGTGCATTATGGGTTTTGAAAAACAGTACATTCATTGAGACCGTTCCTACTTCAGGTTATGCAAACTGTACATTGTCAGCATCTGATTTTGATTGTTCTGAAATAGGTACGGATAATATGTATAAGTTCCAGATATTTGATGGTACAAACAAGTTCAATACAAGTTCAATATCAGGACCGAATTTAACAGTTGATACAGTTTCGATTGAGTATATCTATGGTAATGATTCGATTGTAAACAGGTCGGGGGCTCAGACTACATTATTTTCGACAAGAGTACTTGATGTTGATAAAGGAAGCATTCCTGTAATGGACAGTTCTTCAGTTACATTTTGGACAACTTATGATAATGCAGTTTATAATACCGGCAGTTCAGTGTCTACAAATAGCACTGGTTATGCTGATTATATTTTCAATCCAGCATGTACTCCGATAAAATATGAGGTAGGGCCACAGTATTGGGTTGCAGGCGTGACTGATTCTTGTTATAGTGATATTAATACAAGCAGTAATTATACAACCACGATCTACGGTTCAATGGACAATCAGATACTATCGCCTCTTGGGACTAAATTTATTGAAGGTATCGATAATGTCACTATCAGGTCAAATGTTACAAGTGATTGCAGTTTAGAGGAGACGATGAATGAGACTCTTGTCAATTTCACAATGACATCGCAGTATCTGGGGACACAATACGGATGTACAACAGAAGTCTATAATGAGACTACAGGATACTATAATTGCACTTTTGAGACATCAGGAAAAGATCCACGAGAATATAACATTACAATGAATTCAACACAGATGTATTATATCACTAATGTTACAACTTCATCATATTCTTCCGGCACATCATCATTCCGTATTGAAAATATACCCGTCATGACAGCACCTACAGTAAGTCCTGGTGTCGGCGGGTGGGGTGAGATATTCTATTTTGCTACAAATGTGACTGATGCAGATGATGATATAATGACTGTCAGGTTATGGCTGCGCAAGAAACCAAGCGGTAGCTGGATACTTAAAAATTCAACTACTGTGCAAGGTAGCGATGTGGTCGTAAATCTTTCAACCAAGTTTATCAGCGGCAATGATATAGGCGACTGGGAATTTAATTATACAGTAACTGCGGATGATTCATGGGATGTCTATGGAACTCAAAATGTATCATTTACGGTTGAACCAAATGATGTACGGATTGAATTGATATCAGGAGATAATTCAATTGTCAACAGGTCAAGTCTTCCGGGAAACAGCAATCCTGATGTCACCTTTGTTGTGAGCGTGTTTGATGATGACAGGGATATACTTATTGCTGATCCGGCCAACACTCGGTTTTATGTGACAAAAGATGGAATTAATTTCACAACATTAGCAACCGTTTCAAATGATAGCGGTTATTTCTATGCTACACTTGATCCGGATTGCACTTATGATGTAGGTCCTCAGATGTGGAAGGCATCAAGCGTGTTCTCAGGAAATAGTTGGTATAAGATGACAAATTCATCAGACTTTTCATTTAACATAACTACAGTACCATTGTCTGCAAATATGGTTCAACCAGATGGAATTACAAGAGTACGAGGCGTGGATGATATATTTATCCGTGGTAATGTTACAGATGAATGCGGTCTTGTTGACGGTGCAAGTTCTGTGTTTACAGTTGAGAAATCGGAAATACCATATTTTACATGTCCACCTGATGCAACTGTATTTGATGAAGATAATGGTTATTATAATTGTACGGTTCCAAGTGCATCAACATCAGGTTGGTCTCCTGGAGATTTTGATGTCAAGATAGAAACTTCAAAGGCATATTATAATTCGTCAGAGACAGTTACCAGTGCTAATGCTTTCCGTCTTGTGACTGTTCCTGAAGTGGATAATCCTGTAATAACTACTACAAGCACTATGGGGATATCTGATTTTGGTTGGGGTGAAGATTGGAAATTTGAAGTGGACATATTTGATGATGATAATGATGATGTCAATGTATATCTATGGGTCAATCTTACAGGTGACTGGGAACTTTTGAATTCAACAGTATGTACTAATTGTGGGGGCACCACACATACAATCAGTTTTAGTGGACATGATTTCGTCTGCAGTGATATCGGTACACGAGATTTTAAGTTTAATGTATCTGATGATTATTCTTACATAAATGAGACGTCGGGGGCATTCAATATCATAAAAGATGATACAATTACATATTATGGTTCTGTTGGTGATGGTTCACAGATTGACAGAGAAGGAAATGATGATGAGCTGTTTGCAGTAAGAGTGAGGGATGCAGATGTAAATGCATATGCCGGTTCTACAATACCTGCCGCAACCGGAAAGATATTTGTGACTACAGACGGTTCAACATATGATGCAGGAACATCTAATACGACTGATCCATCTGGATATCTATATTATACATTTAATCCTGATTGCAGTTATGGTGTAGGTGCACAGACATGGTATGGAGGTCCAGCAGGAGATTCATGCTATAAGGATTCAAATTCACCAGTCTTTGATACAGATTTTATTGGACAGTTGAAGAGTGGCATAATAAATCCTGTGTATGGTTCAAACATTTTTGTGGGAAATATTGTCAATTTCAATACAAGCATCTTTGATGAATGTATAGTTCCTGTATCAGATGTCACAATTACGCATGAAGCAGCTTCACCATTTAATCTATTTGAAGATATTGCACCTGCAGTCAATAATAGTATTGGGCATTATAATTCAACATGGGATACAATGTTCCATCAAGGTGGCAATTGGAGCTTTAGGATAAATGCAAGCAAGACGGATTATTATAGCAATTCAACTATATTTTCTAACTGGACTTACCTTAATAATACACCACCTACTGTTGAGAACTTTACAGTGTCGCCCGATGTTGAAGGATGGGGTCGTATATATGCCTATGAAGCACAGATATCTGATACACAATTTGATAATATAACCTGTGACCTTTATGTCAGCACAGATAATGGAGGGTCCTGGATCTTGAAAAACAGTACATTTATTGAAACTGTCTTGACTGGAGGGAATGCTAATTGTACACTGTCATCATCTGATTTTGATTGTTCTGAGATAGGTACTGATAACATGTACAAGTTCCAGATTTATGACGGCACAAATAAGTTCAATACCAGTTCAAAATCAGGACCAAACCTTACAACTGATACAGTTTCGATTGAATATTTATATGGTAATGATTCGGTTGTAAACAGGTCTGGAAATCAGATAACTTTATTTTCTGCAAGAGTTTTAGACGTTGATAAAGGAAGCATTCCAGTTATGAATGATTCGTCAGTCACATTCTGGACAACGCATAATAATGTAGTTTATAATACGGGTATTGTTATATCAACAAATTCTACGGGATATGCAGATTATCAGTTCAATCCGACTTGCAGTCCTGTTAATTATGGGGTTGGACCTCAATATTGGAAAGCGGGCGTTACCGATTCATGTTATGCACAGACAAATTTCACCCAAGAGAACTATACAACAACTATCGTTGGTGATCTTATAAATACAATTGAAAATCCAGCATACGGCACTGAATATTTACGTGGTGAAAATGTAACATTAAGCAGCGTAACGTCTCCAACAATTACTGATGACTGTCTTTTAGGTCTTGAAAATATAAACAATGACATTACGTTCTATAATGAATATGGTGTCGCTAACTATTCCTGTAGCAGTGAAGAAGTGGCAGGTGGTTATTATACGTGTACAAGAAATACTACCGATATGGTTGCAAGATTCTACGATACTGAGATGATATCATGGGAGCCATATTATAATAACGGAACTATACTTTTACAAGATCATATATTTGTAAAGACTGTACCTAACATGACAGATGAGGTTGCGATCACAAGTGTTGGTGGCTGGGGTGAAACATTCTATTTCTCAGTCAATGTGACTGATGAGGATCTGGATAATGTTACATTGAATCTTTATGTGAAAGATACAGCTTCTGGTTTCTGGGGTGCTCCAAAAAACAGTACGGTACTTTACAGCCCTCAAGGAGAATATGTAACATTGTCTTGGAGTGATGCACCTTATTGTACTGTCGGTATTTGGGAATATAGGTTTGAAGCAAGTGACACGCATGGAGATGTAAGTTTTACGGATTCACATAATTTCACTATTGAAAAAGATGATGTCGAAGTGCAATATTCTTTCGGTGATGGTTCTTATGTATGGAGAAATGGGTCGGACAGTACAACATTGACATTGGATATTGTTGATTCAGACAGAAATAATCTTTCTGTAGGGACTGGTACTTCGGCACGGTTCTGGGTCACTACAGATGCAAATGATTCTGGTTCATGGGACATAGGCAAAGATACGGCAACATTAGATGGAGAGATAGATTATTATTTCATGCAGCAGTTCCCTGAGGGGGGTCAGAAATGTGATTATACTGTCGGTATCCAGAAATGGAAAGGTGGCATATTTAATGACATCTGCTATAAGGATAAGAATTCTACGGAGTATGACTTGTCTGTGAATTCAAGTCTGGTGCCTAATGTAACTAATGTATACAGTCAGGGATATTTAAGAGGCGATCATATACCACTTCTTACATCAGTCTATGATGACTGCGGTCCTGTATCCAATGTTACACTTTCATATTCTCTTTTGAATATGCCAAACCAGTATGTGTGTGATAAACAAAATAATGTCGGCTGGAATGAAAGTGATGGAGATTATAATTGTACTTGGGATTCCACAAACAAACCATATAAGTGGTATAATGTTACAGCTTCTGTGTCAAAAGAATTTTTTGTACCTAATATGACTTCAGGCAATGATAGATTCTTCCTTGGAATAACACCGCAGCTTGAATCTTTATCAGTATACCCTGAGGTTGGTGGCTGGGGAGAGAATCATCAATTTAATGTAAGATTGACAAGTTTTGATCTTGCAACAAATAATGTATCTCTTTGGAAAAGTTTCGATAATGTATCATGGGACCTTGTCAATTGGCAGACTGTTATTATGCCTATAGGTCAGTGGGTACAGTTCAATGAACGATTTACATGCAATGATTATCTTACGCCGCCATCAGGTGTGAATTATTATAAGATAATTTCTGAAAATGTTTTCGGTTTCAGCAGTGAAACTTTAGTGTATAATTACACTCTTGAGTATGACAATATTACTTTAGTCATAACACCTGCAACCAATGATACTGTCCGTCGGCTTGGAGCGGATGATGCATTCCTTGAGGCAAGGATATATGATACTGATTATGGGGTGTATCAGAATAATACAGATGCAAATATATGGGTTACAAAAGATGGTGCAACATTTAGCTATAATGAGTCCTGTTCATCTGATGATGGGTATTGTGGCATAATCTATAATCCTCAATGTGATAGTGGTGTGGGACTTCAAAATTGGAAGATTGAAGTGTACGATTCTTGCTATCAGAATATCAATTCAACAGATGTGACATTGTCTGTTATCGGACAATTGTACAGCAATGTAATCAATCCATCATTGGATGACATACTTAACAAGAATACAACTACATCTTTCAACACTACTGTTTTCGATGATTGTGATAATAATATATTGGATGCGTCTGTCTCCTGGTACAATAGTACACCGATACTTCTTGGAACTGGATATAATGTCAGCTGGAACATTCCATTAAACTATACAAAAGGACCAGAGACAATAATTACAAATTCAACAAGACAATATTATGATTATGGATTTAATACTACTGATGTGCTTGTGTATGGATTTAGTGAAATATCAAAAATATTACCATTGAACCTCTCAAGCTATCTTGCAGGATATGATGTGCCGGTACAGTGTATTGTAATTGATGCAAATACAACTGAGAATCTTACTGATTATAATGTGAGCTTCTATAAGAATGATGTGTTCCAGAGCTCAAATCTGACCGATTTAAATGGGACTGCTTTATGGATGTGGGTCACTGATTCAGAGCCATATGGTTGGTATAATATCAGCTGTAAAATATCAAATGATGATACTTTGTATTATACGCCTGCAGTATCTTATGCAAATACAACTGTTAGGGTCAACAGGACATTGATGATACAAAGCATAGTGCTCTCTAATCCTGATATCTATAGAAATGATTCATTTACACCTTATGATACAAACATAACTGTTAACATATATGATGCATTGTTCGGTCCTGCAGATAATGCAGATGTATGGTTCTATAATTCAACAGGATTTATGGATAATTGTACAACTGATGCATTTGGTAATTGCCATATTGGATATAATGCACCAGATAATATTACACCTCAAGGGTATGCTGTTTATGTAAATGCTACAAAGGCAGGGCTTGAAAATTCAACTACAGACAATACAACAATCGGTGTCTATGGATTATTGTATATAAATATAACTGGACCTGCTGATGACAGTTCTTGGAGTAAGGCGATAACATTAAATCTTTCTTCTTATATTGAAAATGAGAATGGCTATATAGACACTGCAACTGTTGATTGGTATATCGATTCTGGTTTTGTTGCAACAGGACAGAATACTACATATCCATTAGTATCGCAGATGCCTGGGCCAAAAACATTGCAATCAAATGCTACAAGACCCTATTATGTAACAGGTACTGATAATATCTCATTGAACATAAATGGTCTTGTTGATGTGATGTGGTGGTTCCCTCTCAATGGTTCCAAACAGGCATATCCCGGGTCTTTTGATGTACAGTGTCTTGTGAAAGATAATACTTCAGGGTTGTCTGTGGAGGGGTATGCAGTTGATTTCTGGTATCTTAATGATTCAAGTTATGTATATAATGGGACATATGCAACAAATGAATTAGGTCTTGCCGGGTTCACATGGTATCCTGAATCAAAAGGTGTTTTAGATTTCAAGTGTAACATTACTGATAATGCTACTGTGTTTTATTCGCCAAATATTGGAGAAGCGTTCGCTACAATAATAATAGAAGATATAAATCCGCCTGCGATAACTAATATCAGCATAATTCCAAACAAAACGATTGAAGCAAATCTGAATTATACAAACATAACCGCTGTTGTCACTGATGATATTTTAGTGTACTCAGTCATTGCAAGCATTACGCTTCCGAATGGTACAGTTGTCAATGAGACTATGAATAATATATTCAATGATACTTACCGTGTTGAATATCTGTCACCAATCGGAGGAAATTATTCTGTCGATATTGTCGCAAGCGATTCGCCGCCAGAGAATAATACAAATGCGGTATATGCCGGAAATATTTCAGTATGGGGTAAGGCTGATATGGTCGGGGAAAGGACAGATGAATATGTCGCTTTCGGTATCACTCAGGTGTCCGGAGAATCGTTTATGTTGACAGTCAATGCGACAAATAATGGTCCAGCCAATGCTTATGATGTGTCTATAACTGTTACTGAGGACCCAATCGGTACTGTGACTTATAATACTACAAATTATGATTGCGGTAATCTGAGCGTGGGAGAGATGTGTTCAAGGGATTTCCTTGTTACAGTACCTCCAAAGACTGCACCGCAACTCATAACAGTCTACAGTACAATCTGGTGGGACAATCCTGACAAGACACCTAACTCGACAGTCGGTATAACTTTGATTGATGTTGCATCAAATCCTGTAATTGATATTCTTGAAGCATTCATTCAGAATCAGACTGTGCATGGTGAAACTACAACTATCGGAACATTGACAGTCAGTTCTGCGGGTAATGATTATGTAGATAATATTGTATTGGATAAAGTTGGAGATACGCTTGCTCTTTCCTGTCCATTATGTAACCTGACAATATCAAAGTCAACTGAAGAGACTTTGCCTGCGGGTGATTATTTTATTTCTGAAATATCAATAGACATCCCCTATGGACAGAGTGCGGGTGATTATTGGACTTATGTATCTGCTAAATCAGACAATGCACCTCAAGATTTGGTCATTGTAAATGCTACTGTACCTCTTGATGTAACTTGGGAGCGGGTGCCAACTACATTTGGGACTATTTTAGCTCTTGTAAATACAGATACTACACTTATAGGTACAATTACTGCAAAGAATAACGGTAATTCTGAAAGGAACATGATAGTCCAATCAGGCGGTAATGGTTCATTGTTTGTTACGAAGTCGCCGGGGTCATTTACGATGGGCATAGGTGTGTCTGCAAATGTTACAATCAATTATTCAATTCCTGCCTTAACAACGCAAGGTATGTATTATGTACAAGTACATATACGAGATTCAACGGCCGACCCTGCGGATGGGATTACTGACTTTTGGTTAAATGTGACTGATCTGCCACCGGTAATATCTAATTTGTCTATTGTTCCATTAGGCTATGAACCGGATGTTGGCCATTCAAATATAACTGCGCAAGTGACAGACAATGTTTTGGTTTCACAGGTATGGCTGAATTCGACAAAACCAAATGGTTCTGAGTTTATAGACTATTTTACTTTAAACGGAAGTGATGCATATCTTAATTACAGTGAGAATGAGATAGGAGTACATAAGGTTAAGATATGCGCAAATGATACGGCCAACCTTATCAGCTGCACTCAGGCGTATAACATAAGTGTAATGGTCAATACAACAGTTGTTACAGAGACAAACATAACTAATGTTACAATTTATGGTGTCTTGTTTGATTCTGGCCTTAATGTAACATTTAATTTCACAACATTCAATGCTGGATATTCGAGAGCTCTTGAGGTTAATACAACAGCTGCATATCCCGCTTTATGGAATGTGTCGCCATCACAATGGAGTATGGGCGACATAATCAACACACCATATACCGGTGAGGCAGTCTTGTCTATACCTAAAGATGTGATTGGTGTATATTATATTAATTTCACATCAAACTGGACAAATTATGATGGTACAAATGATACACTTATGACACCTATCAAAATAGTTATAGGTTCTAATCCGGAGCTTAATGTGACTGATGGACCAGCATTGCTTGTGATTGAAAGCGGTAAATCTGCAAGCCAGAATTTGACGCTTGAGTCAATCGGTAATGATAATGCATCGGATATACAGTTCAATTGTACAGGCGGGATTGCTTGTGCGGATTTCAATGCGTCTTTTGATCCAGCAACAATCATGACACTCAATAAAAGTGATAGTGCCAATTTCACAATCAATATTTCTGTTCCTATAGGTTATTCGACAGGTGTATATGATGGGATATTTAATGTCTATACAGCTAAGACAAATACATCTGTGAACATTACGGTCGTAATACCTGCTAATCTGACATGGGCACATAATCCAATCATAATATCAAAAGATGTCGTTGCAAACACTACAGGTAATTTTGGTTCGGTCCGGGTATCTAACATAGGTAATTTACCATTAGGAGTTTCTGCAAGCGTTACAAATACAACATTGTTTGCAGTAAATTCTAGTTGGGTTGATTTACCTGTCGGGAATCATTCAGATGCCATGATCAATTATACAGCACCAGAATTATTCAGCCTTAATACTTATACTGCATATTTCCGTACGACTAACATGACAGCATTACCATCAACTCGAGAAACATTATTGAACATAACAATACATCCGTTGTATCTAGACATCCTTTCACCTACGTCAATATCTCCAGTGCTGAACGTTTCAGAAGGAAAGAACCTAACTGCTGCATTTAATCTTACTTATGCGTCTGTGCCTTTATCTGATAATGTTACATGGCAGATAAATTTGACCAATGACGGTCTATCACATTTGGTAAACATAACAGATATCAATTATTCTGTCGTATCTAATCTTTGGACAATCAATTTCACTGCGCCGGATATTCTTGCAGGTGTGGGTTATGATCTGGTGGCCAATGTATTTGATGTGTTAAATAACATCAATGTAATCGCAGCTGAAAAAGATGCAGTCATATATGTAGATACTATACCACCAGAGCTTTCAGTAGATATGGTGTCCAGCATAATCAATGGCAGTGCTGTGCCAATATATGTGAATACAACTGATGTTGGAGGGATGGATTATCTATTGATTGAGATAACAATGCCAAATGGAACTGTGGTCTCATACAATGCAACTCTTATAAGTTCTGTCGGCAATGATTATTTCTATAATCTCGACTTTACTGAGACTGCACTTTTAGGTCCATATCCAGCTGTCATAAGTGCATATGATCTTTCAGGTAATGTAAACACAACAAATGCAACATTTGATTCGTATCTTCCTACATATTTCAGCGGTTATGCGTATGATCTTGAGAGTGTTGATAATGAGACAGCGGTACCTTTAGAGTTTAATATGTATAAGAACAATGTTTTCGAATTGATGCATAATATCAATTCTGATAATGTCACCGGGCTTTATAACGAAAGTGTTTATGTCAGGTTATATGATGTAAGTGTTGATGTATTGAATGTTACTTTAAACTTCAATGATTTCAGCATGCCTCCCGGCGGTATTTTCAATCCAGTCGTCTTTGGTGATATCCCAGTTTCATTAATTGGTGCGGGACCTAAGAAGGCGATATATCTTGATAATGCTATGGATACGAACCCAAATATTATATTTGATTATTCGCCATATGATGATGTGGCTGTAAGTGACCTTGCGGTGTACCAGTGTGACAATTGGACCATAAAGACAGGATGCGTCAATCAGTGGATAAGAAAGAATGCATCAGTTGATACTTTCTCAAGAACGGTTTCATTTAATGCTACAAGTGTGACCGGGGCATATGCGTTAGCACAATATCTCTGCGGGAATAATGTGTGTGAAGCTGATTATGGTGAATCTAACTCAATATGTCCAACTGATTGTGTTATAGATGTGCCATCATTCCCACCTATGCCTGCAGTACCAACATCTGGTGGCGGCGGCGGTGCTGGCGATGGTGCAAGTTCCGGTGAAGGTGTAGGCGCTGGAGACGGTGGTGCTGGTGGAGAAGGTGATTTAACGCCTGAGACTGTAGATGAGGAAGTAGTGCCTATCGAAATAAAATCAACATTGCTTTATATTACGCTTGCTCCGGGCGAGAAATCAATACATTCAATTGAAATCAAGAATAATCAGGATAAAAGAGTAACATCACAGTTAAGTGTAGATGGGTTGATATGGGATCTTATTCAGCTTGAGAAAACTGAGATAACGGTTGATAAAAAATCAACAGAGAATGTAAAGATTTCAGCATATGCGTTACCTTCTACAATGCCTGGGATATATACTGGGGACATTGTCGTAAAGACAGGGACTATGATATATAGGACTCCTGTTACTGTAAAGGTTGAAGTCAAAAAAGAAGCATTGCTGGATGTCATAATTGAGACTTTGTCAGATATAGTCAAGCCGGGCGATGAAGTAAAGATTATGGTCACCGTCAAGAACATGGGAGAAACTGAAACTGTTGAAGATATAATATTGGAGTATGTAATTAAGAATCTTTATGATGACACTGTCCTTACAACTTATACTGAGACACTTGCAGTCAATCAGTCATTGTCTTATATAAAATCATTAGAGATTCCAAATATCACTAAAGAAGACCGTTATGTAATCAATGTAAATGCTAAATATGCAAATGGTGATAAATTTGCAACGTCTGCGGCAGTCATTGATGTAAGTACAAAACCATGGCCTATCGTAATACTTCTTCGGCTGTCTAAGAGCTGGGTAACTTATGTCATATTGTTGATAGTGTTGCCTGGTCTTTATTTTGGACGAAAGGCATATATGTCGTACTTAGATAAGAAGAAGAAGGCTGCAAGATACATATTCCCTATGGATTATTCAAAACTGCCGCAGAAGGGTGAAGAAAGTGTTAAGGTGGGTAAGATTGCAGAGACTGATGTCAATGCGTATATCAATATAAAGAATCTGACTATGCACTCAATTGCGGCAGGCGGTACAGGTTCAGGAAAGAGTGTAACTGCCATGTCAACAGCTGAAGAACTTTTAGATTTAGGCCTGCCTGTAGTTGTGTTTGATCCAACAGCTCAATGGTCCGGATTTATAAGGCCATGCAAAGATCAGCATATGCTTGATCTGTATCCTAAATATGGCCTTAAACCGGAACATGCTAAATCATATAAGACAAACATAATTGTTGTTGAAAGTGCAGATAGTCTAACTGATGAAGAGATAGATATTCGTCAGTATATGAAACCTGGCGAAATAACAGTATTTGTCATGAGTAAGCTGTCGTCATCAGAACTTGATAAGTTTGTAAGGAGGACAATCAAGAGCATATTTGCGATTCAGTGGCCGGAAGCAAAGACTTTGAAAGTGCTTATAGTCTATGATGAGATGCATAGGCTTTTGCCTAAATACGGTGGTAAGGGCGGTTATCTTGAACTTGAACGTGGATGCCGTGAATTTAGAAAATGGGGTCTTGGTCTGTTTATGATATCTCAGGTATTGGCGGATTTCAAGGGCGCAATAAAAGCTAATGTCGCAAATGAAATTCAGTTAAGGACAAAGTATAATGGTGATATACAGCGTATCAAGCAAAGATATGGTCCTGATTATGCTACCCGTGTGGCAAGACTTACAGTCGGTGCAGGACTTATACAGAATCCGGAGTACAACGAAGGTAAACCATGGTTTATCCAGTTCAGGCCACTCAGACATGACACGGGCAGATTAAGCAATGAGGAGCTTGATGTCTATATGGGCCTGAAGAAATCAATTGATGAGATTGCGTCAAAAATTGCTAAATTTAAATCAAAAGGTGTAGATACTTATGATATTGAGATAGAACTCAATATGGCCCGTACAAAGTTGCAGCAGGGTGTATTTAAGATGTCTGAAACATACATACAATCTTTGAAAGCAAGACTTGAGTCCATGTCATCTTAGAGATAAATAGGATTAAGATTAAAATATGATATAGGTTGATGATATGACCCGAAAAAAAGGCAAGGCTAAAGAAAGTGAATTCAGTGGTATGAGCCTGGATGGCCTTCAGGATAAAAAGAAAGAGATCAAAGATTTTCTTGCATCTTTAGAGAATGATTATCGTAATGCTACCATCTCTGAAAAAAGTTATAAACACACAAAAGAGATCAATCTGAAAAAAATGATTGATGTAAAAAAACAGCTTGAAGATTTTGGCATTACTGATACTGATGATGAATCTGATTCAAGTTCTTCTACTGGCGGGGATAAATCAACAACTGCAGCTCCTGGTGCAACTGCGACAGATGCAACTTCGGGAGATAATGCGTCTGTGAATAATGTTCCAGTTGATAATGTGCCTGTAGCTGAGGGTTCAGTCGGTAATGCATCTGTAGATCCTGTTGAGTCTTCATCGCAATCGACAAATAATCAACAAGAGGATAAAAGTTCTGAAGTATCAGATGCTTTATTAAATGAGGATACTAAGCATCTGTCTATAGCGGATAAATTAAAGCAGTTTGTGGCATTATCAAATGCAGTCGCGGAGCAAAAAGCTAAGAACACATCAAGCGGTCCTGCAGGAGCTTCGGGTTCATCTGTTCCTTCTCAACCGGTTCAAACAGTTCAAGCATCCCAGACAAGTCAAGCGAGCAGTGCACCAGCACAGAATGTTGAGATGTTAATGCAAAAATTTTCAGAAAAGATCAATGTTGATCTTGAACGCATCAAAGCCAATATCGATTCGTCTAAAGATATGCGTGCGTCGACAGATGAAAAGGTACAGACAGTTATGGAAGGCCTTACAGAACTTAGAACTACTGTGTTTCAAAGAGAAGCAGGGTTGAAAGAGCAGGAACTCAAGTTTACAAGGGTTAAAGAGCTTGTAGATGATATTGAACCTGAAAAGATCAACAAGGAATTCATGAAACGAGATAAATTTATGTCTGAAATGGAAATTCGTATTGAAAAGTTAGAAGTTAAGATGGAAGATTTCATTAAAGCAATAAAACATACAGAAGGTCTGCTGAAAAGTATTGGCGGGCTTGAGAATGTGGCAGAGATTGATCATAAGGTTGCAAAAAAATTGGAACAGATAATTGAGACTGAAAAATCTATGGAGCATCTCTCTTCAAAAATGGAAAAGATGTTTATCAGCATAAATCAGAAACTTGAAGATTTTGATACCTATGAAGCAAGACAGGAAAATATGAATGAAATAATGGATGATATGCTCAAGAACGTTGATCAGCTTGGTGTTAAATTTGAGAATTATATTGACAAAAAGGATATGATAAAAGTACAAGATAATGTGGATTCATTGTCTGAAAAGATAGAGTTGATGATGGGTATCCTGAAAAAAGCTGTTCCTTTTGCTGAAGCTGAAATTCCAAAAGAGCTCCAGGAGCTTGAAGAGAAACGTGAGGATATAGAAAGTATCTTATCTACACTTGAACATGAACATAATAAGAAACAGATTGCGGATAAGGACTATAAAAGTATCAAGAAAAAAAATGAAGTTGTTCTGGACAAGGTTAAATCAGATATTAACAAATTCATGAAAAAGATGAGTAAAGATGCGGCACATAATGTATCTTCTGGTCCAAAACAAAAGAGGGATACAAAAGAGCCAATTAAAGACACGACCAATAAAACAGATGTCGATGTTGAGTCGCCTCATGATAATACGGTTTCGGAAGAAAATGAAAAAGAATCAGATGAAATTAAATCTGAAGCTGTTAAGTCGGAAGATGTTGAATCAGAGGCCGTCAAGTCAGATGATGTCAAGTCAGATGAATCCAATAAAGATGAAAATGAACAGGAATCTGAGCCGTCAAAAAATGAGTCAAGTACGGCTGCTGAAAAAATAATTGAAAGACCTAAAGTTGAAAATGTTGATGTTAATGACCCATTGATTGTCGAACTTGAAGAATCGCTTGCTCAAGGGCTTATTTCACAAGACACTTATGAAAAAACAAAAAAATTGATTACAGGTTGATATGATTGTTGACAAGAAAAAATAATATGCGGCATATGCATATGTTCATATTAGTGTCAGCTTTGATTTTTTTGGCAGTTCCAGCATTTACAGTTTCAAATCCATATTGGTTTGATACTGATTGGCATTTCAGGACTAACCTTACAATCAATAATAGTGATTATGCCCGTGATAATTGGCCAATTGAACTGGATATTAATTTTACGGACCTTCTGTATCAATCAGGCAAGAACGGTACATTTGATAATGAGTCCATCCGTGTGATTGAACATAATTCTAGCGGGAGCGTATTATTTGAGCATCCTTTCCAATTTGATGATGCGATTGGATTCAATAATATCACTAATGCTTTAGGGACTATTACTTTTCTTTTGAACGGGACAACAACAGCTGATCAGATAAGGTACGTCTATGTATATTTTGACATTGCTGAAAATACAGTCAAGACTCCTGTTACATATTCAACCAATCTTAATTATTCTTGGGATGGTGAAGAAGTTCATGTCAATAATAGTATCTATAGATTAAAGATAGATACATTGCGGGGTGAGAATACATCTGGGCTTTACGATATTTATTCGGATAGCATAATCTTTATCACAGCTTCTACAAGCAGTAAGACAAAGGAATATACGCAATTTTCAAATGGAACCGATACTTTTTCTTTTGATTTCAGAAATAATGCAACGTTTTCTGGCGGAAATATAAAACGAATTGTTGAACAGGCAGGGGTCGAGACATTGTGGGATAATCCGGGCGCGGTGACTGGTTTTGGATTTATGAGAAAGAGATATATCTTTTATGAAAATACATCCTGGATAAAAATTGAACAAAATTATACTAATGTGGGTGTGTCATCTGTGACACGGAATTCTACAAGTGCGGGTGCATTATCCGTGAATGATCTTTTAACTCCTGAATTTTGGGTGCCACTTCTGTTTTGGAATATGACAAATCCTATGTCCTGGTTCGGTGCATCAGACGGTAGTCGAGGGCTTGGGTTGATTAATTATAATTATAGTTCTAATGCGAATGTCTATGCTAAAAATGATACATTTTTAGATCGTATGGGAATTCATCTTGATCCTGTCACAATTGCACCCAATGAATCAGTAACTTATACGACTATAATGCAGTTTAATGGGATTAATTATAATCAGGTCATCCTTAAATCGCTTAGGGATCAGATGTATTATCCGCCAATTATAACTCTTGATGCAAATCAGTTTATTCCGGCGTCAACAACTCCACAAATAAATTATTCTATATATAATCGGAATGATTCGGTTTTAATTATTGCAAATGTTACATCTGATGTGTATAATATTGTTACATCAATGAATGCTACAGTTGATATGGGAACTTTGAGCGGTTCTGATGATCTTGATATCGTGCTGTATGATGATGGTGATGCAGCTCACGGGGATGCAACGGTTTCAGATGGAATCTTTTCAAACATGTTTAACCTTTCTGAAAATAGCATTGTTGGTGTATGGAATGTAACTGTCAGAGCATTTGATTCTTTTGATGTTCTGCTTGTTTCTGAAAATACATCATTTAATGTAACTGATAGATATAATGTAACACTTAATATTTCAAATCCTCTTGGAATTGTTGACCGTGTGGTGAATGCTACAATCAATGTGAAAAATTCTAGGGATGAATCTGTTGGAGGTGCAACTATTAATTGTACATATGGCGCGGGACCGTTGACTAACATAACTGACTTTGATAACGGTACATATCTTCTTAATTTTACTGCGCCTGCAATAACGGGCAATTATATCTTGGTCTGTAACGGTACAAAATTCAATAATACTGATGGTGATTCGCAGTCTTTCAATACTGAGACAAGTGAGACGACAATGTCTTTAGCAGCAGCACCTCAAAATCATACATCTTCGGGTATAAATCTCTTAGATGGAGATACATTTATGATGTCTGTGAATACTACTGATATAGGCGGTGCGAATGCAAAAGCGGTAAATATATCATTGACACTTCCTGTGAATTTCAGTGCCAATTCGACTACCGGGCTTATCTTGGAATCTTGCGGTGATGTACTTATGTCATTTTCGTGTATCAGAGATTTTAATATCAGTGTTTTAAATGGCACTATCCCTGGAAATTATACAATCAATATCAGTACAACATGGATTAATCCAAACCTTCTTACAAATTCAACAAATGTCTCATTTATCACTTATGTTCTTTCAAATCCTATAATTGATGTTTCAGAAAATAATGTGTCAGGAATTATTTCAGATGGCAAGGCGGGGACTTTAGGTAATTTTACGGTCGAGTCAATCGGCAATGATAATATTACAGATGTGACATTTAATGTGTCTGGCCTTTCTGATTTTAGCATAACATTCAATCCCCTTAACATATCTTCATTGGTGATGAGTACATCACAATCTGTTTCTGTTGATGTGGCTGTGCCACAAGATTATGTGTCTGGTATCTATTCTGGTACAATCAATGTCAGTTCTCTTGATGGAGGGTGGAAAATGCTTGCATTGAATGTGACTGTGCCCGGGTTAACAACTGTGTCATTTTTGAAATCTCCTGACAATTACACATCTTCAATAATTTCTTTGGATTCCGGTGATTATTTTGATGTGACAACTATTATGACAAATGATGGCATCTCTGATGCTAAAAACGTAAATATCACATTGTCAATGCCAATAAATATCAATTCTAATTCTACTTTTGAACAATGCGGCCGTGTAAACAGTAGTGATAATTGCACTAAAATGTTTAACATAACGATCAGTAATTATACTGCGCCCGGCAATTATACATTTAATATGACTTCAAGTTGGGTCAATCCTGACCTGTCTGTTTCGTCATCATATTTTAATTTTACAGTCCAGGTTGTTTCAAACCCTATAATTGATGTTTCTGGTGGGATATCAAGTACATTATCTGATAATTCATCTGTTTTTGCGGGTAATTTTACAATTGATTCTTTAGGGAATGATAATTTAACAGACATTACATTTACAGTATCCGGTCTTCCTGATTTTACATTTAAATTCAGTCCGGATAATCTGTCTGATCTTGGTGCTAATATGTCACAGTCTGTGTCTTTGAATGTGTCGGTACCGTTTGCGCAGTCTCCCGGGAATTATACTGGCGAAATAAATGTCAGTTCAGTTAATGGCGGTCATGGAGTAATTGACATAAATGTGACTGTCGATAGTCGGCGTGAATGGGACGTGACTCCAAAATCATGTCTCAGGTCTGAAAATCCAGATACGGGCACAGTATGTGTTGTAACTATTAAAAATACTGGAAATGTTCCACTCAATATTACAATTAATTCAGTGGATATCAATTATACGTCTGTAAATGAAACAAATATGACAATACCTAAAAATTCAGATTATGCGGTTGAATTCCTTTATAATGTGACTAATGTGACTAAGGATTTTTATTATGAGAATTATACGATCAATGCAACAGAAGTCGATGCAGTACCACAGCATTATGATTTTAATATAACACTTATCCCCTACATTGTGCCGTTATTTTTGATAAATCTGAGTGAAGTTGTGGCTAAGCAAGATACAAATATTGAAATTTTTGCAAATATAACAGACAGGTCAACAACAGGTCTAAATTGGACAATGCTAAATGTTACATTACCGAACGGTACAATTGATGTGTTTAATATGTCTTTAGTAGCTACAAACGGTACAACTAGTCTGTGGTTTTTCAATTATTCTGGAAACATGTCTGATTTTGTAAATTATACTGATGGTAATGCATCACTCAATATCTCAAATTATACAGGCAGTACTGTGACTCGCGGGACATATAATTTTTCTATATATTCACAAGACAATACTGGTGTTATCGGGGTATACAGCAGTAATTTTAAGATATATACGAATCTGGTTATAGGTTTTACACCAGGTTCAACAAAATATTATCAGGGTTCAACGGGTTCTATATATTATACGGTTACTGATACGAATGGTGTGGGTATCTCAGATGCCAATGTTACGATATCGCTTATGGGTCCTGATGGTTATGTGATGTATACTGAAAATTTTATGACTGATCCGACCGGGCAGGTGTCACCTGTGCCGACATTTGCCATTTCCAATGATGCAACAGTGGGTATCTATAATTTTACTGCAGAAATGACTTATTATGATACTGTCTTGGAGACGGATGTGACATTTGTCGAGAATTCTACATTTACATTACAATCAGGAAGTTCAGGTGGTGGCGGCGGGCTTACAGCAGATATTGACACGGGCGTGTTATGGTATCCAGATAATGTTATGCGTTTTGAGATGTGGTTCTCTTATGCAGGCAATGTCACTGAACCGGATAACATGACACTTTTTGTATATGACCCTGCAGAAAATCTGTATTTTAATGTAACATTAAATGATACAAATAATACGGCACCGGGACTTTATCATTATAAATTTGCAATGCCTATGAGTTCGGCATCGGGGTATTATTATGCAATCCTTACTGCATCAAAAGAGGGTTTTGTAAGTCAGAAAGTAAAACCGTTCAGGGTCTCTAAGGGGGGACCATATGATGTACGAGTGATGATAATACCACCATATGAAGTGCAGCGTCAAGATTATGTCAATTTTAATATCTATATAGAGAATATGGGTGAAGTGACACAAGATGTATACCTTGATTATTGGGTATCCTACGGGAATGATACTTATTATTATAACAGTGAAGCAGTGCTTACGCCTGCTGGTGTAAATGTAACAATCACAAGGAGTGCATATATATTTTCAAATCAGCATCTTGGAATAAATACACTTAATGTCATGGCAACATATGATAGTGTCCAGGCACCAATAATATCAAATGAAACATTTGAAGTAATTGAAGATGATGTAGAGATCCCACCACCACCAGATATTCCAGAGATACCTCCCGTTGTTCCTTCTGGCTGGCCTGAATTACCGGACGGTTCAAGCAGTTATGAAGATCTAAAGCCCATATCTGATTATGATGAAGAACATAGTATTTTTATAGAGACATATAATAAAGAGATCAATATCGTAAAAGGTTGGACAGATATAAGCGGTATCCGTATACGGAATAACGGTTGGGATACGCTTACAGATATAACTCTTGAATTGACAGGGATACCCTCGTCTTGGTTCAATATAACTCCTGAGAAGTATGAAGCGATACCTTCCGGGAATAGCACTCTGTTCCTTGTTGAATACAGTATTCCCAAAAATGCAGAATCGGGTGTATATCCGTTTACTCTTGTTGCAAATTCTAAAGAAGTATCTGATGATAAGATGGGGCGTCTTATTGTGTTTACATCTATTGAAGAATTGATACGGCAGGATATCATCAATTTGAAGATTGAGATAAATAAGTTAGAGGGTGATCTTTATTTTGCAAGAAATATAGGCAAGGATGTTTCTGCGATATGGACAGTGATCGATCAGGCATGGATTCAACTTGTTCTTGCTGAAGAGAATGTAGATGATAAATTATATGATGATGCTCTTCAGAATATACAGGTCGTTTCGGGGTTGGTAAAACGAGCAAAAATGCTTCTTGAAGCAGCATCAGATATAACTGTTCTTGGTGATGATAAAAGTGTATGGGTCACGGCATTAAAGGCTTTGGTCGTTATGGGAGCCTTTGCAGCAATCAGTATGTGGTGGATAAAGAAGAAAGATAAATTTAAACTGAAGAAATCTTTAACTAAATTTAAGAAAAAGACATTAAGCAAAGATGAGATTGAAATACGTAAAAAAGATTTGCTGTATGATAAGACTAAGATTCAAAGAGTGTTAAAGCTTTTAGAAAGTGAATCTAAGGATGGGATTATGAATAAAAGTGCATATGATGAATTGAAAAAACTTAATGAGAAAAAGATTGCAACGATTGATAAGAAAATTAAAAAATTATGATTGTGAACTATATTGCCTTTTTCGCAAATCAATAATTGCTAACTTTTTTTTGATTTCAGAAGTATGATGCTGTTTTTCAAAAAATACAATAAAAAATAGAATACACATGAATATTGTCAATACCAGTATGCTTACAGTATAACTTATTATATCGTTTATGATGTGGTATGTGGTGCCATCTGAAGTTGTACATAGTGTTTTTCCGCCTTGCATAGCAAATGAATACTCAATTGATGAGGTACCTCCGAAATTGTTACAGATGTCGACGTGTATAGATTCATGGAAATAGGTATGTGTGGCATTTATGAACATGAACATTAAAATGATTATGATTATGTTTTCGAGAAATTGTTTCATAAGTATCTTTTAATATTGTTACATTTAAATAGCTGTATGTTTATTTTATAATTAATTAGCATTATCTGGTTTATATTTATTGATCTATGATTGTAAATGTGATGTTTTATGACGTGGGGATATTTAAAAAAGATATGTTCATCTACTGTTTCTATGTTATTTTTAATTTTTATAATATTTTCAATATTTGCAGTAAATCCCGTTTCTGCAAAAGAACTTCAAGTCGGGGTTTCACCGTTAATGTTGGATCTTGGAACTGTGGGAAAAGGTGAAAGTGTTGTGGGATCATTTTTTATTGTGACATCTTCAAAAGATGAGATTGTTGTAAAATTAAAGTCGTCACGTTCTAATTTTGATTTTTTTAAGAAAAAAGAGAATATAGATATCGTACATTATGTTTCAGAAGAAGACAGTTCTGGGTGGGTTTATTTTCCTGAGAATCCGTATGTGCTAAAATATGAGGATGATCAATTAAATACAAAAAGTGGAACTATCTCTGATTGGGAAAAAGTAAATTTTGTGTTGAATGTTCCGGATGATGCTGATTCTTGTTATCATGCATTTAAAATTGAGCCGATACCATATGCGACAAAAGAAGAAGGTACTTCTGTTGACATAATTGCGATGGTGGCAATTACTGTAAAATTTAAAGTTGAGGGTGATTGTGAGGTTCGTGGGGAAATATTGGACATAATGCAAGATAGTTCAAGTAAATATATTGATATTGGCGTCTATTTTAAGAATACAGGAACGGCAACAGTATCTTTGTTCAGTCCAGAGGTTATGATCCTTTATGAAAATGGTACTTTGCTTGATAAAACACGTTCTGGATATTTATATGTTGCACCGGGAGATATAGGGGTGTTGAATGCACGGTTTAATCCTAATAAAGTACATCCCGGCAATTATCTTTTAAATTCAACAGTAGCCTATGGTGCAAATACAACATCTAAACAAGTAACATTGACTATTGAGGAACCCAAAATTATTGATGCTACGGTATCTGTTCCAGTAACAACTGATGGTATAAATTATAATTTTTTCTTGTTGTTTGCAATAATAATTTTGATTGCCTATAAGATATATAAACGAGATAATTAGTGTTTTATATTTTAACTATTAAATCAGTTGATGATTTATCTGTAATATGGGCTCTTGAGCACAATTTTTAAGAAATTATATAAGTACTTAAAACCAATATTATTTTGTGTTCTCTATGGGAAAATCATCAAAAAAACAAATTAAGATAAATTTTACTAAATATGTCTCAATAACTATTGGTTTTTTGTTAGTAATCTTTCTATTTTTTGCAATTTTTTCGACACCATCTTTTGAATCGGATAATCATGTCTTAAATCATACAGTCATACACGCAGAAGATTTATTTTTTACTTATGAAGTTGATAAATATCCAACTGCTGTGGAGATAAGCAATATTACAGAACGTAATTTATCGATAGGTTTTTCACTTGAAACATCAAGCCTTAATTTTGGTGTGGTCCCGACTGGAGGCAATATGGGGAAACGTTTTTTGACATTAAAAAATACAGAAGAGAACAATGCAAAGATACAGTTTGTTGCATATGGCGATATATCGCAAATGATACAGTTTAGTGATAATGATTTCAATTTAGTCTCTGATGAACTTAAACAGGTTGATATAGTTCTTGAAACAGAGTTGGATACACAGGTAGGAAATTATTCGGGTGAAATAGACCTAGTTATCAAAAGAGCTAAATATGGTTTTTTAGAGTGGTTTATATGATTATCTATATTACGGGTGCAGTCAATGTTTGGAAATAGATATTTTTCATCAATTGTTTTGGTTGTTCTTTTAGTATCTATGACTTTTGCATACGGTACTGCTGTAAACATCAATGTTGCGGAATTTTTAGATTCTACATCAAAAGAGATTGATTGCTGTAATCTGGATGATAAAGTGATGACTGCAAGCTATGATGTCTTTAATTCTGGAAGCATTGCATATGCTGCACGCATCAGGATGGATGTTTTTGATGAAGGAGAGATGGTCACATCAATATGGAGCCGTGAATATCGTATTAATCCTGCTCAAAGAGAAACAATAGATCTGTATTGGTATGAACAATCAGATAAAATACTTTTTGCAAATGCTAAATTATATAGGGCATATGATATTTTAGATATTGGAAATGTTACCTGGGAATTTAATGAGGCAGAGGTATCTCAAAGTGTGAATGATCTTGAGAGTCTGATTGGGTTTGATAAGATCTGTGTGTATGATAATAAAATAAAATTTGAGATCACAACAGATGAAGATATTGAAAAAATGATAATATATCCAATACAGTATACAAAAGGATGGATTTTTGAGCAGACAGTTGTTAATGATGTAATTTCTGGTAAATCAAAGAAAGTCTCAATAGATTATGATACAGGGGCATTTTTTGAAGATGAGATTACATTGATTGCAGTAAGTTCTGATGGCAGATATTATGGTGAAAAAACATTTTTACTCAAAAAAGAAGTCGGGCTTAAAAAATGGTTTAATATGTTTATGGATGCGTTGAATTAATTAAGGAGATGTTTATGAAATTAGGATGTTTATTGTTTATTTTTATGTCCTTGCTATCTCTTGGAAATGTTGTATATGCAGTTCCAGCATTTAATGATGTCTCAGTTCAGACTCCTGAGATTTGGCTTGGTGAGAGTGAAACCATCTTTGTTAATTGCAGTGATGATAATTCAACAATATCAAATGTCTATGCAGACATAAGTACTGCAAGTGCATTGTTTCCGGGCAATTCTTTTGTGCAAGATGCGGATGGCCTGCATTATCTTGTAATATCAACAGAGGCACAATCTAACTTTAATAAAGTTGGGTTGTTTGACGTAATTGTATATTGTGAAAATGAGCTTGGTGATTCAGTAAATACTTCTGTTTCATTTACTGTGTCGAATTTAAGTATTGAGATAAGCAGTATGGAGTCTTCTATTTATATAGGCGATATAACAGAGGTTGATGTATTTCTCAGAAAAGATGGAAATTCTATAACTTCAGATGATATCAGTTTTAAAGTATTTAAGGGTGATTCAGAAGTTGTGTTACTTCCGCAGCCTTATTATGATTTTGAAAAAGGATGGGTCTTAAAATTTTCAACAGATACTTTCAGTTCCGGCAGTGATATATTTTCTATAGCCGCTAATTATTCAGGGAGTGAAATATCTTTTGGTAAGGTGGTCAATGTGTATGATCCTGTTGATTTTTCTATTTTAGATGTTGATGATGAATTGGTGACTTTTGATGAGATTATCACAGTCATGGTCAAAGCAACAGATCGTGGTGATTCTATAAATATAGATGAAAATCAGATATCTGTCCGTATCGGGTCGACAAGTGTAAGTGTCTCGGAGGTATTGTCAGCATCAGCAAGTGGTGCATATGACATAATATTTACGGCACCGTCATTATCTTTCGGGAAACAGACACTTAAAGTTTATTTTGAGTACGGCAATTATTCGTTATCTGATTCTGAAAGCGTGGTCTATGTAATTCCTGCTTCCGGAGTATTATTTTCAGATACGGACAATAAACATGTCGTTGATATGAAGTTTAGTTCTGATGATTTTAGCACGGATGTCAGAACTGATAATGACGGAAAATATTCATTATCATTTCCTCCCGAGACTTATGATGTACAACTTAAAGATGATTTTTCTACACTTGATATATATGATGTTGAAATAGATGAGTTTGATGATGCTATAAAATATCAATCATTGTCATCAACTAGTGTGATTGGTGTTTCAGGACAAGGCATATTTTATTATGCAATTGCACCTGAATTAGATTATGGCTATGCCAGCCTGAAAATCAGGTATGACCCTACTAAAATCAATGATATCTATTCAATGGAAACATATATCTGCAATGAATGGGATACGGGAAATAAGCGTTGCGGTTCTGAATGGGCTGCCATTGATTCTGAGGTTGATAGTCTTAGAAAGACTGCAACAGTTGATGATGCTGCGCTTAATGCTGCATACATTGTGGGAAATAAAGATACTTTAAATGTTGGAGCAACTATTGATAAAGAGATATATAACATCAAAGAGGATATAAAAATAACAGGGCTCAGTCAGGATAGTACAAGAATTATAGTATCTGACGTCATGGTTTCTGCATCAATAGCGGGTACATCAATTTCTGCATCAGCAGTGTCTGATACAAAAGGGCTGTTTTCTTTCAGCATACAAAATCCTAGACAAGAGGGCAATTATACACTTGCTGTAAATATGTCTAAAGATCCTTTTATCTCAGCACAAAAAATAATTAATTTTGAGGTTGTCAAGAAAAAAGAGGTTGCAATTGTGGCTCCTGATACGATCAGGCTGTCTTCAGGCGAATCTACCGAAGTTGAATTTTTAATAATAAATACGGGCGAATCAGATCTGTCAGATCTATCAATTTCATTAGCTAATATTCCGTTAAGTTATTATCAGATGATCTATCCGGATAATATTGATACTCTGAAAGAGTCTTCAGAGGTTTCAGCGGTTGTATATTTTGATATACCTGACAATGCATCAAAAGAGATGATCAGTTCTTCATTTGAGTTAACGGGTTCTGATTTTTCTAAAAAACAGAATTTTGTGCTGAATATACTTCTGCCAAAAAATGATAGTTTAGATGCATCATCAGTTTCATCAACAGTATCTGATTCTTTAACAAAAGTTTCAGTCTTAGATAAGATCTCATCAATTGGTATGCCTACGGGCAATTCAATATATCTTATGGCATCCAGTGAAGTTTTATCTGTTGCAATATTTACAATATTAACTTTCAGTACTGCACTTTTTTTCCGAAAACGAAGATTGGTAAATGCATATAATGTTAAATTAAGAGAGAGCAATAGATTGCTCATATTTAATATAAAAGAACATGTGTTCGGCATAAAAAAACAGAAAAGTTATGTTAATCCAAAGAGGGATAGGAAAAGTTTAAAGCAATTTAAAGATGATAAAGATGATAAAGATGATTTAAAGTATTCAGAAGATTCAAATGATATCGTTGATACAAATGATACAAACGATGCCCTAACAAAATCAGAAGGTGCCATTATGTCTTCTGCGCCTTCAGATAAGGTTGCGGCAATACCTAAAAATGATGCAGATGTTATTGATGATTCAAAAGAAGATATAAAAGATGGTACAAAAAAAGATACAAAATCTGTTTTAAAATTGGATCTTATAGCTGATATATATACAAATCTGAATACTAAAATTAAGGATGCAAATGAGATGATAGAATCAGATGTCAATGAGGATAATGATAATGATGATAATATCTCTTCAAATGCGGATGTAGATGAATCTGAAAAAAGGGTGTTTTAAAATTGAAGGAAAAAAGATTTTTATTTATTTGATATTATTATCATCCTTTTTGTTGTTGCCATTGATATATTCTCTTCAGCAGAATTTCATGGTCAATGGCAATTTTACCTCTGGCAGTTCTAGTGGGTGGTCATATTCTGAGGATGATCCTTTTGGAGCTGCAACATCAAATTTTAATGAAACTGGAGGGGATGATAATCCGGGGGTCTGGTATTTTGAGGTCAATGATAGTTTGGCGGATACTGGGTATAATGTGATGGGTAATCTGACTAATGATGGAGGGATTTGGTTAAATCCGGGAACTATCAATTCTGTGACTGTGCCATTTTCATATAAGCAGACCTGGAATATTGCAGCACCCGCAGTAAACCTTATCAAAGTATTTTTGATAAGACCTGACAGTTCAGAGGTCTTACTTTTTTCACGGTCGTCAACAGTTGATGATGCTAGCTATGCTTCTGAGTCTATTGATGTTGGGATCAATAATTTTTCTGCGACTGGTACATACAAGATAAAGCTGTATAATTATGTTGAGACTGCAATATCTGAGATACCATTGATTCAAAATTTCTGGGATGATGTTGAGATAGTGGTTGATTATCAGGATGAAATTGCACCGGCAATAAGTGTTTCCTCACCATTAAATAAATCTTATGCAACTGATTCTCTTTGGGCAAACCTTACACTTGATGAAGACGGTTCATGGTGTGGGTATTCGCTTGATGGTGCAGCAAATGTCACTATGTCAAATACGTCTGGTAACTGGAACAGTCTTGTTTTTGGGCTATCTGATTCAAGCCATAATATTTTGTTTTCTTGCAATGATACGGCCGGCAATATGAATGCGTCAGGCGTTACTGTTTATTTTAGCGTTGATACCACATATCCAAAATATTTTTATAATCAGACAAATTCAACAGAAGTTGGTTCGGATGTCCTGTTCAGCCTTTACTGGACTGATAATGATCTTTTAGGTTATGTATTCTCATTTGATAATGGGACAGGTACATTTACAAATGATAGTTATGCGGGCATGACAGGTACCGGTAACTGGTCAAATGTGAGCAAGTGGGTCAATTCTACTGTCGGGTCTACAATCAGGTGGCAGGCATATTCAAATGATACGGCCGGCAATATGAATGCTTCTTTGATCTATAGTTTCATTACGGTCGATTCAGTAGCTCCTGAGATAACAGTACAATCACCATTAAATAAAACATATGCAACTGATTCTCTCTGGGCAAACCTTACACTTGATGAAAACGGTTCATGGTGTGGGTATTCGCTTGATGGTGCAGCAAATGTCACCATGTCAAATACGTCTGGCAATTGGAACAGTTTAGTTGAAGGGTTATCCGATTCAAGCCATAATATTGTGTTTTCATGCAATGATACAGCAGGCAACATGAATGCTTCTATGGTTACAGTCTATTTTACAGTTGATACAGTTATCCCTACATTGTATCTATATTCTCCAGAGAATATTACCTATGACAATAAACAGATTGATCTTTTGGTCGGTGCTGATGAAAGTATAGATGTCTGGCAATATAGTCTTAATGGTGCATCAAATGTTACATTTGAACCGAATACGACAATAACTGCTGTGTCCGGTCTGAATAATATCACAGTTTATGCGAATGATACCTCTGGAAATCTGAACAGCACTATAATCTATTTTTCACTCAATACGACGCTTGAAGTTGCACTTATAGAACCAAGCACGTCGTTTGTTACAAACATTATACGAAATACACAGTTTATCGTAAATGCAACGGTTGTATGCCGTGAAGGAAATTGCGGTGATGTGTCTGCAACGGTGCGTTATAATAAGACATCATCTAACCCGGATAGTCCGATCAATATTACAGTTGGCGCTGAACCGTTCTTTATTGATGAAATGTCTCCACTATCTACAAAATCATGTTCAACAAATCCATTGTCGGAAGATGAATATTGCAATATTACATGGGTATTGAACGCTACTGATCCCAGTTTTGATCTATGGAAAATTGATGTTAATTTTAGTTCTGATTCTGGTTGGACTTATTTGAATAGTACACTATCATCTGAGATTGAGGTGGTGCCGTGTGTTGTTGACCTTACCGTCACATGGAATTCTGTTGATTTTGATAATCCACTTGTACCGAACACATATCAAAATCCAGCATTAGGTAATGGTGGTGATATGTATAATATAACAATAAATGAGGGTAGCTGTAATACTGACCTGTATATCAGAGGTACAGATATGGTCGGTAATGTGACAAAATATATTTTAGGGGCAGGAAATCTTACATGGAGCAATAGTTCTAATCAGTATAGCACTTCTTATAACATGACTGAAACATATGCGCCGTTAAAGATTGATGTACCAGCAATTACAAATATTACAACATGGTACTGGGTTAATATACCACCAATATTTGCTGAATATTATAATGGGACTGTATTTATACAAGGTGTTAAAAATGGAAATCCGCAACCATAATCTGTTATTGGCTGCAATATTATTTGCAGCCATTATATTTTTGGAACCTGTGAGCGCATTTAATCTTGGTACTCTACAGAAATCTGCAAGTCAGAATGTTACTTCGGGTGACACCATTTCGTTTGAACTTCTGTTCTGGAACATCTATGATGAGGGTTATGATGTTGTTTTAGAAAATGTTAAAGTACCTAAAGACTGGGTTGTCATTGTTGACCCTTCTTATTTTTATTTAGATAACAGGTCTTTTTTTGATGTTGAACATATATATATTCCCAGCATTAGAAAAACAATAAATGCATATCCTGTGACGGTTTATGTATCCGTTCCAAAAGCTGAAGCGTACGGGGATCATGAAATAGTATTGAAAGCTGTTGCGGGTCAAGGGGAGAGTCAATCAGGTTTTTCTTTGAAGCAGGAACGTCTGTTCTTTTTTGATGTTTTTGTGACAAAAGATTTATATCAGGATAGACCTAATGATGATGCAGTAACTAAAAGTGTTTCTGTTGATATAAGCCCTATGATCTCGCATCAAGAACTGGGTGTGTCATCTACAGAAATATCATCTACTGATTTTTTATATCAACATATAAAAACGGGTATTATATTGATTAGTTTTGTTTTAATCTTAATTATTGCATGGAGGATATACGAATATGATTGACAAGAGATATCTTATTTTTTTTATTGGTATAATTGGTCTATCTGTTTTTTTTCAGGGTCAGCCATCAATTACTGGAAACATACTTTTAAGTGAAGTAAATGTATCTATAAATTCTTTTGACAATGGCCAGATCAGTTATTTTAATTATCCCGATAGGATTACACAATATTCAAAGGTTAATATCGGTGCTGAATTTTTAAATACTGGAAGTACTTCATATACAAAAGAGATATTGTTGCAGATTGGTGTATATGGAGATAATATGACAGTTGTTGCAAACCGTACAGGGCTTACAGTGGTCATGAAACCCGGGGACAGAAGTTTTGATAAGTTAAGTTATACGCCACTCTATTATGGTTTTTATTGGATGCATCTGATTGTTTCATACGGAAATAAAACTGATGAGGCGTGGGGTACTTTTTATGTTGACCCATATTATATTATTGTGATACCACCTAACGTCACTGAAGATGATGGTCCCGGCGGCCCTTTAGATTCCGAAGCTATTTCAGGAGGTTCAGGAGATGAGTTAGGTTCTGAAGGGGGCATGAGCGATAGTTTAGATCTTGCTTCTTTGTTAGATTCTGGAATTTATGATACTGGAAGGACATTAGTTACAATCTCAAATCCGGATAAGATATATGTACGTCCCGGTGAGTCAACCGCAGTTTATGTCATAGTAAATAATACGGGTACAATGACTTTGAGGAGGATGATGCTTTTACCGCGCAGTATGAGCGGAATTAAAGTTGATGCGCAACCGAGAAATATACAAATATTAAAAGGTACACAGTCGGCGATATTTATGATAACTGTCGATGTTCCTGCTGACATTCTTAACCGTACATACCCATTGGATTTTAAGGTCTTGTTTGATAAGGGAAATCGTACAGGTCATGTTGATGTTGTTGTCGGTCCACGTCTGGATGAAGACCTTATGGATACAATACTTAATTATAGATATATCATAACACGATTAAAAAGTGAAAGCGATACACTTTATTTTGACGGTAAAAACACAAGTCTTCTTGAAAATTATATATCTTTAGCTGATTCTGATCTTGTAATTGCAAAAGATGATTATGATGTGGAGGATTATGATTCTGTTCGGGAGTACCTTAAGAGAACAAAATTGCATTTAGACGATGCTGTGCTTGAACTTGCGAGTCTAAGGAGTGAAACAATGATTATTGTGTTTGCACCCAATATCTGGCTTTTGATTGTGCTGGCAATTACAATGATTACGGCGATAGGTGTAGTCTATGCACATAGACATAATCTGAAAAAAGTTGTTAAAGAAGCAGAGGACGGAATTTAGTTTTGTGTTATTGGTCCTGTATTGAATAATCAATACAAACAAATTTAAGAGATTATAGTTTAATTATATATTATGGCATTAAAAGATAATCCAGTCATTTACTTGACATATACCATGTGGAAATATTCAAAAGGCAACAGAAAAAATGTCATCTTATATTTTCTGATGTTTGTGATGGCAAACATAGTCAATCTGCTTGAACCATTGGTCATTGCAAAGATATTGAACACTATACAGATTCAAGGGGTGGGTGCAGCAAATCTTAACACTATTCTATTTTATATATTTCTTTTTGTAGTCATCTCTATTATGTTTTGGCTGTTCCATGGTCCTGCAAGAGTATTGGCATTCAACAACGCATTCCTTGTCCGCGCAAACTACAAAAAATACTTGCTTGACGGCACAATGTCACTTTCTGCTCAATGGCACACTGATCATCATTCCGGCGATACTATAGACAAAATAGAAAAAGGCACAAATGCCCTGTACAGATATTCATCATATATATATGAAGTCATTGAGACAATAATACGGTTCATCGGTTCATATATTGCTCTTGTATACTTCAATCCCCATTCAAGCTACATTGTGCTTTTCATGATCATAATCACTTTAGAAATAATCATCAGATTTGACAGAAAACTTATAAGACAATACATAAAGCTTAACAATGCAGATAACAGAATATCAGCAAAGATATATGATACCATAAGCAACATAACTACAGTCATCATATTGAGGACTGAAAACCTTATATCAAGATCAGTATTCAAGAATATCATGGAACCGTTCAGGCTTTTTGTAAAAAATCATAGATTGAATGAGATCAAATGGTTCCTCGTATCAACATGTACATCCCTTATGAAGTTTCTTGTGCTTGCGACATACATATTCTTTAGCGTAAAATCAGGTTCAACTGTACTTGTAGGCAGTATCTATGCACTTTACGGTTATGTGAATAAGATAAACCAGCTGTTTTTTAGGTTTGCTTACAGGTATGGTGAGATTGTGCGCGAGAGGACCGCTGTCATGAATGCTGAAGAGATATCAGATGAATTTGAAAAGATAAAGGTGCATGAGATTAAACTAATCAAAAAAGATTGGAAAGAATTAAAGGTAGAAAACTTAAAATTTTCATACCACACTGAAGAGGGCTGTGACTTGCATCTTGATAATGTATCGTTATCAATTGAAAATGGTAAAAGGATTGCTGTGATTGGTAAAAGCGGTAGTGGTAAGACAACGTTACTTAAGATAATACGACAATTATACAAGCCTACACATGTAGACTTATCTGTTGACAAAAGACACCTTGAAAACGGTTTTCAAGACATAAGCTCATCGATCGCCCTCATCCCACAGGATCCTGAAATATTCTCGACAACAATAAAAGAAAACATCACAATGGGTGTGGGTCACAGCAAAGATGAAATCAAAAAGTATACCGACATGGCATGTTTTACGGATGTCATTGTGCGTCTGCCAAAAAAACTCGAATCATCAATTGTCGAGAAAGGCGTAAACCTGAGCGGTGGCGAGAAACAGCGCCTGGCTCTTGCGCGTGGGCTTATGGCCTGTAAAGACAAGTCAATCATATTGCTTGACGAGCCGACAAGCAGTGTTGACTCAAAGAACGAGATTGACATATACAGGAATATTTTTTATGAGTTTGGTGACAGGACAATCATATCATCAATCCACAGGCTTCATCTTCTGCCCATGTTTGACATGATATACTTTTTCGATGACGGTAAAGTCATTGCGGAAGGTTCATTT
>WTCB01000108.1 GCA_013138765.1 Candidatus Nanohaloarchaea archaeon
TTTATCGGTCTGTATACTTTTGCACGTCCGACATCAATCACTTCAAGTTTGCCGGTTATGCGCAGGGCTTCAAGGAATCCTGCAAGGAAATCTCGTCTTATTTTTAGGTCTTGTGCGAGTTGAGAAACAGAATAAGGTTTGTCGTTAAGTTTTGCGATTATTTTGGCTTCTGTGTTCGGACCTATTGTCGACATAATAGTATATGATTTGATATAGTATATATAGATATATGGTGTTACTCATTTGGTATTCTATTTTATTTATTATATTGATTATTATTTGATGTACTATATTGTAGACCATAGAATTTTTTGAGAGATATAAGAAAAATTATTGGCTTTTTAATTTAAAGAGTAATAATGTCTAGTTTTTAAGAAGGAATAATATTTAAAATGTTACAACAAATAAATTATATAAATTTAGTAGGTGGAATATATGAGGATTGGAAAGACTGTTACTATATCATGTGCGCATTTTCTTAGAGATTATGATGGCAAGTGCAAAAATATGCATGGGCATACATATAATATTGAAGTTATTCTTGATGCAGAGCCTGTGAATGGTTTTGTTATGGATTTTTATGATCTTAAGAAGATAATAGATGAGGAGATTGTTACGCCGTATGATCATAGGGTGCTAAACGATGTTGTGCCTTTCGATGCGGTGAATCCTACTGCAGAAAATATTGCGATTGAGTTTGCAAGGCGTATAAAGTTAAGGACAAAAAAAGATACGACTGTTCGGGTCTATGAATCATCGACATCTTGGGCTGAGGCAAGAGCTGAGTGAGTTGATAAATTATATTGGTGATTATAGTTCAATCTCAAGTTCTTCAGAGATTTTCGCATAAGTTTCTGGGGATTCAGATTTTATTTTTTTTAGCATCGGTATATATTGCCTTGCGACTTTTTTTGAGCAGTGGAGTGATTCACCAATTTTTGAAAGGTTTTTGTTTTCTTTTGCGCGCGAGAATTTAGTTCTGCCCAATATTGCAATCTTTGCAGGGAAATGAAATTCAAGGGGGTTGCTGTACTTTTGTGTTTTTGCGGTTGATACACCGCATGAGATGTCTGCAGACTGATAGACCATATATCTGTAATATTGCTGTCTCATTATACGTCCGCGGAATATGTCTGCTCTTGAAAGCATGTTGTATCCGCCTGCTATGTCTTCTGATAGGCCGTATTGTCTTGGTAGGTTGTCGCGTATCCATTCTGACATCTCGTCAAGATCTTTTTCACAGGTGTCTATTGCTTCTTTTGAGATCTTGCAGTCATTTGTCTTGAATATGATTGATAAGGTATCTTTTGTGTTCCTCTCGAAATTTCTGAAATCTATTGTTCTTGCATCATCAGGCGTAATTAGTCTGTCTTTTTCATTAAGTGATTGAAGGTCATTTATTGCTGCACGGATATCACCGTCGGCATTTCGCGCTATGATCTTTAGTGCTTTGTCATCAATCTTTATGTCTTTTGTCTTGCAGATGTCTTGTAGTGCGGTGCATAATTCATCAAAATCTATCTTTTCAAACTTGATTACTTTTGCGCATTTTTTCATGGCCTTTACTGCATTTGTGTTCTCATCGGTTGCGGTCAAGATTACTGGATGCTTTGATGTCTTGATTATGTTTGCAAGCTCTCCCGGGGCACCGCGATCATATCTGCCTGATATTCCGTCAACTTCATCCATAAGCACTAGTTTTCCTTTGAAGAATAATGATTGCTGCTGGAGTGCGTGACCAAAAAATGATTGAAGCTCTTTTTTACTTCTTATGTCGCTTGCGTTTGTCTCTATTATATTGAATCCTAATTCTTTTGCAAGGAGTTCTGTTGCTGTTGTCTTTCCGCAACCCGTGGGGCCAAGAATAAGAACTGCTTTGTATCGTTCGTTCTTGAAATTTTGTGCCCAAGATTTTAGTTGGCCAATTGCTTTTCTGTTGCCTGCAAATTGTTCAAAAGTTTTTGGTTTAAATTTTATTGCCCACATAAGATAATAGTTTGTCTGAGAAATGTTATAAGTTATTTGGTTTTTTGGTTTTTGATTTTGTTTAAATTTATTTCTTGATGGGTTCAATACCCCGATGCTCTGCATCGGTTTATAACCATCAAGAAAGGTAGGAATTGCTGTCTTGAAAATCCACGTAATACCCCGGAGCTCTGCTCCGTGGGATAGTGGATTTTAGGCAATTCTTTTATTAATCTTCCTATAAAATCAGGTTTGATGTGGTTGTTATGAAAATGTTAGGTATCTCTGGAAGTCTGACAAAAGGCGACAATAATGATAAAGTTATTTTGCATGTCATTGATGCTGCAAAATCTAGAGGGTTTGGGGTTGATACTGTTTTTCTGTCGTTATCTGATATTGCGCCGTGCAATGCGTGCGGGTCTTGCAGTTCTGGTGGTGCGTGTGCAATCAAAGATGATATGCAAGTGGTCTATGATAAACTGGTTTCAGCTGATGTGATTATTGTTTCATCACCTGTCTATTTTGGTACTGTGAGCGCTCAATTGAAGGCATTTTTTGACAGGAGTGTAATGCTTCGCCGTCATGGTTTCCTGCTTAAGAATAAGGTCGGGTCTGCAATCGCTGTCTGCGGTTCAAGAAACGGCGGTCAGGAGAAGACAATACCGGCAGTACATGACTGGATGCATATTCATGGGATGGCTGTCATCAGTGGTGGTAATCATTTTAGTGGGATTTTGCAGAAACCTGCACTTGATGATGATGTGGACATGAAGACTGTTGATGATATAATTGATATTCTGTGTTCGTTTTTAGAGAAGTTTAAGAATTGATGTAGTGGTTATGTAGGTTAATCTTTATTGAGTTTTAATTTTATCTACTAATTTAGTAGGTTTTAGTAGATATTAGTACTTGGGTCTTTCTTGTGCGTTATAATGCAGCGATTTGCGCAAGAAATGCATCTTACTAGCGTTCGAGTCTTTTTGGCGCTCTATAACGCTGATACTTGTGCCAAAAATGCTTCAATCTGCAGGTCTTCTGAGCCGCCTTCGACTATCCGGAATTCGTATTCGCCCAGCTTGTCTATCAATTGCGCTTTCTTTTTCTCGTCAATAGGTGCGTCAAGGATCTCTTTATGGAACGCTTTTATGACGTCGATGCCTGACAGTCCGCGCTCAAGCATGAGTTCTGCAAGGATCTTTCTTGCCTCAAGGAATTTCTTGTCAAGTGCAAGGGTTAGTATCTTTTTTACTTCTTTGGGGCGCATTGATGCTGCAATGGTGTAGACTGCATCCTGATCAATTTTTTTTGATGTTATCGCTACTGATTGGAGAAGGTTTGTTGCCTGTCGCATGTCGCCTGATGCGACTTCAATCAGTGCGTCCATGCCATCGTCTTTTATTGTCAGTTTCTCTTCTTCTGCGATATGCCCCAGGCGTTTTTTTATGTCTTTGTCTGATATCGGGCCGAAACGGAATATTGCGCATCTGGACTGTATTGGTGCAATAATTTTACTTGGATAGTTGCAGCTTAATATGAACCGTGTTGTGTTTGAATATTTTTCCATAGTACGTCTTAATGCCTGCTGTGCGGGCGGAGTCAGTGAGTCGCATTCATCTAAAAATATTATCTTAAAATCGGTCCCTAATGGTTTGACACGCGCAAAGTTTTTTATCTTGGTTCTTACTACATCAATTCCTCTCTCGTCTGATGCATTTGTCTCCATGAAATTGTGTGACCATTGATTACCGTAAAGCTCTTTTGCCATGGCTATTGCGGATGTTGTCTTTCCGATACCGGCCGATCCTGCAAAAAGGCAGTGCGGGAGTGATTTTTCACTCACAAAAGCTTTCAGCTTTTCAATTATGTTTTTTTGACCGACAACATCTCCAAGTGTCTGTGGTCTGTATTTTTCTGTCCAGATATCAATTGCCATAGTAGTTGCATCTCACACAATCTATTTTGTCAGTTAAATATTAAAAGATGTTTTTTTGTCATCTTAATGTTTTTATATCTTTTTGGTTAATTTTGGTCATGGTAAAATGTCTTTTGATTTCTGGAAGTCCGCGTAAAGGAAATAGTGATATTGTTCTCGGCAAGATTTTTGAAAAGATTGAGTGTGAAAAGGAAATTATATATTTGAGAGATAAGGATATAAAACATTGCACGGGGTGCCTTGTCTGTGCTAAATCTGATAAGTGTTCAATAAAGGATGATATGGGTGAACTCTTGGAGTTGATGGTTTGGGCAGATGTAATAGTTATTGGCACACCGAATTATTTTGATAATGTTCCCGGGCTTCTGAAAGATTTTATTGATAGGACAAATCCATTTTATGAGACTGATATGCTCAAGGGTAAAAAGTTGGTGAGCATTGTTGTGGGTGGCGGTAAAATTGTTAATTCAAGAAGGGTGTCTGAGCATGCGTTGACTTACTTTTCTAATGCGCACAAGCTTGATTTTGTCGATTCTTATTATTTTTCAGATCTTGGTGTGGATGATGTTTTAGAAGATAAAAGTTTGGATGCGACTGTTGATACGATTGCGCTTATGATCAATGAGAGGTTATTAGCTCTTTCTATTCTTCAAAATTTGGATTATTGCAATAATGCTTTTCAAAATCTTTGATTTTATCAAGAAATTCGTAAGGAGTCATTATGGTTTGTTCATCTTCATAACCTTGGAAACCAATTAGGTTGTCTGTATGTTCGTTTTTTAGTATATAATTTGTTATGATATCTCCTGCCAATTCAAAAAATCTGGCATCCAGAGAACCATAAGTACCGTTATAAAGGGTTAAGGCTCCTAATATATTAAAATCATTAAGTCGTGTATCTTGTTTTAGGTATTCAGAATCTATTTCAGACCCGTATGTTGGATATAGATTAAAAGTGATACTGCCACTATCA
>WTCB01000048.1 GCA_013138765.1 Candidatus Nanohaloarchaea archaeon
TGATTACTCAGTTCAAAATCGGAATACTCTTGGTTCTTATCTTCCAGGTCATCATTACACATCTCAACTTCTTGAGACAATGCTGTCTTTGAACTGTTGCAATAAACAAAATTTGCCTCTGTGGATGTGAGTTCGTCCGCACAAGTATTATATTGCTGCGACAAAGTATTTTTTTGCTGGATGCATGCTTCTGCAGTCGTAGATCTGCTTTCAAGCTCTAATTGATACTCTGATAATTTACCTAAATCTTCATTCATCTGATTCTGGCATAGATAAAATTGCTTGTTCGCCTCAAATTTTGAGAGGTCTGGAAAGTCTGAATTCTGTGCAAGCATCTTGTCTTCTGAATCTAAAAGAAGGTTTCCTGTTATCTGCGGACCTACCATGAACATCATAAGAACAAGAGCTGCAGCGATAAAAATAGATGTCTTGAATTGAGTTATTGTACTTTCAAATTTTGAAAAATCTCGAGTGGATTTTTTACCGGTATTCTGATCAGGATTATTTTGTTTCTGTTTCTGTTTTTTTTGAGGTCTGCTGTTATTTGGTGTGAATGTATATCCTGCCATACTATTTATTTGTATTTGGGGTTTATAAATATTTTGAATTTATAAAATTGAATAGAAAATAGAAAAAATGAAATAAAAATTGAAAAATTAAGAAAATAAAAAATTAAATCAGACACATTCAATTGTCATAATCAGCTTGCCGTCTTCTTTCTTGCTTGAAACAATGTTGCAGTCCGAGAACATATCTGCAGCATCGCCAAGATCTACCTGTGTCTTGCCGTCAGTTGAATCAGCGGATATGCCTGCGCCATCAGTATCCAGTTCATGCCACTGGAACAGTTTTACCTGCTCAGTCTTTGCGTCAACCACTGCGACAGCTTTCAGTACCATGGCCTCATAGAACCCTGAGTATATCGGCACTACATAGAAATATCCATTGTCGATCTTTTTGAAAAGTGGCTGGAGCGGATACCAATCTGAATAAAGGCTTATCTCTCCTCTTGCACCGTCTAATGCCCGTTCAGGTCCGATCAGACCCATAGCCCGTGTATCGTAGATGTTTACAGTTCCGTATCCCGTGCCTTCAGCTTCAATGTCTACATAATGAGTTATCGCCTTTCTTGTCCTTCCTTCAGGTTCAAGCTGTATCAGACCGAAAAGACGGTCATCTTCCTTATCATACTGGAAATAGAACTCTTTTGCTATCTCATAGACATTTTCGTGCTGAAGATAATAGTTTATGAAACCTTTCCAGCTTGCGTATCTTGCCCAGATGAGAGTCCGTTTCATTGTATAGTCTTCGTCAATCAATGCCTGGCTGTCAAGAAGCCATTCAGGTGCATTGCCTGATTTTATGTCATCCTCACTGTAAAATGCTTTAGTGCCATCATTTGAAAGTGCAACAATACCTACCTGTTCTGTATAGAATTTTGTGATGAATAATGTTGGCATCTCAAGTTTTACGGGAGCGAACCAGACAGGTTCATCATTCGCATCATGAGTAAGCACTGTATCACCAAAATTGAAATATGGGTAGCTTAACCAGTAATTTATGTTTACATCTCTTATCTTTCCTGAGAATATTATCTGGTATGCCAGAGGCAGCAGACCTTTACGTTCTTCAGAATATTCAATAGTCGATTCTACTTTTGTTCTTTTTGACGGGTTCTGCGCGTCAACCAATATGTATGCGGGTGATGGATTGCCCATGTTTACGAGTCTTGTCGGCTCATAGACTATCACCCAGTTAAGAGTATTGTCTATCGGATAGATGCCATCCCAGTCGCTTGACAGTTTCCAGCCGGTCTCTGTGACCATTGTCTTTGGTATCTGGAGTGCGTATTCCTGGGACACAAGGCGCATGTCTTTTATGTGATCCCATTCAATGTCCTGTACGCCTGTCTCTGTTTCAGGACTTACTTCTATTATGTTTGCATCATCCATCTTATACCATCCGACTTCCATAGGCGGTGCGAATATTACTGCAAGGATGTTCAAGAAAAATAGTATCAATACCAAGGCCATTATCACATCTGTCTTCGGTTTTTTCAGTTTCACTCTTGATTCATCTTCAGTCAGCATTGCCGCCAGATTATCTAGACCTATGCTTCTTGAAAGACCGATTATGAAAATACGTAATATGGCTGCGAATATGAGTGCGCCTGTAGAACTTATGCTCACAAGAACAATGCCCACTATCCATGAGAACATGATGTCCCGTATCAAGCCTTTCTTGCCGAAATTGCTCAAAACGCCAAATACTGCAATCCCACCTGCCAGAAGTGCCCAGAGGGTGTAAAAACCGACAAATCCTAGATTTGTGAAAATATCAATCCATAACATAGAGTAAAATAAGGTCTTTGATGTTTATATATTGAAGGTATGAAAATGTCTATCTATCCGTCCATTAAAATACCCGTATTATTGATACTATATATAACAATAAGAATATCATCCCGTCAAAACGTGTCAGTTTTTTTCTTTCAATTGACATATAAAGAAGCAATGTGAGAATTACAAGAATCGGCATTGCTGTAACATAGAATGTTTTGACGACAGGTATTGCCCGCATGCCGGCCATTGCGCCAAACACTACAAATGTATTGAACAGATTCGATCCGATTATGTTTCCTATTGCAAGACTATGATGTCTCTTTTTCATTGCCATAAGCGAGGCTGTCAGTTCTGGCAGGCTTGTGCCGACTGCTATGAATATGAAACCGAACGCGCTTTTTGAAATCCCTAATGCGGTCAGTATGCCGATGCCTGATGAGATCAGATAGCTTGCGCCTATCGTCAGTGCAGAAAGACCAACTATCAATAAGATCATATCATTAACTTTTGCAGGTTCTGTCTTTCTTTTCTTTGTCTTCTTGTGGGACCTGATAGACCATGTGATATATGTGAGGTATATAGCAATGAACAGCATGCCTTCTGTAAATGTCAACATATAATCCATAAATGCTACTATTGTTGCAATCACTGAAAACATCAGGAAATATATGTCTTTTTTTAATACATTACACCTTATGCATTTTGAAAATAATATTGCTGCAATCCCTAAGACAAGTCCTATGTTTGCTATGTTTGACCCTAATATGTTTGATACTGCAAGTTCTGGGGTGCCTAAAGATACTGCGGTCAGCGATGATGCAAGTTCCGGCAGGCTTGTTCCTAAGGCAACTATTGTCAGACCTATCAAAAATTCTGATATTCCGTGCTGTTTTGCTATCTTTATTGCGCTGTCTGTTGTAATGTCTGCGCCCTTTATGACTACCAAAATTGAAATGATGAAGATTATGATATCAAGCATGATAAAGATTTTAGTGGGCAATAATATATATACAAGATAAATATAAACAAATATTATGAGTTTTATAAAAAAACTTTTAGGTCTTGAAAAAGAGTATGTCTGTAATGTCTGCAATAAGAGATTTACAGATAAAAAGGCATTTAAAATCCATATGGTAAATCATAAGATTGAAACTGTTAATCCTGAGGACTAAACATTATTTGAATTTATATCTTTTACCCTACAATTAATTCTTATGAAAAAGCAATTTATATCAGATATAACCTCTGAAGGAAAAAAGGTCGAGAGTACCTTTGCGCTCAAGTTCAAGAAACCGCCTGTCGACTACAAGAGCAATAAGGAAGGCAAATGGTTTGAGATGCGCCTTGCCGACAAGACGGGGGAGATAACTGCCAAATACTGGGGCAATGACGAGAAGAAGACACTTGATATCTATGATTCATTTTCGCGCGGATGTGTCGTATCACTTACAGGCACTGTGCAGGAATATCCAAAAGGCAGCAATAATTTTTCAATCTCGATCGATAGTGCAATTGATACATTGAAAGTCTGTGAGATTCGTGAGTATGATGTCGGTGACTTTGTCGCCACAACTACAAAAGATATTGATAAGATGCTGGTCGAGGTGCGAAGCATTCTTGCATCTGTTAAAGATAAAGATTTAATCCGGCTTGTCATGCTGTTTGTTCGCGATAAGAAATTTATGGACCTGTTTTCAAAGACACCTGCTGCGATGGAGTATCATCAGAACTATGTGGGCGGGCTGCTTGAGCACACGCTCAATGTCATGAAGATTGCAGACAATGTCTGTTCTCTGTATCCCGAACTTGACCGTGACCTTGTTGTCTCGGGTGCATTTTTGCATGACATCGGCAAGATGAGCGAGCTTGAACTTTCCGGGACTTTGATAGGTGTATCTCATGAAGGGATGCTCATAGGCCACACTGTCATCGGTCATGATATGGTATCCAAAAGGATTGCTGGACTTGATGATTTTCCTGTTACACTTAAACTGAAACTGTTGCATATCGTATTGAGCCACAACGGGCATAAAGAATACGGCTCGCCAAAAGTTCCGCAACTGCCCGAGGCTGTGGTCATACATCATGCGGATGACTGCGATGCTAAGGTCGATATATTCTTGCGACTTAAAAGAGAGGCAAACACGGATGACCCCTGGATATGGGACAAGAAGATAAAGGGGCATGTGTATCTGGAGTGAGATATATTAATTGTTTCCAAAAATGTTTAGTGTGGTTAAGATTAATTTATAAACACCAATAAATAATAAAAATTATGAAATTGATTTCTAATCTGTTGCACCCACCTAAAACTTTCCGTTTTAATGAATATGATATGGTCAATGGGTTTAATATACCTCAAGAAGTATATGATAATATATTATCTATCGTTGATGTTTCCGTCTCAAAACCACGGTGTTCACAAGGGGTTGTAATTGTTGACAAAATTAAGGGACAATCAAAAAAGAATCTGTATCAGGCTAAATATATAATTCCATTCCCCTATACATATGCCAAATTATTCTCATGATGACCTTGAACAAGTTATAGATCATATAAAACCGGATAATGGTTCAAGAATTGGATTTATATATCATGTTTTGACTGGCTTTTCTGGAGAACCTATTGATAAGTTACAGGACATAAAATATGAAACTGGACTTCTTGTTACACCAAAACCACAAAGTTATGAGGACTATAAATCGAATCCGTCAAAGCCAGTATTGAACCCTGCAGGAGATTGTGGACATCTATGGATTTATAATAATGATGAAGGTCAGGTTGAATTTCAGGCATTATTACCCTCTGACAAAGTACCTATATGGTTGACTGAAAAAAGGTTAACACTTAAGACAACTCTGCATAAAAATGAGCCACATGGTGTGCGATCTGTGCGTTATCTAAATGTAAAGAGTCCCGATGAACACTTTTCAAATACCTCTGTATCGGATATTTATTTAAGACGTTAGGATTATAAAAGCCCCAGAGGGGAGTTGAACCCCCGATCTGTTGATTACGAGTCAACCGCTCTACCGGGCTAAGCCACTGAGGCGTTAATTATGTTAATCTATTTAGAAATTAGATTTATAAGTAAATCTAAAATAATAAGTGTGTAAAATTATCAGTTTACCATATTCAAATAATCTTCTTTTAATCGTTTTACAACAACCTCATTTGTATCAGGAACTGCAAGTATATTTATTATGCGTCTATTTTCATCTATTTCAGTGTTAAGACATGCAACAGGTATCTCTAAATTATTTAAATGAAAAATCATTTCACTATAGCGACTATTATTTGGTACTTCATTTAATCCTGTCATCTTTTTTAATTCATGAATTACAGACCCATAATTTATTGGTATATTTTCATCCAATAACTCAAGAGCATTTATATCGCAAGTATAGGGCCTACATCTTTTTTTGTTAGAACTATCTGATTCACCAAAAAAATCATTGACACTGCTTATTATTAGACTACTTATTTTTTGCCGATAGAAATATGAATCATATATAAATTCATTCCATTTTTTTAGAGAAAACTCAGAGATATCACCTATATCTCCAGTTATATTATCATCAACTGCAACATACACACAACCACCCTTAAGATATACTGTTGGTGTCATCTTATGCCCCATTCCTTTATCAGACCATACTATCTCTGAAAAGCCTAATGATTCACAACCCTTATTTAATATGGGTTCTTGAACAATGCTTGTTTTAACATCTATTGATTCTGAAATTATTTCTGAAATAGTCTTATCTCCAGAATCCGTATATTCCTTTAATTGAATCACTTGTTCTCTGCGTCTTTTAGAATCTATTTCTCTTATTGGCAAGCCTAAAAAATTTAATGTTGTAGCATACACAGATCCGTTCATTTTATCACCTATGATTAATGGCATAGATCACTTAATAAATATTTCATTATTTAATGAGAAAATAATTTGGAAGTTTATCTTGTGATATAAAAAAAAATAAAAAAAAATACTTGATTTAAAAAAAGAGAATAAAGATAAAAAATGTTTAAAATCTATTGAACATCAGCAGTACTTGCTGGTTTTTGTTCGTAATAAATCCCATATCCTACAGAAATACCAAAGAAGCCAACAACTGGTCTATTTGTACCTTCCTGTGCAGCTATAGTATTAATAGGTGCCTCTGTATCTTTTACACCCATAGATATCATTGGTCTTTCTGTCTGCATGGTTGCTGTCTGTGGCATGTAATCTTTTTGAGAATTGACTATAGTGTCCATGACATCAACTGGTGTTTCTGTCGGAAGTATAAGTTCTGTTAAAAGACCATGATTTTTATAGACTTCTGCAAGACTTGAGAATTCACATGTATCTTCTAAATTCCTGTATATTTTATCAAGATTATTTTCAAATGTAAATGCATCAGGTGTAATGTCATCAAGTTCAATTAACTCGTTTATTGTTTTCTTTGTACCCCACTGATATGTTGAAAGCATGTCTTCTACAAAAGAACCATAATCAAAACCTGTACTGTATAAAGCATCTGTGTCTAAAATACCCATCTCATTCAATGCTTCAGTAAATGTCTCATATTTTGGTCCATTTTCCATAACTTCAGAATAAATTTGACTTATTGTCTCTTTATCTATAGATTTAAGACTGTATATGTCTGTGAAATCGTTAACAATTGTATATCCAATCTTTTCGCCCACACCTTTTACACTTAAGATTTTGGCCGCTAAAGACTCAGCATAGTCTGCTTTATAATCGTTTAACATAATAATCATATAATAGTGATGTATATATCTTTATAAATATTATTGTAGTATTTCTGTATCTGCCCAGTAGTTAAAATAGAATAGTTTATAAAGTTATACTGTTATAGACTTGAAATGGAAAATATTACAGGAATACCAATATATGCAATAGATAAAAATGATAACTGCGGGATCATATACACTATTGCTGTTGTAGCAACGGGTTCTGCGTATGGTCGTTTGACTATGCGTACTCAATTTGATGAAATTCCAGAACAATTAACACCCAATGCAATTAATCTACTAAAAAATAAAACCGAATTGGACGAACTTATGGCATTAAGTAAAAATTGGAATTATAGTGATGGTTCTGTAAGTTTTCAATCCACAATATATGCAGATGAAAGTTGTAATCCTGCAATAGTTTTACGAACTGAGGATACTAATATATTAACATCTAAGAACTTCAAAGGTCTTGGAGATGTTATGGCTATTAAAAATATTAATTATGACAAAACAACTTTTAAAGTTGGAAGTAAAACAAGCTATAATTCTGGTTGTTTTTATGATACAGTCGGTCCTAATTTTGTTAAACAATTTAATAAATATGATAATTGTGTAGAACTTGTAAATATATTTAATGCTCTTTGGAGTTCATTATTTGATAAAAAAATAATTGAAGATTATAATCTAAAAAATATACTAGAAATGGATGAGAGTAAATTCTTATCAGAGGTAAATCATTCAGGAATGAGTGTTTTTGCATTACCTCATAAATACGTATTGATAGATGATTTGATAAATCCAAAAAGAATTAATCCGTTAGATGAAAAGTGGCTTGCTAAACAAAATGATTTTTGAATCTTATAACATATCTTTCAATATGTCAGTATGTATCAACTTATGGCCCTCGTGCTCATAGAAATGTTTCATGAAGATCTTCAGGACTGATGCGCTGTCATATTCTTTGAGCATCTTTTCAAGTTCTGCGATGTGATGCCTGCCGTGAGGTTTTTCGACAAAGCGCAATATGGCCTTGACCTCGGTGTCGTTTAATTTATCTAATGATTTTGCTGTCCTGTCCTGTTCAAGGTATGTTGCGCAAAGTCCGCGTATATTTTTTATGTGCTTGTCGATATCGAACGAGAAAGAGTCTGTTGTCATTATGATCTTCAGTAGTTCCGTGGAAAATGTATTATTGTGCATATCTAATCATCACCTTCATTTTCCCTATAGATTATAGTTCCGCAATGCTTACAATGTATTGCATCACAGTCGTGTTGCAGGAGACCGCATTTTTTACAGGTTATATGTCGCTTTTTTTTGTCCGCAAATATGAACTCTTTGATCAGAAGCCCAAGTTGCCAGGGTATGAGTGCGATACTTACAAGTATCATAAGTACGGTCATCAATTTCCCTGCCACAGTTACTGGGACTATGTCTCCAAAACCTACGGTTGACAGAGTCACTATCGAAAAATATATAGCTGAGCCTAAAGTCTCAATATCTGGATTTGCATCAACTTCGACCTCATAAATAAATGAAGAGAAAATAAAGATGATTGATATAATGGTAAATATTATTCTCAAAATCCTTATATCATGCATCTTTGCATCTTTTGATATGAAAATACCGATATTTATGAACCTCATAAACCTAAATATGCGGAATACTCTGAATACCCGTATAAATCTTAGATCAATGAATGTAATAAATGTTGGAATTATAGCTATAATATCTATTATACTGTAAATGTCTGTTATATGCTTTAGCTTTTTGTTAGCTGCCCAGAACCGTAATATATATTCAAATATGAATATTGATACTGTTGCGACCTCAATATTCCAGAAAAAAGCAGGGTTAGTATCGTGTAGATATGCCTCTACAATAAATACACCTACTGTGAACAAGTTAAGAAATATTATGAAAATATCAACTGCCTTGCCTAATTTCGTTGTCTGATCAGTCAGGTAAAATCGTACTGTCTCTTTGATTGTTTTTCTGTGCATATCATGAATTTATATCTTAGAGCTATATATAAGTTAAATATGCATAAAACTCTTGATTTAAAAAGATATGCTGAACAAATATCTGTCATGGACATTGATACTGTCAAGATCAAAGAGGCAATCTTGAAACATAAAGCCAAAAAGGTCGCAATCCAGATACCTGAAGGTCTGAAGATGCAGGCGCTTAAAATATCTGATGAAATTGAAAAGCTTGGTGTCTCAACCCTTATCATTGCCGACCCTTGCTTTGGTGCCTGTGATATCCCAGACCATGGCATGAAACAGCTTGGCTGTGACTTGATTGTACATCTTGCGCACTCGCAGTTTATCAAAAATACTGAGATACCAGTGGTCTATGTCGAGTATAGGTCGCTTGATAATCCGTCATCAATCCTATCCAAAAATGTTTCTCGCCTTTCAGGTATAAAAAATATTGGGCTTGTGACAACTGTACAATACATCGATTATCTTCCTGAACTTAAAACTATTCTTGAAAAAAATGATATCAAGACTTTTATCGGAAAACCAAAACTTGCGACTTATTCAGGGCAGATACTTGGATGCGACCAGTCGGCTGCAAAAGATGTGGAAGACAATGTTGACGCATTCCTTTATGTCGGGACTGGGCTTTTTCATCCGTTAGGTATCGCTCGCGCAACTGACAAGACTGTGTTCTGCCTTGATGTCGAGAAAAAAGAAATTTATACTATCGACGGTGAATACCAGAAATATCTTGTCCGCACGGAAATGAGAAAGATCAAGTTTCACGAAGCTAAAAAAGTCGGTATCTTGGTCACCACAAAGACCGGGCAGATGAACAAGAATGTGTTTGAGATCAAGTCTGAGATTGAAAAGATGGGCAAGCGCGCATACATCATCTCCATGAACTTTGTTGCGCCGGATAAGATTCTTGGCATGAAACTTGATGTGCTTGTAAACACTGCATGTCCGCGGATTGAAGAGGACTTGGTGTTTCCGATACCGCAGATCAATTGGGACAGTGTTAGGAAAAGTCTTTGATATGACCAATTAAGGCAAAAATATATAAACTATTATACTCCTTTAAAGTTATGAAATTAATACAAAATGAATTGCCTTTAATCCTTACTGCAAACTGTAAAGATGAGGACAACCAATTTGAATGGATTATCCACTCTATGACTGGCGATAAACCAAAAATCACTTTAGATTACAACAATATATTAGATCGGTTATTATCCATACCATTAATAAAAAAACCATTAATAAACCGTACTACTTTAGAGTCTCCTTTCTATGGAGAATCATACAAAAAATTGTTTAAAGATGATACCCCCTTGCATCTTATTCCATTTAAGGAGGATGGTTATGGTCTTTTTCATACTTATAGTGAACACTTTACACAAACTAATGCTCTTACTCCCTCAGAACATATTAGTATTCAAAAATTGATTAATTCTACTCTTCTTGGAGGTATGGCTAATTCTCTTTTGTCTTCAGATTTTTCAGTTTATGCAGGTATGAGTCTTGGTGTCATAGTGGGTACTCTATCTATGGTTCTTAATTACGGGCAGACCGAAAAGATGATTTTTGAAAAAATACTGGATGATCTTGGAAGTGATAAAGATGATTTTAGAAAGATAAATGTTGATCATATTTTAGATAATATGAATGAGCTTATCAATGACCCGGTTAAAATTAAAAGTGCTTTACTTTCCGATATAGACAAAAAAAATGGTCATAACTCTTCTGCTAAGATTTTAGAATCTTTAATTGATCTAGAATCTGTTTCTGGTGAAATAAATGCAGATTCTATGTATGCTACCATGACTGCAAAAACACCGTTATTTATTGAAAGAATGGGTTTCCCATTTTATTCAGATACTACTTCAAAAATAAATATTATAGGTAAAAATATAAGTAAACAGGAAAATATAGTTCTGGATAGCTCATTTGAAAAAATTAATCCATTGAAATTATATATCTTAATAAAAAACAAAGAAGAACAATCAAAACTCTTTGATATAATAAATAGAATTTCCACATTTATGCCGGATAGATTTGCATTGAAAAAATATAGTGAAATTCTTGATTTTTGTGGTTATATTGTTGATGGTAACTTTGTAGATATATTAACGGATCAGTTTTATCAATCACATATCAAAGACAGTGGTCTTATGCTCAAAGCTGAGATAGATATTCCATTTTACACCAATCAGATCTGCGGTGATAAATTAGATAAAACCATTTCTGATGTTCAAAAAACAATTTCTCAATTTGAAGAGCTTGACCTGACTGCAGAAGCTGTATATTTTGATGGCAAGACCATGTATGATAAAAATGATATATAATCATTATCATCAATTTTTTAATATCTTTTTCAAGAACTGTCCGGTATAAGACCCTTTTACTTCTGCAACCGCCTCAGGCGTTCCTTCGGCTATGATCTTGCCGCCCTTGTCACCGCCTTCAGGACCCAGATCGATTATGTGGTCGGCGGTCTTTATGACATCCAGATTATGCTCGATAACAATCACTGTATTTTTCTGCTCGACTAACCTGTTCAATACACTCAGAAGTTTCTTTATGTCTTCAAAATGAAGTCCGGTTGTCGGTTCGTCAAGGATGTAGACAGTCTTTCCTGTCCCCCGTTTTGACAGTTCAGATGTCAGTTTTATCCGCTGAGCTTCACCGCCTGACAATGTAGTTGAGGACTGGCCCAGTTTTATGTAGCCCAATCCGACATCGTTCAATGTCTCTAATTTCTTTTTTATTCTTGGTATCTTGTCAAAGAATATAAGCGCTTCCTCAACTGTCATGTCTAGGACGTCAGCAATTGTCTTGCCTTTGTATCTTATCTCAAGGGTTTCGCTCGAGTATCTCTTTCCGTTGCATACTTCACAAGGCACATAGATGTCCGGCAGGAAATGCATCTCTATCTTTATTACGCCGTCACCGTCACAGGCACTGCACCTTCCTTCGGCGACATTGAAACTGAACCTGCCCGGCTTATATCCTCTTTTTTTTGCGTCTTTTGTCATTGCAAAGATGTCTCGTATGTCACCGAACAGTTTCGTGTAGGTTGCAGGGTTTGACCGTGGTGTCCTGCCGATCGGTGACTGGTCAATCGCTATTATCTTGTCTATGTTTTCCAGCCCCTCGATTCTCTTGTGCTTTCCCGGATGTGTTTGGGAATTGTAGACATGACGCATCAGTTGATTGTAAAGTATTGAATTGATCAATGTTGATTTTCCGGACCCTGAAACACCAGTCACGCAAGTCAATATGTTTAACGGTATCTTTACATCAATTGTCTTTAGGTTGTTCTCTTGCGCACCTATTATCTTTAGATATCTGTTCTTTTCGGTCTTTCTTCTTGATCTTGGGATATCTATCTTCTTTTTTCCTGAAAGGAATTGACCTGTGTCTGAATTTTTGTTATTTATTATCTGTTTGTATGAACCTTCTGCGACAATCTCTCCGCCATGGATGCCTGCTCCCGGACCCATGTCAATTATGTGGTCTGCGTTTTCCATCATCTCCTGGTCATGCTCGACCACTATCAATGTGTTGCCCAGATCCCTCAATCTTTTGAGTGTATCAATAAGCCTTATGTTATCTCTCTGGTGCAGGCCTATGCTCGGTTCGTCGAGGATGTACATCACACCTACAAGGTTTGAACCTATCTGTGTAGCGAGGCGTATCCTCTGTGATTCACCGCCTGATAATGTTCCGCTCGCCCTTGAAAGCGTGAGGTAGTCAAGACCTACATTGCAGAGGAACTGCAATCTGTCCTTTACTTCCTTAAGTATGAGTTTTGCTATCATAGCTTCAGTTTTTGTTAGAGTTATGCTGTTGAAAAAATCGTGACATCGCTCTATTGACATGTCGGTGATGTCAATTATTGACCTGTTGTTTACAGTCACTGCCAGTACTTCTTTCTTCAGCCTTTTACCGTTGCATGTTGTGCAGAAGTCTTCGCGCATGTATTTGTGTATATCTTTTTTCCTGTGCTCAGATGTAGTCTGTGAATACAGCCGTTTCAGGTTGTTCACCACACCTTCAAAATCTGTCTTCGTCTCCCAGTGACCTTCTGAATGCTTGTGTTCGTAGACAGTCCGTATCTTCTCACCTCTCGACCCGTAAAGGATGATGTCTATGTGTTCGTCCTTAAGGTTCTCTATCGGTGTGTCCATGTCAAAACCGTAATGATCCGCGACGGATTCAAGCCGGGTCATGTAAAAGCTTCTGAACTGGTGTCCCCATGGCGCAATTGCGCCACCTCTTATGGTCTTTGTCCTGTCGGGGATTACAAGTTCAGGGTCAATCTCTAATTTTGTTCCTAATCCTTGGCATACTTGGCATGCGCCGAATGGGCTGTTGAATGAGAACATCCGTGGCGTGAATTCGGGCAGGTTTATGTCGCATTTTGGACACGCAAATTTCTGGCTGTAAATTTTTTCTTTACCATCAGCATCAATTATCAATAGACCGTCCGCCTCTTTGAGTGCGACTTCTATTGCCTCTGTCAGTCTGGATCTTATCTTGGTGTCCATGACCACCCTGTCAATTATGAGTTCCAAATTGTGCTTTATCTGCTTGTCAAGCCTGAAGTCTTCGTCAGTTCCCTGTACCTTGCCGTCAATCCTTATCCTTGTGAACCCTTTCTTTCTGCATTCGTCGACAAGTCTGTTGTATTCGCCTTTTCTCTGCCTTATGATTGGTGACAGGACCTGCAGTCTTGTGCCAGTCTTGTGTCTCATGACCTTTGAGACTATCTCGTCAACCGTCTGTGCTTTTATCTCGTCACCGCAGACCGGGCAGTGCGGGTGTCCCACTCGCGCATAAAGAAGCCGTAGGTAATCATAGATCTCTGTCACTGTGCCTACGGTCGATCTTGGGTTCTTGCTTGTTGTCTTCTGCTCAATCGATATTGCAGGGGACAGGCCGTCAATCGAGTCTATGTCTGGCTTGTTCATGAGCCCCAGAAATTGCCGGGCGTATGCGGACAGGGATTCTACGTACCGTCTCTGGCCTTCGGCGTAGATGGTGTCAAATGCCAGTGATGACTTTCCCGACCCTGAAAGGCCGGTTATTACTGTGAGGCTGTCCCGCGGTATCTTTACGTCTATGTCTTTCAGGTTGTGCTCTCGTGCACCCTTGACATAGATGTAGTCTTTTTTATCCGGCATAGTATTATATTAAGAAATAAATCATTTTATAAATGATTTGGGAGTGGTGTGCCGGCAGAACTGAGAACATCGTTAATTGTTGTTTGGGGCGGATAAGTTGTCACTCAATTCCTTACATACTAAATTAAAACCTATCTGTTCTACCTTTGATTCATTAAAACGATTTGATATTATTGCCTCATCCTGTTCTAGTGAGGTTGCAATAAAATCATCTTTTTTAAATGGTACACTGAAAAATGCAATGTCATATTTAAAATTAGCTTGATGTACAGTTGGTGGTTCAAAATAACCATCGTCATAACAATCGATACCTTCTATGATTCTTAATTCCATGGGTATATTTTCTGAAAGATTTTCAAGCTCTGCTTTATATTTTTGAGGAAGGTCAGTATCTGCAAATATCAGTTCTACTATCGGTGCGGGATTAAAAGAATCTATAATTTTCTTTACAAAGAGAGGCTTAATTTTTTCTATCTTTTCCAGATTAGAAGTATGATTATCATAATTGTTTTTGAGACTATCTGCTACCCCATCATATAAAATAGCTTTCAAAAAGTATTCATTTGTTATTATGAAAGATGTGGACCTGCTTTTTTTTACAAGGTTCGGCAATTTTGAAATTCCTGTCTGATAATCAAATTTAGTCATAAATCAGTATTGCCTATCAATATTTTTAAAGATACTCATTTAGAATCTTGTTTTTTTACGGAGAAAGATATTGTTCAGTAAGGAATTATCTATTTTTTATTATTTTGTATTTGTTACAATCTTTACAAAAACAATATAAGAGATAAAATCAATATATGTATATGGCGCAAAGAAATGAGATTGCCGGGTTCCTTGATGAGTATCTCAATATCCATGAAGTTGAAGATAAGTACCTCGTCAACGGGCTCTTGTTTGAAGGTAAAGAAGATGTCAATAAAATAGCTTTTGCTGTGGATTCGTCTTTTGACACCATCTGCGCTACGCAGAAAGAGGGTGCAGACATGCTGGTTGTCCATCACGGGTTCCTGAGCAAGGTCTCAATATTTCCTATTGTCAGGCACCTGAAAAAGAGGGTTGCTGAACTTGTCAAGACTGACATCAATCTTTATGGTGCGCACATCCCGCTTGATGTCCACCCAGAAGTCGGCAACAATATCTGCCTCTGCCGGCTTTTTGATGTGAATGTCAAAGGCAAGTTTAGTTTCGGGTTCTGGGGGGAGTTCAAGAAAGAAATTGATATGGATGCATTCGTGAAAGATATCAATAGTCGCTTGAATACTGAATGCAATGTATTTGGTTTCGGAAAGAAGAAGATCAAGACGGTGGCATTCGTGTCCGGCGGTGCGCAGTATGACATACTTCCTGCAATGCTTTCTGACATTGACTGTCTTGTGACGGGTGAAAACAGCCATACTACATACCTTATTGCAAAAGATGCCGGTATGAACATGATCTCTGCGGGACATTATGCAACTGAGACTTTGGGTGTTTGCGCACTTTCAAAAATTGTTAAAGATAAATTTAAAGTAGATACCGTGTTTATAGATAAGCCCACTGGGTTGTGAATTATTGAATCATCTTTAAATCGCACAATCTATATAAAGGTTGAAAGTCATTTTTAATTACAAAATATTTATATGGTGAAAAAGATGTTGATGCAAGGAGATATGTGGTCTTTCCTGTTTTTTGTACTTCTGTTCATATTCGGACCGAAGCTTTACATGTGGCAGATGATGTACAAACTGGAAACTGACCTGAAAAAATTAGAAGGCTATTCCAAAAAAGCAGAAGCCATACTTCTTAAACGGGTCTCTGAAAAACCTACAAAAGAGATGAAAAAAAGACTTGAACATTTCATGGATTTCTTTATCAGTGAACCTGTAAATCTTGACCCTGCCGGAATCATCAACAAACTTGACCATGTCATAAATGAGAGTGAAAGGAAGTTTGAAGAATTTGCTCTTGAACTTGACCCTAAAATGAAAAAGAACGATCTGCCTAATGTCATGATGGGAATGAAAGGTGCACTTGGTACTGTGCAGATATTCAAGATTGTACGGCATTTCATACTGATGAGCAAGAAGACAAACAACCTGCAGTTCGCAATGATACTGCAGATGCAGCTCCCTATGCTCATGAAGATTGCAAAGGCACAGGTTCAGGCCACCCGGGCACTTGCAAACGGCATCCCTATCGGTGACACTATAGGTCCTTTAGTCGCTGCATCATTCAAGACAAAAGAAGGTACAGAGATCGTCAAAGATGTTGTCGTGAGTGAAGAGAAGATCGAGGGCAGAAAAGTATTTGTCATGAAATCTAAAGGTCCTGAATCAAGACTTGGTCAGCAGGGCGAGGCTGTCAAGCAGGTGATCGCCAAACATAAGATTGACTACATCATCGCAATTGATGCTGCAGCCAAGATGGAAGGAGAGAAGACAGGCACTGTTGCTGAAGGTGTCGGTGTCCCTATGGGCGGTGTCGGCGTCCAGAGATTCAAGATTGAAGAGTCCATCACAGACAAGAAAGTCATAGTGGATGCATTAATCATCAAGCAGGGCTTTATTGAGGCGTCAATACCCATGAAAAAAGAGATATATGATGCTCTTGAACCTACAAGAGACAAGATCAAGCATTATCTTAAGAAGGCTAAGAAAAAGAATGTCCTTATTGTTGGTGTGGGCAATACTGCCGGCGCAGGCAACACTAATGCTGCAGTCAAAGCTTCGGCTGAACTCCTGAAAAATGACTGGGCTAAATATGCCAAGAAGAAAAAGGACGAGGCAGAAAAGACAAAGAAATGGTGGAAAAGCTGATTTTTATCTTCTTTTTTTATTTTTTTAACACTTATATATTTTCTAATACAATTAGAATAAATGATACTCAATCCCTCTTGTAGTGAGATTGTGACTTCTTTTAAGGTTAAAGACATTGATGAAGCTAGAAATGCTATTAATCTGATCTCTAAAGAGTTGGGAATAAATCTATTTTTGACTGTTTATTTTACTAGTTTTGAAGTTGATGAGAAAAATAAAAAGTTAATTTTGATGTATGAAACACCAAAGGATTATCTTAATTATAAGACCTTTGCTTTGCCTTTTGATTCAAAACATCTGCGATTGAGAAAAAAAGAAAGATTTGATAAGGATCGAAATGAGAAAATAGAATGGTATGAGTATTATTTTGATAAAGATATTTTTAATAATTTGATTTTTGATATAGATTTGCCCGAAATATTAAATAAGAATCTTGAAGATATGACTCTTATTTTTAAAAATTGTCATATTATGCCTCAATTTATTCAAGAGCCATCAGGAATTATTTTTAATACAAAAAAAGAAATGATACGTCTAAATGCTAATGATGATAATTCCATATCGCTGAAAGAATTACATTTATTTAATTACTCTATAGATAAATATGATTATGATAAATTTCCGTTTTTTTCAAAAATTGTAAAAATGTGCAGAAAATCAGGTGGTGAAAAAGAATATCATTATAGTATAGCATTTCAGAATTGGTGCCCTAATAATAATAACCTTGAATTAATAACTGAATATAAATATGAAGCAATCTGTTTTAAAGTAAAAACAATACAGGAATTAAGAGTTGTTCTGAAAAATATTTCTGAGTACCAATTAACGTTATATTTTTATTATTTTGATGAAACATCAAATAAATGGGAACTTATTGATGTTGATATCTCAAAATTAAAATTTGATGCAAAAAAGAATTTAATATATGATTTGCCAAAATTTAAAAATTTAAAACATTCTCACTTTGATTTTATTTTTGTTACAGATCAAGATTTTAATTTATTTACAAAGGATTTGGAATCCAAAAACAATATTCCTAATACATTAATAGGTTTTCCACTATTACTCTATAATCCTTACGAATTATCCTATCCTTTTGCAATTTTGTTCCAGCCGAATACAACTGTACGTATTGCGAGTTCTGAAGTGGATTGTCATTCTTACATCATCAATACCTGCAAACCATATTTTTCAGAAATTAGATTCTTCGGTGATGAATCGTTTAGGAAACAAAATCCAACAATCAATCTTATGATGGATTCTGATGAAAAAACCAAGAACATACTCGATAAAATAAAAAAACATCTGAAGCGATAATATGGCAATAAAGGTACTTTCCCTACATTATACTTTTGACTGTAATCTTAACTGCAGTTTCTGTTATATGCGCGCGAAACAAGATCCAACAAAACCAGTAAAAGATTTTGATTTCTTTATGGGTTTTCCTGCAGTTGCAAAAGAATTGAAGATACCTCAAATAGCTTTAGGTGGCGGTGAACCTACATTGTATCCAGAGTTTATTGAACGATTTGCAGAAGAATGTAAAACTCAAGGTATAATTGTTAACATCACTACTAATGGCGCAAATATCGATGAGACAACAATACATAATTTCAAAGACATAACCATGATATCATTCAGTTTAGATAAAGAGAAAATAAAGACACAAAAAGATTTAGATGCCATCACAAAAAAGATGGATCTTGTGGCCAATAATGGGATTCTTGTTGGCGCAAATGTCCTTCTTGACAACAGCGACATAAAAGATATTTATTCGTTGATTTCATCGCTTAAAAAGCATGCAAAAAATATATACCTTCTTCAGAAGAAACCGTCTGATCTTAAAGATTATGATGGTTTAAAATCAAAATTATTGGCCATGTCTATGTTATTTAAAAACATATATGTGGATGACAGCTTGCAATTATCCTTAGGTCATAAAGACTGTTGTAGCAAAGGTCGTGATATAATATCTGTCAATCCTCATGGAGATGCTAGTTTTTGTTCATTTGATAAGGAAATATCGACATTAAATACTGCAAATGATTTAATTGATGTGGTCAAAACAAATTATCCTCAAGAAAAAACGACTAAATGTCCATTCTTGTAGAATCCAACACAACAATTTAAATATCTTTTCTAACCATTACAAGTTAGGTTTTGTTATGGATAATGTCGAAAGGATTTCTCTGGAAGAATATTTTATGAAGATTGCGCACGTGGTCGCAGAAAGATCTACATGCTTCAGAAATAATGTCGGCGCAGTCATCGTGAAAAATAAGCATATCGTATCAACTGGCTACAATGGTGCACCTCGGGGGATTGAACACTGCCTTGACATTGGCTGTTACCGTAAAGAACATAATGTGCCGTCAGGGCAGAAACATGAGCTGTGCCGCGCTGTACATGCTGAACAGAACGCAATCATCCAGGCATCACTCAACGGCGCATCAACTGAGGATGCTGTCCTATTCTGCACACATTCCCCATGCATCATATGCGCAAAGATGATCATCAATGCAAAGATAAAGAAAGTGTATTATGCAAATGAATATGCAGACCAGAACGCTATGGATTATTTCAAAGAAGTCGGTGTAGAAGTCGAGCATATGCCTTTTATTGAGTGATTGACATGGCGGAATTTCAGACAAAAAACATCACATATTTCTTGAAGACGGGTGTATCAAACACTGACAAGGCCATATCTCTTGCTGTTGACAGAGTTGCCGAAGGTGACATCACTAAAGTTGTTGTCGCTACATCTTCTGGCGATACAGGGCTTAAGGTCTTTGAGGCATTTAAAGATACTAACGTCTCTGTTGTTCCTGTGGTACTTAATGCAGGATCAAAATATTCTCTTCCAGATGGTGAATGGACAAAAAATAAAAAAAAGTATGATAGACTTGGTCTTAAATATGTCCAGGGCATACATACATTCAGCGGGATTGAGCGCGCAGTCAAATCAAGATGGAACACTGCAGGTCCTGCATTGTTGATCGGCGATGCATTAAAACTTTCATGTGAAGGTTTCAAGGTCTGTGTCGAGATTACTGTCATGGCATGTGATTCTGGTTTTGTCTCTCCAGATGATAAAGTTCTTGTCTTATCTGGAACTGGGCGCGGTTCGGATACTGTCTTAGTTGTCAAGCCCGCATATTCAAGCTCATTTTTTGATCTTGCGATTCAAGAAATTGTGTGCAAGCCGATGACTGATGGGATAAAACATGACGCCAGATAAGTTTTTTATTTCTCTTAACTTTTAAACATAGAAATTATGTCATTTAAGGCAGGCCAATTAAGTCCCATACAATAATTAACATCAACTAGTTCTGCGAATTTTTTTCCTGCATCATAAACATTATCGTATTCTATTTTCTCAAATCGTGAGTCATTTGGTTTAACTATAAAAGGACTATAATCTCGCTCATATGCAGGTATATGTAACAGATACCCACCACTTTTTATCTCAACATTAATTTTTGAATTATCTCCTATGTTCTGTACCATATGACTATAGATCTCATGAATGTCTAAATTAGATCTATCTTTTATCCTAAAAAAACGTGGAGATATAGCCATTGTCTTTTCGTTTTTGTATCCAAAAGGTTCATAACTTTTGATATTTTTTGTTAATTTACGAATATATTGTTCTACTTGATTGGATGTTATATTTGTTTGACTTGAAATGTCAACTGAATTTTTTTCAATAAATCGTAATATCTCTTCTTTTTGTTGTTTATCCATAGTACTCACAGGGTATGTATGTTTATATAATTATAGGCCTAATTTTTATAAATTTAATAAATATTATATTTAATAATACTAACCATATGCTGTTTTTAAAATACAAGAAATAAGAAAGCTTTAAAAAGGTTTTTATTCAATATCAAGATAGTAAAAAGAAGAGAGTATAGCTCTTATCTTCTATATTTATATGATGGTGTATCACATATGGGACTTAGACCTGCAAGAATTGATCGAAAATTAGACAAAAGACCTTATACTAGAAGTGCTAAAAAAGTACATAAGAAGAACTTCATCAAAGGTATCCCAGGAATAAAAGTAAACAAGTTCAACATGGGTGAAACTACTGGCACTTTCGATATTTCATATTCATTGGTACCTACAAAAGGTGTTCAGATAAGGCATAATGCTATTGAAGCGCTTCGTGTCTCTGCAAATTCATATATGAGAAAGATGACAGGTACCGAATATCATATCAAAGTGCGTGTATTTCCACATAATGTGTTGCGAGAACATGCACAAGCAGCTGTTGCACAAGCAGATAGATTTTATGATGGCATGCGTAAACCATTCGGTAAACCTACAGGTCGAGCTGCAAGAGTACCAGATGGTCAGCCAGTGCTTACAATCAGGACAAACAAGAAACATGAAGCTGCAGCAAAAGAAGCTATCAGAAGAGCTGGAATGAAAATCCCAGTCGGTTTTAGGACTGTTCTTGAATAAATCTTTTTTTCTTATTATTTTTTCTTATATTTTATCTTTACTTATCAGGTATATAGATACACATAGTCAATAAAATATAGATTAAAAAAAGAAGCTAAAAATCAATTTCAATTACTTTCTTGCTGTAACTTCTTTAGATCTGAAATCATACTATCTAATTCATCACCTATATCATTTTTAACTTCGGAAGATGTATTGTTCTCTGATCTCTTTTGGATCTCTGAAACAGCCTGTTCTATGCGCTCAAACATATTTGATATACGTTTTTCACGTACATCGTCTCGTTTCTTAAATGTTTCTAAAAGATTTGTCAAATCATAATCATCTGTATCTGATGGAATTTCATTATCCGTCTTTATCGTGTCAATAGATGCATTAATCAATGCTTCATTTGATTTCTGAGCAGATTCAAGAGCGTTTATACGATTGATCAGTTCAGCATTATCATATTTTGTATCCGGTTGAGATTTAAGATTATTTATATAATCCATGACTTTTGAATCATTTGATCTCTGATTCTTTTCAATATCCAATAACTGTGTTTTAATCACAGTTATCTGCGACATAACCTCTTCAGGTATATGTATTGGTGATTCATCTTCTTTTTTTTCAATAATATGCACAAGCTTATTATTTTTGGATGAAAGGGCTTCTATCTGCCTTAATAGGGGTTCAATTGTCGCATCCATATATTCTTTTGAGACTGCAACATTATTTTCAATCTTTTTATCGAATTCTTTTTCCTGGACACCGAACTTATCAGTTATTGATCTTTGAGCCTTTTCAAATTCTGATAACTGTGTTTTGATATCAGTCATGTGTGCAGTCATGTCTTCTGACATATCCTTGCTGGATTCTTTCTCACCTGTTTCAATAATATGCACAAGCTTATTATTTTTGGATGAAAGTATTTTTATCTGCCTTAATAGGGGTTCAATTGTTGCATCCATGTATTCTTTTGAGACTGCAACATTATTCTCAATCTTTTTATCAAACTCTTTTTTCTGTGCACCGAACATGCCGGCCATTGATTCTTCAATCTTCTGTTTTTCTGAATCAAACATAGAATCCATAGTTTTTATCTGGTCCATGACTTTTGAATCATTTGATCTTTGAGTCTTTTTAATATCTGATAATTGTGTCTTTAGATTGATCATATGTGCTGTCATGTCTTCTGATAGATTCTCACGCGATTCTTTTTCTTTTTCTTCAATTACCTGTATCAGTCTATTATTTTTTGATGAAAGTATCTGTATCTTTTTTAACAATTGATCCATATTTGCATCTAAATAATCTTTTGATATTTTAACATTGTCCTCAATCTTTTTATCGAACTCTTTTTTCTGTGTATAGATTACATTAGATATTGACTCTTTAATCTTCTGTTTCTCGGAATCAAGCATATTATCAATATTTTTTATGTCTTCTTTTAATGCTCTGACAAGTTTTACAATATGTCTGTCTTCTTCTTTAAACTCCGATTCAATCCGTAATCTTATTTCAATTAGGTCTTTCTCAAGATCTTTATACTGATTAAATGAAACTGTAAATTCTTCTTTAATCAACTTTATATCTGCTTTGATCTGCCTATGTTCTTTATTGGTATTTTCAATATCAAGCTGTTTAATCTTTTCCTGTTTACTTAGGAATCTATCGATATCACCTAATGCATTTCTAAGAAGTGTGGTATTTTCTTGCACTTTTGATTCAATATCTAATTCTATTGATTTTGAATACATCTCAAATTTTTCAAACTGAGAATTGAGGTATTGCTCACTTTTCCGATCATATTTTGCAATAGCCTTCATTATGGAGCTTATATTTTTTTGAATCCAAGGCAAATCTGCAATAAGTATATCTTCATTTTTTTCAAGCCGCAATTCAAGGTCTTTGATAGTTTTTGATTTGACGGTTTCTTTTAAAGCTTTTTTAGTAGTTGTAGACTTGGAGGTAGATACGCGCGCCATATAATAAATATGTCAAGAGGTTGCATATATAGTTAACTAAAAAATTAAAAAAAGAATAAAATGTAAAAAAATCAAAAATTCTTTTTTGATTCATCAATTGCGGAATCTATGTTCATAAAATGGTCTTCATTTTGCGCAGGCTGTGCAGCTGAACCACCCTGTGTCTGCTGTTGTGCATTCTGTGCTGCGGCCTGAGCTTTCTCAAGTTCAGCCTTGATATCCACACCTGCATCAGACAATGCTTTTGTATGCATCTGGATAAGTGCATCCACAATTGAAATTATTCTTCCGAACTCTGACCTTTCTTTCAAAAGACAATCTAGTGCGCCTTTATGAAACCCTACCTTTTCGTTGTTGTCCATCTTTAAAACCTCTTTATATGTTTTATAATTGTATATGTTTAACTTTGTTATATATAATTATCATTTACTTGATTTACCCGATATCCCACAATCGATCCTTTTTTGTCATTATGTCCCTTATTGTCTCGTGAGCGTTCTTCTCATTGTCTGAAAGAAGATCTAGATTTCTCTTGAGCAGTCGGTTATCCTTTTTTGTGATTACTGTGAAAAGTTCGTCGCCTTCTTTGAAGCTTCGCCCAATGATTGCATTGTCTATCGATACTGCAACCCGTGAACCTATCCGGCATTGCTTGACATTTTTTCCATTCTCTTTGATCTGGTTTACCCGTCCGATTATTGTGCCGTCACGTTTCATGACTGCAACGCCTTCGGCCAAAACACCTGCCACAATATCAAATCCTGCAATTGCTGGTTTTGATTGCCTGAATATATATCCAGGCACCTGCCTTATGTGTCCTGGGCGGATCACTCCTTTTAAGACTTCCTGCTTTTTCTGTTCTTCAATATATTTCTGGTATTCTTCATAATCTTCTAAAAGACGGTAGATCACATCACTTCTGAATATCTTTGTCCCATTATCTTTTGCCTCTTTTTCTGCCTCAGGCATTATATCTACATTGAATGCAAAGACGATCCTATATTTTTCATCAACGGCTTTCAGTTCCATAATGTCTTTTCTCAATATGGAACCTATCTTGGCTTTCTTTATCGGTACATCAAGGTCGGATAAGACTTTGACCATCGCCTCAAGACTGCCGATGGCATCTGTTTTTACTATAACTCCTTCATTATCTGTCTCTATCTCGATGCTTTCAATTTCCTTATTGACTTCAATCTTTGTGGCATCCAATGTTGATAAGTCGTGGATTGCACGAACAGGCACTCCTGCAATCAAACCTTCTAAGCCTGATGCGGATATCTTGACACCTGATGCAGCAACCACTTCTTTATATGATCTGAACTGTTTCTCTACCCTTATCTCTTTCATAGGATTTGTCTTCAATAATGCTTTTGCTTTTGTGACCCTTGCACCGGCTGAGTCACCAATGACCAAAGTATCACCTGCGCGGACAATGCCATCATAAAGTATCACATCAATTGTCATGCCCAGCCCTTTTACTTCTTTCACTTCAAGAATTGTACCTTTCCCTTCACCTTTTGGGTCTATCTCCAGTTTTTTTTCAAGGAATTTCTGAGTAACCCCTGAAAGGATTGTCAAAAGATCTGAGATACCCTCACCATTTATTGCAGATATCGGTATGATCGATATCTGTTTCGTGAAATCATCAACACGATCGAAACGTTCTGCTGAGAATCCTTTTTCGTAGAACTGACCAATAAGCTTGTAGACGCCCATGTCCATCGCTTCTTTGACCTCGGGTCTCTGCCGGCCATAGCTGTCATGGAAACCGGAATCTTTGCTGATCTTCCAGCCGGAAAGTTTGTCAACCTTATTTGCGGCAACTATAAACGGTGTCTTGTACTGCTTTAGAATTGTGATTGCTTCTTCGGTCTGTGGCTTGAAGCCTTCGGTTATGTCGACCACAAGGATTGCAATGTCTGCCAATGTGCCTCCTCTTTTTCTCAGAAGCGAAAATGCGGCGTGTCCCGGGGTATCTATGAACAAAAGTCCGGGAAATTTTAGGTCTATGTTTAATTTTTCCATCTGGGCCTTGCATAACTTCTGTATCTGGGATATCGGTATCTCGGTTGCACCTATATGCTGTGTTATGCCACCTGCCTCTTTTGCTGCGACCGAGGAACCCCGTATGTAATCAAGAAGTGAGGTCTTTCCGTGATCTACGTGCGCAAGAACAGAAATTATCGGCTGACGTATATGTACCATGCAGATCACCTAAAAATAGCATGATACTGTTTTTGATTTCTATCTTTAAATGTGTTATTGTCTTTGTATGTGTATATGTTTAGTTTACAAGAAAGTTAAAACTTACTAATATTAATATCATACTATCTCAAGAATGTCTTTATTGTCCATATATCTCTGTGCTATCATCTCAAGACCTTCTTCTGAATGGATGTCGTCTATATCTTTAAATAGAATCTCTGCACAGTCTATGGGCTTTACTAAATCAGGATTCTCAAGAATATAATCTGGATAGTATTCTCTTTTTACCAAGTCTTTACCTTTTATCTCATCATCAATCATATCTGCAAGGTCTAAAATCTCGTTATCAGCATCTGCTTTTGTTTTACAGGACATAGGGGCATCTCATGAATGCATCACATTGAAGGAGCGGGAAAAAATGTGTGCCCCCTGCTAAATCAGAAATATTACCATAGGGGGCACGGACATCTGTCCTGTAACCAATTACATATTTTCCTAAATTGTGCGCATATGCAATTTATATTGCTACTCCTTCATCGATCGGTTCGTCAAGATTTGCTAAGACCATGTCACTTTCTGCAACAAAAATACCCATATCAAGGAAATAAATTATTTTTTGCAGTGCAGGTGTAACTTCTTCTGGTTCAAGGAGATCAGATAATGATGCCTCCAATCTACCGAACTCAAAACCATCCCTCTGCGGTAATTTGACAGTGTATCCTTCATCTTCTAAAATATTAGTTAAAGCTATATTAAAATATGTTTCCCTACCTGAAAAAAGAGCTGCAGCAAAATATATCTGAAGATTGTCGTCCATGAATAAATAATGATATATCAAAATTTATAAGTCTATATTTTACGATTACGTACAACCAAAGATATATAATGATTATAGTTCATATTAATTTTTATGATAACCTGTAAATTTTGTGATAAGAAGTTTGAAAAACTAAGAGTATATAACCAACATCTTAGCATCTCGCATAAAGATGAATGGAACAAGATTCTTGATGACTGGTGGACAAAGACTGAAAATGGTATGCCTGCGCGTGAAATTGCAGCAGAGTACAATGTCAATATCCTTACTGTATACAAATACATCAAAAAGATGAAAAAGCAGAAAGGGCTTATTTAATTTTAGTCTTTAAAAAATTAAAAAAGAAATAATAGATCAATATCCATTTACTTATTTCTTGTGCTTGACCATGACAGTCCAATCATGTTTCTCATAATCGTAAATGTCTTCGCCACCAAACCAAAGAGCGATCTCTTTTTCTGCATCAGCCTTATCGCCTGATGCGTGGATTACATTTCTTACTGCCCTCTTAAGATCTGTAGACAGATCGTATGAATCAAGTGAGTAATCACCACGGATTGTACCCACTGGTGCGGTCCTTGATTCCGTCGGCCCTACAATCTTTCGACCGATGTCGATTGCGTGGAAACCTTCAAAAACAATAGCTACAACTGGGTTTTCACGAAGGTAGCTCTTAAGGCCATCATGGATGCCTTTTGCAATCTCCTCATTTGTCTCTTTACATTCAATACCTTTCTTTGTCAATGAATCGCGTGTGTTATTTCCAACTTTTTCAACCCATTCATCAGTCAAGACATAATGGTCGTTTGCCTGCTTTTCTGAAGCATGCAACAGTTTCATGCCAACCATCTTCAGGCCAACTTTTTCAAACCGAGAAATTATCTCTCCGACAAGACCTCTCTGGACTCCGTCGGGCTTAACCATAACAAAAGTTCTTTCTAACATAGTAACACAACCATATAATTGATATTAATTGATTATTAATTTAACTTTTTTGAAAATGAATTAAGATCTAAAAAATAAAAAAATTAGGGAAAATCCCTTTATTGTTTTCCTTTGACTTGAGTTCGGTAAGTCTCTGTCCAGAGTACTTTACGTGCAGGCCTGATCTTTTGGTTCCTTTCACATTTTGAAGTGCAGTACCTGTGAACTCTTCCGTCTTTCTGTACAACAATCTTTCCTGTCCCTTCTTCAATTGTCTTACCGCAGTATGTACATATCATATTATATCACAACCACCTATTCGATCACACTTGCAGATTCCATCTCACTCTCACTTATCATGAGGATGTCGCCGATCCTTACAGGCCCTAAGACATTTCGTATGATGACTTTGTTCCTGCCTGCATCGTCTGTAACCTGACATCGAACCCTGCAGATTCCTTTTGTGCCCTGCCTGCCTATAATCCTTACAACTTTAGCGCCAACGGCCATAATTATCCACCGAACACCTATTTCTGAAGACCCTTTAGTGCATTCACTACGTCTTCAACAATCTTTCCGGCCTTGCCCAGGTCATCAACAGCCACAGTTGCAGTAGAAACTGAAATCCCGCATGCTGCACCAAGTTCTTGTCTTGTCGGTACGAATGCAAAAGGAACTGCTTTCTCTTTACATAGTATAGGCAGGTGCATAACAATCTCTTCAGGAGTTATGTCTTCTGCAATGACTACAAGTTTTGCTGTGCCTCTTTCAATAGCTTTTGTCACTTCGTTTGTACCTTTCCTTATGGAACCGGAACGAACAACAGCTTCAATAGCGTTGTAGACCTTTTCTGATAGATCTTTTGGTGTTTCAAATGTTACGTAATTTGCCATATCTCATCAACCTTCATTAGTTTTCTTGAATCTTTCAATTCTTCGGGTCTTGATCTGTCTAACTAAATAGAAATCTTAATCAATTGAATAACTTTAATTTTTAAAGTTTTATAAAGGTTACTGT
>WTCB01000025.1 GCA_013138765.1 Candidatus Nanohaloarchaea archaeon
TTACCTTTCCAGCCGACCCATTTTTCATTCCTTTCGATGCAAGCCGCATCAACCGCATCAGTCAACAGTCTGGACCGTCTCTTGACGTCATTCCCGTCAACCTGCTCCATCCTTGCAGCGCGCGTCATAGGTCTTATGCCGTACCTTGATATATTTACGATGTCTGGCTTATATATGTTCACAAAATCAAGCGATTCCTGGAACTGCTCTTCAGTCTCACCAGGAAAACCGACAATGATGTCAGTAGATAACGTGAAATCACCAAGCGTTTTCCTGAATTTATCAATGATATCACCAGCCTCGCCAATCGTATATCGACGGTCCATCCTTTTAAGGACTTCATCCGACCCCGATTGGACAGGCAGATGCACAAACTTGTACATTTTCTTATCATTTAGCGCAATCATCAGGTCATCCTGTATTGACCTGACATGGCTCGGGTTCATCATGCCTATCCGTATCCTGAAATCACCATCGATTGCAGTGATCTTACGAAGCAGTGCAGGCAGCTTGACACCGGTGTCAAACCCGTAGCACCCGGTATCCTGTGCAGTGAGCCAGATCTCTTTGCAGCCATCCTTTATAGAATTCTTGACATCATCAACAATCTTTGAAACAGGAAATGACCGAAGTGCGCCTTTAGCGCTCCTTACGATGCAATACGAACAGTCCCCTAAACATCCTGTTGCAATTTGTGTTATGTTTATCACTGGGTTGATCCGCGTACGTGGAAGGCACACAAGATCAGACGGTTCACTGTCAACCATAAACACCTGTTCACCTGCCTCAATCTTGCTGATGATATTTTTAATCTTGCCGATCTCATTAAGTCCGATAATTGATGCGTCAGGGTGCGCTTTCTCAATCGCCTCTTTTTGCACCTCGCTCATGCAACCGGTGACAAGGATCTTTTTAGGGCTGTATTTTAACCTCTCAAGCCGTTTAAGTATCTTTCTTTCAGTCTGGATCTTGACTGTGCAAGTGTTGATGATGATCATGTCTGCGTCTTCTTCAGGTGTGAGGTGATGCCCAATTTCAGACAGTAGACCGCCCATGATCTCCGAATTGGACTGGTTTGCAGAGCATCCGTAAGTCTCGATAAATATGTTCATAGAAATAGATGGATAATTACTTTTTTAAAAGTATGACTCAAAAGATATCATTATGTTGGCTGATTTTCTTTCAAGCAACCTATTCTGGAAAGTTTTGGGCATAATAGATTTTATTGCTGCAGTGATGATCTACATGTCTTCACGATTTTCGTTCCGTGGCAGTTCGCTTCTATTGATATTCATGATAATAATATTTCTGAAAGGCGCATGGGCTGTCTGGGGCAGTATCCGCATGGGCAATTACCTTAACTGGATGGGCTATGTTGATATGGCATCATTTTTACTTCTTCTGATGATATTTTACGGCAACCCTGTGGCGGTACCGGGATTCATCCTCGCAATGATATTCTTCAAGGCGATATACTCCTTGTTGATAGTGCTTTTTTAAACAGGAACAACTCATACAGTCAACAATTTGGGTCACCTGACACATATGGTTATTGTCATTTTTGACCTTGTATCCAAAGAAACTCAAAATAACTTCTGTAACTGTCCGAAATCTCTTTATTTTTTATTATTATGACTGTCGGTTTATCTGTAAGAACATGGATTGCAACCTTGTCTCCATATATGGTGGTTGTAGCCGGACTTTTGACTGCTTCAAGGTATCTTATATCTAGATTTGAAAATGCAGTCATCTTGTGTCTTCGAAATTCGTCGCTTGTAATCATTCTTCCCGTAAGCCCTAGTTTTTGCGCTTTCTTTTCGATACCCGGCATGAAATATTTCAATATGTCATAACTTTTGCCGGTTGCGCCAAAAACACAGAGTTCTTTGGATTTTATCATATCTTCAAGAAGGACCTTAAGCCCCTGTTTACCTTCATATACATTGATTTCTTGTTTATTCTCTTTGATTTTTTCAATCTTATTCAATTCTGGTATGAGTGATTCTATGAATTTTTCCTTTTCTTTAACCTGTATCAGAAGATTTTCAGGGTTTATGACATCAAAATGTTTTTTACTCTCCTTTATTATGTGGCTTACAAGTCCTTTCTCAATCAGATTGTTCAATACTTGGTATGCGAGCGTTCTGTCCATACCTAATTTTTTCGAGATATCATTTGCAGAAATGGGCCCGCGCCGAAGCAGTTCCAGATAAACTTTAGACTCATTTCCTGAAAGTCCAGCTTTCTTCAGTTTCTCGATCAATGTATCCATATATTTAATATGGCTATTTTTCTTTTTAAATGTTGTTAGTTTTACTAACAACTTAAATTGTTATACTCTAGGCATCAACAACTAAATAGTGATAATTATGATAAATACAATTCTTCTAATTCTTATAGTTTATTTAGCATTGATGTTTGGCATCGCCTGGTATTTCTCAAGAGATGAATCATTGGATTCTTATTTCTTGAATAAGAAAAAGACAAGACTTTGGATGATGACGTTCTCAAATGCTGCAACTGTGATGGGTGCTGGAGCCGTAGTTGGTATTGTTGGCGAAGTATATAATTCCGGAATATCTTATGGTCTGTCATTACCGATATCGTTTATTGCTGGGATGATAATCTTGGGTCTTATGGCAAAAAAAATTAAAGAAATAGGAAATGAATATGGTGCTTATACTATTGTGGACTTTTTTGAGAAACGTTTTGACAAAAAAAACAAGATTCTGACAAGTGTTCTGCAATTGATTATGTTAGTAGTGTGGGTGGGGGTGCAAGCGATTGCAATAGCTTCACTTTCATCAGTATTGTTAGGTTTTGATCTACGATTTGCATTGGTCCTTACTGCATTGATAACCATAATCTACACATCAATCGGTGGTCTTAAAGTCGATATAATTACTGATGTGATACAATTTTGGATAATAGCCTTTGTCTTTATTGCGATGGCTTTTATTGGCTATACTGAAATTGGTAGCATTTCAAATCTTGTATCAAATCTGACTGAAGCACATCTTGATCCTTTTAATTTTGGTGGTGTTGGCTGGATGATAGGGATTATGTTGATAAGTGGATTTTTGTATGTAGGAAATACGACCCATTGGCAGAGAATTTTTTCTGCAGAAGATCCAGAAACTGCCAAAAATTCATTTTTCTTATCAATACCATTTTTAGTAATCCTTGCAGTAATAGTTATATTTTTGGGATTATTGTCTTCAGTTCTATTGACTGATATCCAGCAAGATACAGCCATATTTTCCCTTATGGTTCATATCTTGCCACCAAGTCTTGTGGGCTTAGGTTTCGCTTCAATCATTGCAGTAGTGATGTCATCAATTGACAGTTTATTGATTGGTGGTTCAAGGATAATCTATGGTTCAATATTTAAGCAATCTGGTTCTGAAACAAAAAAAGATATGTTTTATGCAAGATTAATAACTGCAATATTCGGATTATGTGGTTTTATGATTGCCTCTTTTGTTCCAAACATCATAACCTTGGGGTTCTTTGTAAGTTATCTTGCACTGATTTTTGTACCACCGACAATCGCAGGTCTATACTCTAAGAAGACATCTTCAGATGCCAGTTTTTATTCAATTCTTATACCTACAATTCTGTTATTTGTCTTGTTTCCGATATTGAAAGAGAACACATTTGCGATAACGACACCGTTAGGTATTATGATTGTGGTTTTATATGATATCTGTTTTAAATCTAGATATAAGGTCTACAATCACCCACCCAAACATAAATAAACTTTTCCCCAAAATCATAACTCATGGAACTGCTTCTCAAGAACTGCGCACAAGTCTTAACCCAAGACAAGACTCGAAATATCTTAAAAGACACAGACATCCTTATCAAAGACGGAATAATCAAAGAGTTAGGCAAAAATCTGTCAACAGCCGGAAAGATAATAGACTGCAAAGACAAGCTTGTGATGCCTGGGCTCATAAATACTCACAATCATCTTGCCATGTCACTTTTCAAAGGCTATGGTGACGACATGCCCCTTGACAGGTGGTTGCAGGAAAAGATATGGCCTGCCGAAGCAAAGCTTGATGACGGATCAGTCAGATATGGAACCCTATTTGCGCTGATGGAGATGATAAAGACTGGAACGACATGCTTCAGTGACATGTATCTGTCTTCAGGAGCTGTACTGTCTGCTGCAAGATCAACAGACATAAGAGGTTTTGTAGCTTACGGCATGATAGATCTGGGCAATCCTGAAAAGACAGAAAGTGAGATTAAAGAAGCAAATCTATTTCTTAAAAATTTCAAATCAGATAAGACTGGTTTAATCCGACCCATGCTCGGACCTCATTCACCTTACACCTGCTCAAGAGACCTTCTTGAAAAGACAAAAAAACTTGCAAGAAAGAACAACCTACAGATACACATCCATGTTTCAGAAACTCAAAAAGAGATAGATGACTCGATAAAAGCAAAAGGTATGCGCCCTGTTGAGTACCTAAATGATATAGGTTTCTTAGACAAAAACACAATAATGGCACATGCTTGCCACCTTTCAGAAGATGAGATTGCCCTGATCAAAAAATCAGGCGCAAGAATTTCCCACAACCCGACATCAAACATGAAGCTTGCAACAGGTGGTGCAATGCCTCTTAAAGAACTGATGGATGCAAAAATCCCGGTAGGTCTTGGCACAGACGGTTCAGCAAGCAACAATTCCCTTGACCTCATGGGCGAGATGAAAGTGTGCGCACTCCTCCACAAGTTCGCAGACAACGACCCTGAAACAGCATCTGCACAAACCGTATTGGATCTCGCAACAATTGGCGGAGCAAAGGTGTTGGGACTTGAAGATAAAATAGGTTCAATTGAAATTGGAAAACAAGCTGACATAATCCTGATAGATCTAAATGACACGACAATGATTCCAGACCACAACTCGGTCTCAAATATAGTATATTCAGCAACAGGTTCTTGTGTGGATACGACAATAGTCAACGGCAAAATCCTGATGGAAAACAAAATTTTAACGACAATTGATCAAAAGACAGTCATAGAAAAAGTAAAAGAGTTTGCATCAAAAATATGAAAGACCTTATTTAATTAATTTCAAGATAAAATCGGGACTTAAATGCTTGATCACTTCCGATTTCAATCCAATTATCTCCTATTTGTAGATATGGTTCAATATTATATGAATCAATCATTTTTTCTTTTTCTGCAATTGGATTTCGCGTAGCCCATACAATATCAAAAGTTCTCTCGACACCATTTATGTATATCTTAGCGTTTGTTGGTAATTTTCCACCATCTTCTTTATATATGCCATTTTTGTGTCTGTGATTGTAAATATATTTAAATGTGTGTGTATGTGTGCTTTTACTAAAATCCTGGGCGAATCCCCAATCTTCAGTTCTTTCAAAGGCACCATCTGCTTCGGTTTTGGATAATGTATTAGCAAGAACAACACCTATTGGGAAATCTACAGGGTCTCCGCCCATACTTCTTGAATGTTCAGATAAAACTGTTAATTTTACGGCTGAAGGTAGTGGATTATTCATATATACATATAGTCTTGCATTGTTTGTTGCATCACCATCTTCTGCATGTTGAATAATACTGTTTCCACTCCCACCTTCAATCGCATCAGCCCTTATATATCCGCTGCCATTATCGATAGAATTAATCCCATCACCCGAAATCCCGGACAATGGATGCCAAACACCTCCACTCACAGGCACTACTGCTGCAGTTATCATGTCTGCTGCAAGACTGAGCACAATCAGTCCAAGAAAAACAGAGATTATAATAAAATGTTTTTTTTCAATATTAAGATTTATATCCATGACTATAATCTGTGACTTTCTGCTATATATACATTATATTTCTGGTTCATGCTCCGCCACGCGACTCACCGTCGACGATCCCTGACGCAATTATGTGTGCGATCCGTACCGCCTCAGGTATTGCGCTCCTTTTCCGCGTCTTCTTCAGCATCATCACAGCATCCTCATCAGTTATGCCTGCGCTCTGGAAATAGAGTGTCTTCCCGTCGACATCAGCAATCTTAACCTCGCCGGCTCTCTCGATTATTTTGAGCCTCCTCTCATAGTCTGGCAATTTGGCTGCAGCTTTCCTGAACTTGTCAGTGTCCGGCTTTTTCCTTACGACCGCAATGACAGGTCTTCCTGTCTCGTCATTTATCTTTTGTATGTCTGCAACATTGAATCCTGCAAATGCTATGCTGTTAAGAAACACCACCTGCACCTGATTGATATATTTCGGCCTGTTCACAAGAGATATTATCTTTTCGGTGACATCAAGGCCGTCAACTTCAATATTTGCGCTGACAACACCGTCAACATACTCTTTTGCCCGTATCATGACACCTACAAGAAGCGCATCCTCTTTCTGTCTGTGCTTGAATGGTCCGTCATCAAAACCGATGACTCTTATCCCCTTTTTTAAGTGGTTCATAGGTATATTTGTCTTTTGATCATTATATCTTATGGACTAAAAAGAATTAAAATGATGTGACTTTTTCGGCCACATCAGAATCCATGTCACCGAACCCATGAAGCCTCATAATCTTTGAAAGCCTCAAGAGCTCCCGTGTGTTACCACTTTGCATCGCCATATTTTTCATAAAGTGTATTTCCTTTTCATTCATATATATCACCCTTATTTTTGTTGTATATGTGCTTGGGTCTTACTTAAAACAGACATTTTAAGTGCATCTGCACCAAGAAAAAAGCACAACCTATGATGTTAAAGTATATACAATAAAACATAGATTATAATATATAGTATCTAAACTATATAAAGCTTTCTATGTATGGGTTATATGATATCTCAATCTCCGACAAGCCGTCTCCAACTTTTCTTATAATAATTGAACCGTTCCTCAAACACATATTTGGGTGTCTGCGCAATCTTCAACTCTTTCATGATCTCAGCAACCTTCTTTCGCGCATCGGAAACTACCTCTTCACCACACAATATTTCAATCTCAATTATGTCTCCATATCCTTTTGTCCTGTCAATGCACACTTTAGTCCCTTTCCACAAAAATTCTTTTCGTTTCCGAAACCACTTAATCTCGATTTCAGATCCAGATGCGCATACAATTGCGACCATATTATCAAAATCTTCTTTCCTGAATTTTACTTCAATCTCTTCTCTGTAATCCTCGTGTATCTTTCCGTCTTTAAGTATGATCTTTGCGCAAGAACCATTTTTCTGAATTCGCACATCTTTTTCGCCAGAGAAATAAACGGTCTCCTGTTCATCATTTTTTACATGTTCTGCATTGGTTTCCATAAAATTTAAGATGCGCGCGTATTCATCATCAGAAAGAAAAGCCCGGGATTCAACTTCAATATTTTTCATGTTACCGCTCATCATATTTGCATCTGCTAAGTTTTATGTTTTGTATTTATATATCTCTGAATTTTGTATTGTCTTGGTGTGCATTATGGGGGATTGCTCTATTGTTATGTGATTTTATCACTATCGGGTGCACAATCTTTAGGCACCATAAGTTTATAAACATAACCGTACAATTAAAAGAAAAACCTTTATATACTCACATACTACAGCATTGGATTTTTTGAGGAAAACCTTGCAGATTTTTTCGGGGGATTGAATCTGCAGATATTTGGAGGAATATGATATGCCTAAGAACATAAAAGTTCACAATGTTGTCGCGTCGGGTGGTTTTGACAAAAAAGTACCACTGACTCGTCTTTCTGTCGGTCTTAACCGAACTGAATATGAACCTGAACAGTTTCCGGGTTTGGTCTACCGGTTAGAAAATCCAAAAGCAGCAGCTCTGATATTTAATTCTGGAAAGATAGTCTGTACAGGAACAAAATCAGTTGACCAAGCTCATGAAGCCGTTGCAAATCTTCTGAAAGACATTCAGAAGATAGACCCCGAAGTAACTGCAGTAAACAACCTTACTATTCAGAACATGGTTGCATCAACATGTTTTCAGACTGAGTTGAATCTTAATAAGATTGCCTTTGAACTTGAAGGCACAGAGTATGAACCTGAACAGTTTCCAGGTTTAGTCTATCGTTTAGAAAAACCAAAAGTAGTTTTCCTTCTTTTCAAGTCCGGAAAAGTTATCTGTACTGGTGCAAAAAGTCATGAGATGATTGAGGAAAGTGTAATCAAACTGCGAGAGAATCTAAAAGCGATAGATGTGGAACTTGACAATATTGAATCTCTTGAAGATGAAAACTTGACTGAATAAGTCAACATCTTTATATTTTTTTAAAATTTACAACTGTTAGTATCAACAAGACTTATTAAATTAATCTATATAATTATTAAGTCCTATGGACTACTCCGATGTATTGAAAAAATTTGAAATATTTCTTACAGACATATGTTCTAAGCAGTTATTAAAGGCTGTCCAGGAGTCCCAACCTCTAATAATACCTTATGAATCTCTTGAACGATTTGACCCTACTCTTTTCGATTATTTCTTGGAGCATCCAGAAGAATGTTTTCAGGCCGCAGAAGAGGCAATGTCAAACATAGACATGGGTTCTGAAGATCTGGACAAAAAAGTACCTTTAAGGATAATGAATATCCCCGATACTGAAAAGGTCATGATAAAAAATCTGAGGAGTTATCACCTATCAAAATTCTTAGGTATAGAGGGTCTTATAAAGCAGGCAAGCGAAGTACGGCCCGAGATAACATTTGCGACCTGGGAATGTCAGTCCTGTGGCGAGAAGATTGCCATGCTTCAGGAAGAGGATACACTTGAAAAGCCTTACATGTGTGAGTGTGGTAACAAGCGCGGTTTCCAGCTGATAAACCGTAAGATGATAGATGTCCAAAGAATTGTGGTCGAGGAATCACCAGAATCTCTTGAAGGTGGTCAGCAGGCAAGAAAATTAGGAATTTATTTGAAGAGCGATCTTGTAGACCCAACTTTCCAGAAAAAGGTAGTTCCTGGAAACAAAGTCTGTGTAACGGGCATATTGAATGACATGCCGATAAAAGTTGACCGCGGCAAAGAGACAAAAAGAAGAGACATATACATTGACTGCAACTATCTTGAACCGATAGAGAGAGAATTTGAGGATATAGAGATTAGTGAAGAAGACGAAAAAAAGATAAAAGAGATTGCAAGTAGCAAAAATGTATATGAAATGCTTACAAAGTCCATTGCACCGTCAATTTTCGGTTACGAAAACATCAAGATGGCGATAGCTATCCAATTATTCAGTGGTGTCCAGAAAATCCGCGCAGATGGTATGAAGACAAGAGGTGACATACACATACTTTTAATTGGTGACCCCGGTGCAGCAAAGTCACAGATGTTAAAATATGTGTCCATGCTTGCACCAAAAGGTAGGTATGTCGTAGGAAAATCATCGTCTGGTGCAGGTCTGACTGCGGCTGCCGTAAAAGATGAATTCACAGGTACCTGGGCACTTGAAGCCGGTGCATTAGTTTTAGCAAATGGTGGCATGTGTGCAATTGACGAGATGGATAAGATGGATTCTACAGACCGAAGTGCCATGCATGAAGTCATGGAGCAGCAATCATATCATCCCGAAACGGATATAACTTTTGCCGATGGAAAAACTGTAAAGATAGGTGAATTTGTAGATACCTTGATAGAAAAAGACAAGGACAATGTATACATAGAAAAAGATTGCGAGATATTACCTGTAAACAATGTTCATATACAGACAACAGATATGAAAAAGATATATCATACGGATGTAAATCGTGTAAGCCGGCATAAAGCACCAAAGACTATGTATAATATAAAATACAGCAATGGTCGGGATATATGTGTAACTCCTGAACATCCAATATTCATTTATCAAGATGGTAAGATAAAAGAGATGCGCGCAGATAAAGTAAAAGCCTCGATGCTTGCTCCAGCACCGATGTTCTACGATATTCAATCTAAATCAGATATTTATCTCAAAAGTCCGGATAAGTGGCATAAGAACTTAAAAGACATATCATTTCCAGATAAACTTGACAAGGATCTTGCAAGATTTTTAGGGTATCTTGTATCTGAAGGTCACATGTACCAGAATGTAAAGAACAGGTATGCTGAGGTTGGCATCTCAAACAGTACACCTTATATAATTGATGATGTCAAACAATTATGGAAAACTGTATTTAAGATTGAACCAAACATTTTAATTCAAGATAGCACAGTCCACAAAAACAATTTACCAGTCCAGATATTAAGATGTCCTTCAAAGTATTTATATAATTTTTTAGAGATGAATTTCAAAGAGATTATAGCTTTGTCAAAAGAGAGAGAAATACCGCATCTTATAAGGTCTGCATCAAAAGATATCCGTGAAGAGTTCTTAAAGTCATTTTTTTCAGGTGATGGTTTCGCAGACTACGAAAGGTTCGGTTATGTGACCTCTTCATATAATCTTGCAAAAGGTCTGCAAGACTTACTTCTTGCAAATTCAATATGGTCATACATTGCATCTGATGTCCGTCCAGAAGGCACATATTACAAAGTAATAATATCATCAAGCGCAAGCATGAAAAAATTCAATGAACAGATAGTTTCTGATATTGACAAAAGAAAACAAAAGATTGAAAAGCTTGTCGCACGGTCAGAAAAAAGATTGAACTCAACAGACATTGTACCTCATGATTTAATATTGAAACTTTACGGTCTCTTAAAAGATTATCATTTGCTCGATGGTTATTTTAACAAGATAATTGAAAAAAAACAAAACTCAAGCAAACAAGTGATTAATAAGTATATCGAATTTATAGAAAAAAAGATAGCTACAATTTCCTTGTCTGATACGCCAAAAGCTATTAGAGAAAAATCGTCGATACCTATAACCTCTATTGCAAAAAATTTAGATGTGTCTCCATCCACAATATATAACATTGAAAAAAATCAAGGTCATAATGATTATGAAAAATATACCAAACTCATAAAAGGACTTGTAAAAGAAAAATTAGACACAACTGAAAACAATCTTAAAGAAATTAAAGACTTTGTATCTTCAGACATAAGATTTGTAAAAATAAAAGAGATAGATGTTATAGAGAATCATGGTCTGGAATGGGTATATGATGTCACAGTAGAACCAAATAGAACATTTTTAAGTGAGGGTCTTATACTCCACAATACCGTTACCGTGAGCAAGGCAAGCATTCAGGCAACTTTGAGCGCAAGAACGATAATCTTAGCAGCTGCAAACCCAAAATACGGTCGTTTTGATCCATACACACCTATACCTGACCAGATAAACCTGCCAGATACCTTGTTAAGTCGATTTGATTTTATATTCCCTATAAGGGATATCCCAAGCAGAGAAAAAGATTCACATCTGGCCCAGCATATCCTGACACTTCACGAAAACCCGGAAATAGATGACGTGCCGATAGATTCCGAACTGTTACGAAAATATATTGCTTATGCACGGTCTAATTGTGCACCAAAACTGACAAAACCTGCAATTGCAACAATAAAAGAATTTTATGTATCTATAAGGAACCAGAATTCAGAAGATGAAAAAGCACCGATTCCATTGACTGCAAGACAGCTTGAAGCGCTCGTACGGATTGCTGAGGCAAGTGCAAAGATACGTCTTTCAGAGACAGTTACAAAAACAGATGCAAAACGTGCAATTGACCTTTTGACTTTCTGTCTTAAGCAAGTAGGGATAGATCCAGAGACTGGTCAGATTGACATAGACAGGTTAAGTTCGGGCGTAACGTCAAGCAAGAGAAACCAGATACTTGAAGTATTGAGGTTGATAAAAGAGATGCAGGAAGAAAGCCCAGAAAAGATTGTAAACCGTGAAGACCTGTTGAGCCGGGCAGAAGAAGAAGGTATGGATTCAGCAAAAGTTGATGAAATCATAACATCTCTTAAGCGTGATGGTGAACTTTTCGAACCAAAGCACGGATACATAAAGAAGGTATAGATAATATAGGTAAAAAAGGTAGACATCATGGTTGATTTTAATATGTGGGCAGGATATAAGTTAAATATATCCGATCTATTAAGCAATCCTTATGTGAAGGTAGAAGATGGTTCAGGACAGAATCATATCAATATCAAGGATAGACTTAAAGTGGTGCGGGTACGGATTCTGGCGCAAGTGACATTCAAATATGCCTCAGAAGACGGTAATTATGCATCAATGACTCTTGATGATGGTACAGGTAATGTCCGTGTGAAAGCATGGCAGAACATAAAGGTCGTGCTTGAGACTGAAAAAGATGACTTAATAGACATAATCGCAATGGTGCGTGAGTGGAACGGTGAGGTATATCTGGTTCCTGAAGTCTTGCGCATTGTCGATAATCCGGAGCTGAAGACACTTCGCAGTCTTGAAATTTTAAGGTTCAAAAAAGAGATAGGTATCATTGACAAAGAAACTATCGAAAAAGAGATAACTTCTATAAAAAATCAAAATAATCCCGATGCAGATGATACTGACACGGATGATGGTACTTCAAAATCAGAATCCAAACAATCTGTTTCAGAATCCGTCCAAGAATTAGAAATTAAAAATGATGAAATGATAGAGTCTTCAAAAAAATCAGAAGGATCAAAAATTGATGTATTGAAAGACAGACCAGAAACACAGGACACAGAATCAGAACCTGAAGAAAAAACATTAAGAGTACTGATCATAGAGATGATAGAAAAATTGGATGACGGTGATGGTGCAGCAATAGATGATGTCTTGGATTCAATCAAAAGCCCAACAAAAGACACAGAAAGTATCATAAACGAACTATTGAGCGAGGGCACATGCTATGAACCGAGGGCTGGGAAGATAAAAGTCCTATGATTCAATAGTCTTTAATAATTGCTTGTATTCTTTTAAGTCAATTTCACCAGCTGCCAATCTTTTATCAATTATATCTTTAGCACTATGATTATCTTGTTGTTTTGGATTTTTCACAAGCCATATTATCAAAGCTATGGTGATGATAAAAAATAATACCTGTGATCCTATCATATATGTCATGCCATATCCATAAGCCATTCAAATTACCTCATATTGAAAAAATAAAAAAGAAGGTGGATTACCTTCCCTTTCTAGAGTTTGTTCAAAAATTGTCGCAATTGCCATCATTGTCATTATCAATGAAAGTTATTTTGTGACATCATTTTATTCATGCCCTGTCCCATTCCTTTACCATGGCCATTTCCATCTCGTGGACCATTTCCATTGTTAAGTCCAAGTTCAGCTCTCAATTGGCTAGCAAGTTCCAGATTACCACTTTTTCCAGCTTCATGGGCCTGTGCGAAGATTTCAAAGTTATCTTCAGTCACAACATCTACAACTCGTGGAGTTTTTCCATCTGCAGTCATCAATAGATGCCATGCTTCGTAGTCTGACGTATCAAAAGCATTTAACATTGCTTCATGCCTGTCCTCATTATAATCAGGACCTTGTACGGAATAGTCTCCTCTGTAAGCACTTACAGCTCCTGTTGAAACAATCAGTCCAACAACCATAAGTGCAAACAATCCAATTTTTGCAACTTTATTCATATTTCATTACCTCCTTTTTTTGTTTGGTCAACTTTTCTTTTGACCGATACACATACTATGGTTGAAACTATACATAATACTTCCTGAAACTATCATTAGATCCTTGAAACTAAGTTTCATTCTAGTGAAACTATTGAAAAAATAAGCGGATATGTTTATAAATTGTAACAGATTAAATATTATCTATGATTTTAAATTCAAATAGGAAACTGATGTTAGGTATTGGCATAATGGTATCCTTTGCTCTACTTATCTTATCAATAAGCATCTATTTCAATTTCCAGCATGACTTACGAGAGCAATCAAGATTAGACCCAAATCTGATTGATGATCTGACAATTGATGAAATAAAAGAGGTCATAATTGAACAAAGGTCCACACAACCAGTATTCCACAGTTATTATCTATTGCCATTTATGGGTTTCATCGGTCTTTTAGTGGGTACACTAGTATTTTATGTGATGTCAGATAAAGTCGTGCAGCAAGAGAGGACATTAAAGAATAATACAAAAATAATTCTTAATTTTCTGACCAGCTCTGAAAGAAAAATGATAGAGACACTTTTAGAGAATGGTGGAAAGGTTCAGCAATATGAATTATCTCATCTGCCGAACTTAAACAAGGTAAAGACCCACAGGATCCTGTTGAATCTTGAACAGAAAAAAATTATCCATAAAGAACGGTTGGGTAAGATAAACAAGATAGTCCTTGATAAAGAATTGTACGATGTCCTAAAAGATTGATTATGGTTTATATAATAAATCGTATATTCTGTTATTCAAATAAAGGAGCTTGTCCGTCAGGTACCTGTTCATACCATAATTGTATCTTGTGTGCTAAAGAATAACTATCTATACCCAATATTAATCTTTGGGTGGGTTGAATATGGCCTGGGCAGTTTCCAATAAGATCATATGTTTCTTTTTCATTGTCATTCAATTCATCCTGACGCGTGCATGATCCAGAGTATAAATTACAGTATACTTTATGATGATTAGGTTCAAGATTTAATCTTTTCAATATTGTCTCAAGGGAGAATGTAAAACCTTTGTCTGAAATAATTGAGTGGCAATGTACTCTAACTTCCTTGGTGGGTTCTTCATCTTCAAAACGAGCAATCTCATAAAGATATGCATCATGTTGGTCTTTCCATTCCGGCAGAATTTGACCCATCTCTCCCCATGCGTCGTCAGGCAGGTCATCAAGTGGTTTTGATTCATAGTATTGTCTTATGTTTAATTCTGAAAATGGATCAAAAAAATTAAAATAATTTATATACGAAGGTCTTATTTTTTTAATTTCACTATAGGCACATCTAATGTTTCCATCAAAATCTCTTATCTGGCCTTTATGACTTTCATTTCTTTGACATACATCATGTTCAGTATAAGGGAGTGTAGTTCCTATAAAAAAGTCATATGTCTCTTTATCATTGAAAAGATTTTGAAAATTACCCTCATTTTGTTCCATCCAGTTCTGTATGAATGAAATCATATCTGAGATGCCCATAGTGTACATAACTGATGTTTGTCCACCCCATTTGATGTCATTAAGACATTCACCGAGAGATTTATCTTTCATGTTTCCAGGTTTTATTAAATGTCTAATTGAATCCTCTGGTGACTCTCTTAATTTATTAGTTTCTACGATTATCTTCAATGCAGTGTCTACAGTATGGTTCTGGGGAGTAGTAACTATTGACATAATATAAATAAAATTTCTAAATATTATAAATATATCTATATTGATGATAAATGTCCTAAAAGATTGATTTTTTACTTTTTCTATAACTATTTATAACTACCCTCACAAAAATTTATCTATGGACCCTTTCAGCAAAAAACAGATAAAGACAATAATATTTGATCTTGACGGAACTTTAGTCGATTCAATGGCAATATACATAGAATCGATAAAACACATATTATCGTTATGTGATGTGTCAATAATTCTAAGATCTAATGAGGTTATGCCTTTTGCCGGGTTGCCTGCGGAAGTTATCTACACTCATTTCTTAAAAAAAGAGGGAGTCTACGATTCCTCAAAAAAAGAATATCTAAAAAATGAATTCAACAAAAAATTTGCAGAGCTTCTAGATAATAAAAAAGATTATTTTCCAAAAGATTCAACTGCCTGCATATCACAGCTTAAGAAAAAAGGTTACAATATCGCGATAGGTACGGGTGCATCAAGGGCAGGTACTGAAAAGATGGTGCCAAAAGACACACAAGATCTTCTTGACACAATAATCACTGTTGATGATGTATCAACTCCAAAACCAAATCCTGAAACATTTCTTAAGGCCGCAAGTCTGATAGATACAGATCCGGATGTCTGTGTGGTGGTAGGGGATGGCGTAAACGATTTTCTTGCGGCAAGAGACGCGAAAATGAGTTTTATATTGATAAAAAATAGCCACAATCAAGATTTTGATATGGTTGATGATTGTGATTATGTAATTGATGATCTGTCAGAACTTTTGGATATATTCTGATAGATCCGAAAGGTTCTATATGACAAAGAAATAAAAAGATATGTTCTAAATTTCCATAGACAATGTTGATGATTTACTATGGTTGCAGATGATTACGAAAAAATGCTTGATGGTGCATATGAACAGCTCCCTGAGATTTCAGATAATGCTGAACGTTTCGAGATGCCTGTATTAAAAACAATAGTGATTGGTAGCCGTACTGAAATAGTAAATTTTATCGCAGCATCAAAACACATAAGACGGGATGAAAAAGAACTTCTTAAATATATGTCAAAAGAACTTGCAACTTTTGGTGAACTTTCAGGAGCAAAAGCAGAATTTGTGGGTAAGTTCGGTTCAATCGCAATAAATGACAAGTTTAAAAAATATGTAAACCGTTTCGTTCTATGTAATGAATGTGGAAAACCAGATACTCATGTGGTTAAGGCAGCAAGACAAGAATTCTTAAAATGTGAAGCATGCGGTGCAAAAAGACCAATCGCAAAATCATAGGATTGTATGCGCATACAATATTTAAGTTAAGGTTTTTAAGATGTTTATTTTAAAGACATACAATACAGATACGGGTAGTATCGTCTCTGTCTGTGATTCTGATATTTTAGGAAAACGTTTTGAGGACAATGACAAAGTCCTTGACATATCAGATTATTTCTATAATGGAACAGAAGCCGATATAAAGACAATAATATCGGCCATCTCTGCATCTACCTCTGCCGTAATCTCAGGCAACAAGATAATATCTGCCTTAAAAGAACAAGATATAATCACAGAAGAGCACATACTTTCAGTAGCGGGCACACAATATGCAATGATTTTCAAAGTATAGTTTACTTTTTTGACAATAATTGACAAAAATAATCGATTTTAAAAAGAAATATTACAATCTATATTTATGATGAAAAAATTCTGTCCGAAATGCGGTTCTGATACAGAGACATTGGTGGGTAAATTCTGTCCTGATTGCGCAAGCAAGATTCCAGTTAAGCCCACATCCGATATACCCGCATCAGTAAAAGTAATGCTCTGCCGATGCAGGACAGTGCAGATAAAAAACCACTGGATAAAGTACCCAACCTTAAAAGATGTAGTACGCGCAGCAATAATTTCTGATTCAAAATTAAAAAAGAAACAGAAATTAGATATAACACTGCCCTCGGGATACTCGATTGAACGCAAAGTTTCAATACCGGTAAAAGCAATAATCACAGAGTTTGATGAGATCAAAT
>WTCB01000109.1 GCA_013138765.1 Candidatus Nanohaloarchaea archaeon
TGGACAAGTTCATCCTTAGACCATGGGCAGGCATACATACATTTAAATTACCGGGTCTTGATGTCGAAGAACTTTGTTTTGCGCCAGATAATGAGACTGGATTCATATCAGTCTTAAAAATTATTAACAAGAGCGATAAAAGTCAGGAAATTACTGCCACCCTTTCTACAAAGATTGATATGCGCAAGAGTTTTGAAAGTATTCATGGCAGAAAATATAAATGTGATTTTGACAGCATCAGGAACGCGAACATTGTATCCTCAGAAAATACTGAATGGAAACTTTGTTATGGTACGGGCAAGAGTAAAGGCATATTGACCAGACAGACAGGTAAAGAACAGTATGTAAATTCTCTCGGCAAAGAGATATACATCCCGAAAAATATTCAGGTCACCTGCGAGATACATAAAGGAGATGAAATAACAGTCCCTTTTGTCTTTTGCGCAGATGACGGTGCGGGAAATGATGCAAAGACATGCTTTGATAAGATGTCGCTTAATTGGAGCAGGCTGTATATTGAAAAAGAACGGAAATATGATACTTTAAAGATGGAACCGAACAATGCAGGAAAACATATCGGACTTATGACTCCTGATGAAAATATCAATCGTGCATTTGCTTTTGCACTGTCTGACATTGAATACCACCCGAATCACCCGTCAACAGATGAGATAGACATCAAAAAATTGTTGTGGAATGTCTTCGGTCTTGTTGAACTCGGTGATTTTAAGAAGGCAAAAGAAATCTTAAATGATATCTTAGCTTTGAGTGAAGATACAATTCCTTCAAAAATTGTGCCGGACAACATGCTCGTCTTTGACAACGAAGATGTGAATCCGCTTTTTTTAATCATGCTTGATAAGTATGTCAAGCACAGTGGTGATAACAATTTTGAGAAAGGTCTGCGAGAGAGGATAATCACAATCATCCGAAAACTTAAGCTTGAAGATGGTCTTGTGAAACCTGTGATTAAAGTAAGTGTTCTCGACCCGCATTTTTATGATGATACAAGGATTGAACTGCAGTCATTATGGATTGAGGCATTGAGGATATATCATCCGTCAAAATGCAGGATCATGAGCGAGGCCCTTGATGTCTACTTCTGGGACAATAGGTCTAAGTTCTTAAAAGACAGCCTTAAAGATGATGCAGTCAAAAGTGCAAATGCACTCATACCAATATTCTTTGACCAGATCCGCGAGATCAAAAGAGATACGGTCCTTAAAAAGATCAGACAGGAATTCGTGAGTGCGCACGGGATCCGTACACGCGGCATCTTTGACCCGGATTTCAAGGCAGGGACTGCACATTCCGGCGGGGCACGATCTTTTGCGACAGGTATTGCCGCATGCTCATATCTTAAAAGTTCTGATACTGCAACAGGTCTTAAATTGCTGCGGATACTTTCAAGGCAGATGTTCAACTATGAACTTGGAGTCTTTGAAAAGACAATCAACTCTGCTGACGGTTCACCTTTAAGCGATCTGAGCTCTTACGGCACATCATCACTTTTTGTCCATGCTGTTGACTCAGGGATATTTGGTCTATCTGTAAATATGCATGAGAATGAAATGATTGTTGCACCCAGGTTGATTGATGGCTGGATGGAATATGAACGGTTCGGCAAAACTGTGGGCGGACATGTAATGCATGTCAAGGTTGACAGGAGACATGAAAAGTTTGTTGAGATCATCATCAATTTTGATTCGCGGCCAGGACTTAAAGTCAATATTGAATTGCCTGATGATATATCTATGATGGAGATCAACAATGTCAAGCATGAGGGCAATAAAGTCACAATCCATCCCGGAAAAAATAATCGGATCTGGGGTTATCTGAAGAAAGAGTGATCAGTAAATATAAAAATTGCAATATTTAGTTTAATGGTACTGTTATATATTTTAATTGTTTATAGATTCTCTTTTTTGAATGTAATCATTAATATTAGATTTAATATAGCGTCTTAAGGTGCGTCTCTTTTTTAAAATCAGGATATAGAACATCAAGATAAACACAAAACCAATAATCTCTAAAATCGGATAATGATCCTTTGGTGTGCTGCTTGTTTCTGTACCAGCACCAATTGCAATTTCTGCTTCAGATGCAAGTGCATAGGCCTCTTCATAATTGCCTTTTGCAAATGCATCTTCTGCATCGTTTAAGATGTTTCGTGCAACTGTATCAATATCCTTTATCATATTTTTAACTGCCTCAATCTTGTCCTGCGCCGTGATCTTAAATTCTAGTTTGTCCATATTGTCATTTTGTTTGATTATATCCTCTGTTGTGTTTTGTTGAAGTATGACTTGAGTCATGTTGTTTACTGTGATGTTTTCTGTTGTGTTGTCTTCGGGAATTATTGGTGTTGGGATGAATCCGCCTGAACTTCCGCCACTTGAAGAGCATGAGCCACAATCAGTTGCACAGGTCGAACAGGTCTCGCCGTTGTTGCAGGTGCCATCACCGCAGTATAATGCAACTGAAACTGAGAATGTGTGGTGTGCTGCATTTTGGTCGATGTTGCCTTTTGTGCCATTGCACCAGTAGTAGAGGTTGTATGTGTTTCCGTTTGTGAGACCTGTGTACAGAAAAGAATGGGCTGTTGTTCCTGTGGTTGTGAAGTTGGTTGAATTTTCATAACTAGTATTTGTAACAGTTATGTTGTATCTGCAAGTTGCATTCTCATCTGTTGAAATGTTTATTGTTGTCTGGGTTGTGCCTGCAGTTAAAGCTGTTGTATTTGTTGGTGCGATGAATGTTATTATTGGTGCAATTGTATCAGGTGCAGTCATCATACTTGAATTCACCCATGCTGTATTGACATTTCCTGAATTATCAACAGTTCTTGTCTGGATTTCATAGGTTGTATCTCCGATAAGTTCTGTTGCGTTGTAGAAGTTGTTTGATGTGTTTGTTTTCCATGTGTTGTTGATGTATATTTCAGTATGGCTGAAATCTGAATCTGTCGGATTGGTCCAGTTCCAGTAGATCCAATCTTGATCTTTTGATTGGTTCAAAAGACCAATTATTGAACTTGGCGCTGTTGTATCAATTATAGTTATGGTCCCATTTTTAAAGAAGGTATAAAGTGCATCACTGTCTGGAGGGTAACTGATTATGATATCAGTAAGGTTTATGTCTGAAACTCCAAGAGTTTCTTTTGCAGTCAGGTTTATTGTTATAAAATTACTGGGCTTTGATACATTATAGGAACCTAAAAAGGATGTAACTATATTAATTATTGAACCTTCAGTGTTATTTATAATTGGTGTCATAAACCATGTTGGTGCACCGTCTTGAGTAAATAAATTTCCTTCAGCGATACTATTTATTGAAATATATGCAGGATTAAAATATATTTTTACTTCCATCCCATTTATTGGCTCATACAAATCAGATAC
>WTCB01000066.1 GCA_013138765.1 Candidatus Nanohaloarchaea archaeon
CGCAAATGCGCAGATAGTTCAAAGACTCGATAATCTTGAAATAAAACAACTTGAGACTAATAAAAAGATTGATTCTGTTTTGGATGCAATGGAAGTTAAAGAGATTGCGCCTAAACAAGGCATCTTCTTTGACGGTCAGATATTTGATGCATATAAATTTGTTTCAGATCTTATACGGCGTGCAAAAGAATCAATTATTTTAATTGATAATTTTGTTGATGATTCTGTCTTGACATTGTTCTCTAAAAGAGACGATGATGTGCGCGCTGTAATCTATACAAAAAATATTACAGAACAATTAAAGTTAGACTTGAATAAATACAATTCTCAATATCCTCAAATCTTGATTAAAGAATTTAAGAAGTCGCATGATAGATTTTTGATAATTGATGATAAAGAAGTATATCATATTGGCGCATCATTAAAGGATTTAGGAAAGAAATGGTTTGCATTCTCTAAATTCAATAGAGATGCATTCAAACTTCTAGAAAGATTGGAAAACTAATATTTAAATGTCAATTAAAAATATTTTTAAATTTTGTCATTAATTACCACCGAATGTGTCACCTAATTATATGCAAGGCAGTCGGATACATTTTATCGTACGGTAAGAATCAATATAGATTAAATGCGGGTTTGAATTCGTTTACAATATCGCCTTCAAAACTGGAAGATATAAGAGTGAGACTTTTGCGCATAAGGATATTGCTTTTGAGTCCTTGAACTTAATTTAAAGGTTATCTGTTTATTCATTTCTCAATATAACTCCAATATGAGTTATCACCTATTATTACATGGTCTAAGACTTTGATGTTTAATAACTCACCTGCTTTTATCAATTTCTTTGTTATAGAAAGATCTTCGTCAGATGGCGCACAATCACCTGAAGGATGGTTGTGGACCAATATAATTGAATTTGCGCTCTCTTTTATGGCGGACTTAAATACTTCGCGAGGATGGATAAGGGAAGCATTTAATATACCAATTGATATTGTCTCGTCTTTTGTGATCTTGTTTTTGGTGTCAAGGTGCAATATTACAAAATGCTCGCGGTCAAGATCTTTTAATCTTTCATGCGCATAATTAAAAACGTCTTTTGCTGATTTGATTGAAACGTTTTTATCTTGTTTTGAAATATTGTATCTTTTATTGAATTCAAATAAAGCTTTTACTTGCATTGCTTTTACTGGACCTATACCTTTAATCTTTTGAAGTTCGGGAAATGATAATGTGGATAGATTAGAGAGACCATAAGTTGTTATTAAGCGGTTGCTCATGTCGATTACGTTTTCGTATCTTGTTCCTTTTTCAAGAATTATCGCTAACAATTCTGCATCACTTAAAGAATAAGCTCCATTTTTTTTAAATCGTTCTCGAGGTCTGTTCTCTTTTGATATGTCTTTTATGCGCATAACATTTTAACTCCTATTTTAATCTATAATCGTCCAATGACCGTATTTAGCAGAGCCTATTCGTTTTATTAATTTATTTTTTTGTAATTTAGATAAATTTCGTTCTATAGTTCTAATGTCTTTCTGGAAAAAATCAGTCATTATCTCTGCAGTAATTAATTTATTTTCAATAATTTTCTCTAAAATATTTTGTTGTAATTTTGATAATTTTACACCGGCATTTACACCGGCATTTACACCGGCATTTACACAGTTTCGAGGAAATATTACTCTAAACCAATTTGAACTAATTTTAAATTTAATATTTGGAACTAATGATTTCATTCGGCTAATTCCTGAACCAATCTTTTCAACATATCTAAGTCGTTGCATGCAATTAACTAAAATATGATTGCGAGAAACACTAACTTCTCCTAAATCATTTTTATCGAATAATAAGTTCCCGGGATTTGAAACTTCAACTCGATTTAAAAATATGTCAATCTGTACACGCCCTTTTGAAAAATAATCTCTATGGATCATTGCATTAATGATTGCTTCACGAAGTGCTTCTTCTTGAATTTCAGGAGTATCTATTCTTTCAATACCTTTGATAATAGCTCCAGTCTTTGTATTTCTCATAACAAAAATTACTGAATCATTAAAATTAGAAACAAAATCTGCATCAAATTCTTTTTTATCTAAAATTTCAGCTCTATCTGTTCCAGAATACAAAACACAACTAATGACTGCATTTGTAAAAAATTTACTGATTTTTGAAGAAAATAATAATACGCAGGCATTATTTTGGATGGTATCTGTAAGTAAAGACAGATTTTTTAAGATATGTTTTCGATTTATATTTGATGGCAGATTTGTGCGTCTTAAAAATTTCTGAAAAAGATTATTATCAAAATCTGTTGCCAAATCAAAATCGGTATTAATCTTATCATCAAAACTTAGCTTGTTTTTTAGTTCAAACAAGCTTCTGATTTCGTCGGGTGATATTAATTTTTGAGTCATGTTTCCTTCTCTTATAAAAAACATGCCATTGATATTATGTAGCTCGTCACTTTTGAAGACTTCAATTATGATGACATGCAATTCATCACAGACACTAATATGTATCTTTAGGTTAGGATTTATCTCGCGGGCAAAATGCTGGACTTGTGCTAAAATTGAATTATTGTAATCAACACCGAGCACTTTGCCAGAATCAGTAACACCTACTAATATCTTTCCACCTAATGTGTTTGCAAATGCACAGATAGAATATTTAATCGATTTTCTAAGTTCTCTGCTTAAACTTTCCTTAAATTCTAGATGTAAACTTTCATCAAATGAAATTAATTCAAGTAATTCATTTTTTGTGTACATTATGTATCATTAACATTACATCATACATAAAAATTGGTTACCACTTATGGTGGTTACTTTTTGATTTTTAATTAACAGAAATTTTATTATTTATATCTGTCTTTACTAAGGATTTCAAATACTTTTACCGGTACAAGGTGCTTTATCTCTTTTTTTTCTTTTATGCGCAATCGGATATTGGTGCCGTTTAAGATTTCTTTGTCAAGAAAATCCGGGTCTTCAACTTTGCAGAAAGGTTCCATGCATCTTCTTGTCCATCCGTTGCCGCTGTAGGCAACTGTTGCATCGGGTGCAATCTGTCTTAGGTTCTTGATCCATTCGTCGTCGTCTGTGCAGTCGTCAAGGCCTGAAATTGATATCTGTCTGTTTTCGATTAAATTTTGTAATGATTTAGAAATAATATCTTTTCGTGTCTCAAAAGATAATGGATTGCTGTCTGTGTCTTTCTTGTCTGCGCTACCTATGATTATGTGAAGGTGGTCTATGTCATCTTGCTCGATTATATTTCTGATCGCGTTTACATGACCGTTGTGCAATGGCTGGAACCTGCCAACAAAAACTGCTTTTTCCATAAATATCATCAACTATAATTATCAAATATTATCAAAGATCTTATTATACTTGATTATATTAGTAATTTATTAAACATTTTAAATGTTTGTAATATTTTTTTAGCTATGTCAACTTTTATATAGGGGTGTGGGTAAAATAAAGTAGAGTAACTTTGTAGATGATGTTTATGGCTGTCAGTGATATATTGAAAAATGCGTACAATCTTGTGAAAAATAATTTTCGTGAATCTTTGCTTATAGGTCTCATCTTTTGGTCTGCGGTATTAATTATTGAAGGTTTTTTCATAGTTACAGGTCTTGTTACGCTTGAACAATTATCAATTGGTACTTCTCCTATGATATCAGTCATGAGCATATTCCTATCTTTTGTGCTTGCCATGCTTTCGGGTGGTGTCTATTATAGCATCAATCTTATGCGCGATAAAAAGATTAAGCTATCAAATATTCGCAAAGGTATAGATACAAGATGGGCTGATATTTTTAAAGCGTTCATCGTCATTCAATTTATTGCGGCAATTGTTGGATCTATGATCAATATTTTGATGGATAATTATATGTTGACTTCAACATCTGTCAGTGTTTTTGTGTATTCTTTATTTTTTGTCATTGCTTTATCTGTTCAGCTGTCACTTATCTTTTCAATACCTATAGTTGCTGCAACTAAAGTTGATGGGTTTTCCGCTGTTAAAAAAAGTGTGAAGTTTTTTACAGGTAATGTCTCTTTAGTTGCAGGGGCAATATTGTCTGTATTTGTGATATTTTTTTCAGTTATGCTTGTCATATTGGGAATAACTGGAATTGCCGGATATCTGGCTGAGATAAGTATTTATCTATCTATACCATTTTTATTGGCCATTGCCGTTTTAATGTTTTTTGTACTGTTCTTGGCGTTCCCATTCATGTCATTCGTGATTGTCGGTGTCTATAAAGAAGGTACGAAAAAGTAATTTTTCTTTTATCAGTAAATATATTTTTATACGTATAGGTACTAATCTATAGATAGGTAGCTATGGAATTCATTATTGACTTATCAATACTTTCATCTTCTGACCGTGAAAAAGTAGGGGATAAAGCAATTGCATTATCACAACTGATAGCTGCAAAGTTTCCGGTACCATCTGGTTCTGTGATAACCAATGCCGGGTTTCATGAATTTGCTGTAGAAAATAATATTTCTGAATCAATAATTCGGCTGTTGCAGGAGATAGGTAATTGCGGTCCGGAAGAACTTGCTGAAAAATCTAAGAAAGTGCGCGATTTAATCCTTTCCGGGAAAATTCCTAAAAAATTAAAAGATGAAATCAAGGCCACATATTCTTCATTGGGCATAAGCCCTGAGATGCAGGATCTTAATCATGATACGCTCGGGACAATAAATGCAGGCGGAAATAATGCTTCTGTTGCCATAAGGTCCAGTGTTTTTACTAATGGTTCTAAAAAGATAACATTTAGGGGTTTCTATAAATCTTATCTTCATGTAAGTGGGCTTCAAGGTGTGATAGACAAAATAAAAGAATCATGGGCAAACATATACAGCGATGAGGCAATATTTGCAAGGCAGAAGTATAATGGTGGTCAGGATATATTTACTGGCATAATTATTCAGAAGATGATCGATGGTGAAAAATCCGGCATGTGTTCTACTGCAAATCCTATGACAAATAATCTGAATGAGATTGTCATTGAAAGCAGTTTTGGTTGTGGGCTTGTGTCTGATGGTGAGATAACGCCTGATGTCTTTATAACTGATAAGACTTCTTCAGCACTTAACGGCAAGAAAATAAATCATAAGGAATGGCGTTTTGTGAAACACGCAGTCAGTGGAGATGTGATAAAAGAAAAAGTATCTCCTGAACTTACTAATTCTGAATCAATTGATGGAAATGAGATAATTTCTATTTCTAATCTTGCAAAGAGTGTTGAAGCTTTTGCAAAGTATCCAGTCTATATAGAATGGGTCTTCAAGAGGGATAAGCTTTATCTTGTTGATGTGTCTAATATTTCGACAATCAATAAACCGCTTAAAGCGATATATGAAACATCTGAGGTATCTGCATTTAATGGGATCGGTGCAAACAGCGGTAATGGGAACGGTGTGGCTGTCAAGGTGCACAATATTTCTGATGTCTTAAAAGTTAGGGCGGGAAATATATTTATTGCACCAGTCATTGAACCTTCATCAATACTTGTCTTAAATCGTGTGGGTGGTGTCATTTCTGAGAATGGTGGCCTTTTGTCTGATATGTCTATTCTGTGTCGTGAACTTGATATTCCCTTAATTGTCAATTGTCCTGGTATCTGTGGCAATATTTCCGATGGGACTAAAATTGCAATGGATGCTACTTCAGGGAAGATATATGTTAAAGCTGTACCTCAAGATGATATGGATAATGTGGGACAAGAGACATCCAGTCCGCAAGCGAATAATGTGTCTTTCAATGTGTCATCTGATGTTTCTGATACTGGAAGTAATGTTCGCGATGTGGACGCGTCTGTTGATATGAGCGGTTCTGACACAGATGGTGCTGTTTTGCAATCTGCACCGGTTGGTCATTCTTTTGAAGATAAGAATTCTTTGTCTCAAGGTGCAAGCAATGTTGGCGGTAATGTATTTCGTGATTCAAATCTGCAGCAATCTGCAGATGCGAATAATATGGATCTATCAGTCTCTGAAAGAGAGAATGTTAATTTAAATAATACCAGTGACAATAATAGTATTGATACAGATATCATTAATAATTCTGTTAATGTCAATGACATAAATAATAATGTTTCTAGTGTGGATAATATGATTGAAGAAGACCCGTTAGCAATGATTACCGGAACAAAAGTCAAGGTTCTTGCTTCGGATGTGCAGAATGTTGAGGAAGTTTTTGACGGTATTGGTCTTTTTCCATCTGAACTTGTATTATTAAATTTAGGGAAGCATCCAGACAAGATACTTTCTGAGGGTATGGAAGAAGAATTGGTCAAGTATCTTGAGACTAAATTGAGTCCTATTGTTGAATCAGCATATCCTAAATCTGTAACATTCAGGACATTGAGCGCGCAGACGTCGACTCTTAGCGGTCTTCCTGATGGAAGTCATGAGGTTGTTGAGGCTAATCCTAAGCTTGGTTGGAGAGGTATAAGGCGGACTCTTGATTCTCCCGCAATATTTAAGGCTGAGCTTAAGGCGCTTAACAATCTTATACTTAAAGGATATAAAAATATAGAGATACTTCTGCCTTTTGTGCATCATCCGCAGCAGATATATGAAATAAACAATATTTTTAAAGAGTGCGGTATCGATATGCAGAACCTTAAAGTCGGTATAAGTGTTGAAGTACCTGCTGCCGGATTGGCGTCAACTGAATTTGTTAAGGCTGGCATTGATTTTGTATTCATCGATTCAGACAGGCTTGCAGAACACATGCTTGGGATAGATTCGTTGAATGAAAAGGTGAATAAGCATTTTGATGCAAAACATCCCGGGGTACTGAGGATGATAAAGATGATCATTGACGGCTACAAAAAAAATAAGGTTCCTGTAAGTGTGGGCGGGTCTATGCTCAATGAGGGTGAGATAATCGATAAGCTTGTTGAATTTGGTGTGGATGCAATAGTTGTTCCGGCTGACAAGGCAAAAGTTTCAAAGTATGTTGTTGCGCGCGCTGAAAGGAAGATGCTTCTGGATATCATGCGAGAGCGTGGCAATTATTGATTAATATTTAAATTGTTATAAAGCTGTTTTTGGTTTGAAAAAACTCGTCAGAAATTCCATAAGTCTGTTGCATAGCAACAGTTGTGTTTTTAAGTATGGGATGAATGGTGTGATGTTTATTTTTTTGTTATGATGTTTGTTGGGTTTAGAGAAAACAAAAGAGTATTTATAGGTACATTAATGTTAAATGATGATTTTTGCTTCTGGGCAAAGCGAAGACGTCGCCTGAAGGGCAAGTCTTTAGATCGGGAAAGATGTCAAATTAAAAAATTAATTTTTATCCTGAATAAAATCTGTTTTCATTAAAATAATAGGTTCATTTTTTGGTTTTGGAGCTTTAATTTGTGGATTTTTTAGATGGAGAACCACAAATTTATAAAAATCAAATAGCATCTCTTCAATTAATTTGATGAAGACTTTAGATTTTTCAAAAGGTAAAGTTTTATTAAAAATAATTCTAAATTCATTTATATTTTGAGTTTTATCAATTGTTTTATAACTATTTTCAGTAAGTTCATTAAAATTAATTGATACATTACGACTATTTCCTCTAATAATTGTTTTAACTGACAAATGATTAATTAATTTCTCAAATCTCTCATTGTCCGAGTCACATTTCTTAATTTGTTTTCTGATATCTGTAAAATTTGCTCTGATTGAATTATGAGGATTTGTTTTAACAGAAACAAACATTTGAACATTATTACTATGTAAATTCAAAGTTATATGTATATCTGATACTACATTTTTAATTTTCAAATTAGAAATTAATTCCTGTTTTGCACATAACATTTCAACATCACGATTTATCCGATCCTGAATATTATTTTTAAATTTAGAATTTCCTAAAGTTACTAAAACACCTAATTCAGAACTTAATTTTAACATCATATTTTTTTCTTCTTGAATCCAACTTAATATTGCTTCCCTAATATTAGAATCTGTTTTTCTTATTTTTTTAGATTGTTTAATCTCTTTACAAATAGTTATCCAACCATCATTCATTTGAGAAAAATCCATTATTCCAGATTTATTATGTTCAAAATACGATACAACTTCTTGCATAATCGCAACTTGGTCTTCATCTTTAATTCTTTTATTATTTCCTTGGTCCTTAAATAATAATAAGTTTGCTTCAGTTAAAATATAAGTCCATGAAAAATGGAATAAATCAACTCGTTTAGTTAGTTTAATATTTTTAATTGGTGATTGTGTTGGGGAGGTGACAAATTCATTTGAGATGGTCACTATTTTAGGAACATTATATTTTTTAGCAATTTCAATATATTTATTTATTTGTAGTTCCGTTAATTTATCTGATTTATTTTTCATTTCAAAAAATGCTGCGTCTACAATTATACCTTTAGAAACATAAATAATTAAACCATCAACTCTCGAATTTTCTAGTCCACCCGAGCTATTAAATGCAGCTTCACGATATAAAAATATATTATTTTTATTTTTTCCTTTAAATTTAATTTCATTCAATAATTTTTCTCTAAATTCATCAACTAATTTTAAACTTGCTAAAAATACTGAAGTTAAAGCTTGTTCATCACCAAGTTTTTCAATAGGTATTAATTTAACACTTTGAACTTGTAGGGTCTCATAATTAGGCATATTGGGATTAATAAAATTGTCAAATTCTGTTTTATTTAAACCAACTATTTTTTTTAATTCTTTTTTATTCATCATAGCACCTTTATTAGATATTATTAAATTTATTTTGTATTTGTTAAATTAATCCATTCAACTTTTGTGGTTTTTTAAAAAACTGTAAATAGCATGTAATTTAATACTCTTTTATACAAATGAAAACCATACCTATTTAGTATTTATTTATGGTATTCAAGTTTAAATGTTTTTCGTTAGGATGGCACAATTTATTTTTCGAGTGATTTCAATATAAATTGTAGTTAATCTATTTTCTTTATTTTTTTTCTAAATGTCTTTAAAATTAATATTTAAAAGTATTTTTGAGATGTTTTATAAATTAAAAATATTTTAAAAAAATTCAAAATCACTTATTTTTTGAATTGTGCCGTATTTTTGGTTTAAGTTATATTAGTTATATAAACGTCAAGTACTAAATATGTTGTATGCCTGCAAAAAAGACTGCTAAAAAAATTAAATCTAAACAGAAGAGCACTGTGGATAGATCAGTAAAAGATCAGTCTTCGGATAAGATTACGTTTTCAGTTGATAAAAAGTCTATTGTATATATGATTGCCTTTGCTGTCCTTGTTATAGTCTCTATAGGTATTGTCGGTATGTTATCCAATGATTCAGATTCTGAAAAACAAGATGATATCATTGATAATGATGATGTGACCTCTGATATTCCTGCGGTGGTTGAAGATGATAGTCTGTTAGATGATTCTGTTGCTGATGATACTATTTTAGATGAGATTGATTCTATAGTTGATTCTGAGGTTTCTGATTCCGATTCAGAACTGGATACATCTTATATTTCTGAGGCTGGAGAGATTGTTGCCGAAGTCGGTGTTGCTGTTGAAACTGATGTAATTGATGTGACACTTGATTCTTATGAACTTTCAACAAGCCATATATACCAAACTGAAGATGACGGTGAGAATATAACTGATACTGCAAGGGCAGGCAAGCAGTTTCTTATTGCTGATTTTTCTGTAAAAAATAAAGGTGCAACTTCTGTATATATCGGGTCAACTAAGATTACTTTGATCTCTGATGGTGCATATACATTTGAACCGGTTACATATGAAGGATATGATGTGCTGCCTAAATCAAAGAGGATATATACTGGAACTGAAATTAATGGTCGTGTTGTCTTTGAGATTCCTTTAAGTTCTGAAGACATGAAAATAAGGTATAGTCTTTCTGGTCTTTCAATAAGTGATAGATTTGTTACATGGTTTTTGAAATAAGATACATTTATAAATTCTTAGAATTTCTTTTATGTTATGGACGGTATTGTTGAAAGCATAAGTGAACTTAAAAAAAGCAGAAATGGTAAACCATATTTTATAATATGCATTTCCGGTGAGAGTTTTTCGGTATGGGAACCATCTTATATTGAAAATGTTTCAGTTGGAGACACCGTTGAGTTCTCTCATTCTGTGTCTGGTAATTTTAAGAATATTACGTCTATTGAAAAAAAAATAGTTGAGGAAATGGAAATTGTGCCAGAAAAGATTGAAACCGAGTATCCTATTGAATTTCAAAAAGGTACAGAGGTCGATACATCAAATAGGGTTGATGAGCGTCTTTGTGAGATAAGCAATAAACTATCTGTCATAATTGATATTCTTTTGGAAAAAAGTTCTGAAAAAAAGTAATTATTCTATATTTTCATCACATTTCAGGATAAACTATATATGCAGTTTCAACTAAACTATTTGTTTATATGGGCGTAAAACCTGTGTTTAATAGTCTTTTTAAATTATTTGGTAAAAATGCTGTTGAACCTGAAATTGATAATCATGTTGATGGTGTCGGGAATAAAACTGTGCCTGATAGTTCTTCTTTAAGTCCTGAGGAGAAAGAAGCAGTCTGTGATATGGCTTTAAAAATCAATAGCAAGATTGATGCTGATAACAGGAAAAGAATCATTGATTATTGGGATTTTTGGGAGTCTAATGTTTTTGAGATGAAAAATACTAATTCTAATCTGTTGGGTTCGTTTTCATATGATAATTTTTTTGTTGATCTATCTTTTAGAAATTTTATGCGTGATGAATCATTTGTTAAACCTACTTTAGGTATTTTTGATGTGGATGGTACTTTATTTAAGAAAGGTAATTTAACTTACAATTCTCATTCGAATAGGATAGGGCTTATGGATGTGGGAGTCAAGCAAGGCATATTTAATTCACCTGATGAACTTTTTTATGGGTATATGGGGATGTCTGATTTTTCAGCTGAAGGTGACAGGATAATCAATATAGACGGGATGTATGATGTTTCAAAACTTTTAAAGATGGATCTGCATCTAAGCCGTGGTTTTGCTGAAATTTATAATCTTCATAAGGATGGTGGGGGTGATGCTTTTTTTGAGGCGAAGTTATATTTTTTGAAAGAGATGTGTGCGCATCCAGAAAAGACTTGCATTTCACAGACATATTTTCATGATCTTATGCTCTTAAGACATTTTTATGATACTGTTGCGTTGATAACATTATCTGATAATGATATTGCAAAAGTTATATTTGAGATTTCAGATTTAGTCATGCCTGATTTTAATTGTGGTCAAGTGATTAGTATGGGCAGTACTTTGTCGGTCGGTGCGAGAAAAATTGATATAACTGATGATAATAGTTTAAAAAAACACGTGAATCTTGCATTTGGTCCAAAAAAGGTAAATCTGTTAAATAATTATTTTCGTAAATCTGGGGTGAGTGAGGAGATGCGGACTATAAGTTCAATATCTGATATTCTTTCATCTGATCCTCTTGCTTTTTCTTTAGAAGATATGGTCAATATTGAGAATGTGTGCGGACTTGACCATCCTCTTGCAGTTGTTGCTTACGATAAGATACCTGGACAATTTAATTTAAGCCTTACAAGTGATAATATCGAAGATTTTTCCGGGCTTAATGAATTAAGTCCTAAAGGAAATATAGGGAGGATAATATGTAATTTTGTTGAGAATAATCAAAATGGTGATTGGTCTGATGTCATAAAAAAATATGCAGATGAGAATGGGATTGATTTTAATAAGATCAAAAAGGCAACTGATGTTGTCACTCTTGAACTTTTTGAGCAATCTATAAAGACAATTCTTTTTGATTATGGTTTTTCAGGAATCAAATATATCTGTAGTGAACTTGATGAGATAAGACCTCTTATTGAGGAGTATGGTGTTGGGCGTGGTGATGATAGTGATGATATTCTTGAAAATATAAGGGATAGATTTGAATCGTTGCGTGATACTTTGATTAAAGATTATCATGGTGATGTTAAATCTAGTGGGTCTAGTGATGACAATGCAACATTATTTTTAAATCTGCTTAATCTTGAAATTGCTGATATGGGCAATAATGCGTATGGGGTGGAAAGACTTGGTTCAAGGATAAAGACAAGCGGTCTTTTTAATATGGATAAACAGACAATTGAAAATATTGAAAAATCATTATCTGGGCAAGGTGAGGATTATGTAAAATCTATGCGTGAATTTTTGGGGTTCAGTTATTTTTCCGAATCACAAGTAACATCTGTGTCTGATATTCTTCGTGGTATATATCTAAAAAATAATCATGATTGTTTTGGTGAAGTTGTAGGGATGTTTTTAGATCCAGAAAAGTCTTATGTATTCTTAGCAAGAACTTATGGTGATAGTCCTGAAACTTTGTCTGTGTTAGATAGGGTTACTAAAAAGAATGAGATATTTTTAAGATGTATGAATTGAAATCATTTTGGTGTGTGTGATCTATGGATGAAAATTATGAGGATGCGTCTGAAACATTTAAATCTGCAATTAATGAACTTGATGATTATGCTTCATCTATTTCGGAGAGAATAGGATTGTTATTGTCTGAAATCTCATCAGATGAACCTTTATTTGATGTGTCTTGTTTAAGCACTTTTGAAATTGATTATTTAGGATGTCTTAAGCATATGAAAGATATCATCTCTTCAGAGTCCTTAATGGGCGGTGTCTCACTTATTCAAAGTCTGAGATATAATAAGGACGTTATTTTTGGTAAAGATGATGGTCTATCGTCTGGTATGACTTATGATATTGATCAGTCTTATAAGGTGCGGTTAAATCGTGGAAAAAATGAAAAGATTTCCGGATCTGTTGATTCTTTTGAATCTGTTAAAGAATCATTTGACAAAGATATATTCCGTGCTTTGGTCTATAAGAGGGCGCTATATAAACATTTAGATTATATTGATGCGCTTGATTATGAAGTTGAAAATAAAGAGCAGTTTGAAAATGAATTGGAAAAGACTAAATTTCTTCTGCAATCATCATTTTTTATGTATATCGGGCATTTTAGTATATTTGAAAGGCTTTTAGATATAAATAAGAGTATGTATCATAAAGGTCATTGGATTGTGGGTAGCGATTTTATTGAAAATAGTGATTTGAATTTTTTTGATTCTATTAAAAAATCTTTATCTTTTGGGAAAGATATTATTCGAGATGAATATCTTTTGTCTTCTTATCTGAAGCAATCTAATGATTCGGGAATCATTGATCTTATTGAAAATGGTATATTTCCAGAATCAGAATTGGAGGGGATTGGATCAATTATGGAAGGAGTCTATAAGACATACTCTTCAGTTTCGTCTCAACCTAATTCAAATATATAATATTTTGCAGGTAATTTTATTTATGGATAATATCTGTTCTGAGATAGATGTAATTGTCTCTGATCTTGTCGGTTGGGAGAAAAAGATATCTCTTGTTGCTAAAGGTCTTAGGGAGAAAAATAAAAGTATTGGTCCTAATGATGTTTTTTTAGACGGTGCTTTGATTGTCAAGGTCGGACCTGATGATCTGTCTAAAATTACTGTTGGTGGGATTGATGGAGGTCTTCTTCAAAAAGAGTATCATGGAGTTAATATCATTTTGACACGGGCTGTTTGCGCCGTATTTAATTATCGTGACGGAAAGCTTTCTGGGTCTGATTATTATCCTTCAGCATTTCCTAAACCAAAAATAAAAATTGTTAAGTCTTCTTTTGATCCTTCTGGTCTGTCATCAGCTGCCTCGATTTTTAGGCTTGAAGCTGAGCTTGGGCTTGCCTGTGATATGATCAATACACAAAAGGATATGGATTTTCTTTTCCTTGATGGTTCATTGACACTTCATCCGTCTGTAGGGGTAGGTGTTTCTCTAGATTGTAAAAGGGAATATGAGGTACTTATTGAAATTGTAAAGCGTATGTATTCTTTGGCATCTGTGAAAAAAACAGTACTTTCAGGTATTGTGGAAGATTCGAGAAGTCAGGCATTTATTAAAAATTGCAGGTCAATGCTTGATGTGGAGATGGTCAAATCTCTTTTCAATGTCAAGGATACTCATCTTTTGACTTATCTTCTTTCTGTCGGGGAAAGGACTTCTGTCTTTAGGACTGTTTGCGATAATAAGGGTGATTTAGCTGTTGGTGTAAAAGGTTTTGAAAATAATCTTTTTTCGTTTTATATCAGGCCATCTGAATTTGATCGTGCATTGAGGGTTGATTTTATTGCAAAAGATAATCCGGTTTCTGTCGCCTCTAAAATTGCATCATCGATTTTTTCAATGTCAAGGCATAACAGTGTTTATGGGATACCGCCTGTCATAATTGATGCTGACCAGAGGGCTAAGCTTTCAGGTGATGAACTTATATCTGTTGAAAATGAGATCAGATGTGGTGTGGGCAATGTTTCTTCGTTTTCAGAGCTTAGAAGGAATTCAAGGCCTGTCTGAAGTTGTTTTGGGTTTTAATCGTTACAGTTGAGGGTAGTTTTATAATGTTAATTGTACTTTATCTTTTCTGTGCGGATTATGGATTGTAAAAGCCTTGTTGAAAAAGTAGAGATTTCTGAGTATTGCTTAAATTGGGAATCTATTCTTGAAAATGCTGATAAAGATCCTTATACTGTTTATGATCTTTTGGATTCTGTGTTTGATTATATTGATGGTTCGACTAATTGTTGTACAATCAATAAGGATATTGGTGAGAAGATGCCTTATAGCAATGAATCTGTTGTGGATAAGATGAATTTATTTTCAACATTTATTAAGTCTGTCACTAGTTATACTACAATAAAAGGAAATGATGAATATGTTAAAACTGTTTTAAAACCACTTATTATTATGTCTGAAGATATTAAATTTGTTGTCAATTCGCTTAATGAAAATACTACAGTTAAGATGAGTCATAATAGATATGAATCATTAAGGCTTGTATTTAATGCACTTGGCCGTGATCTAATACCTACAGCAAATAACAATAATGAATCTTTGGAGGATATGGGTGATTTACTAAAAGAATATAGATTAGTGTCTTATGGGATTGAAAATTTTTCAGAAGATACAAATTATTTTGATATTACAAAAATTATGGATCTTATATATTGTCTTCCTGTCGATGACAATAATAGTCCTTTGAGGATTAGATTAGTTGATGTATTAACAGCATTAAAAAATGTTCCTGAATATGAACAATATCAGAAGATTATTGCTGAGACGACTCTTTGTGATTTTGTTGAAACTGTTTTATCTGATGAGATGATTGTTAAAAATAAATTAGTTAAAATCATTCCTGATTCAGGAAAGATAGATAAGACTTATGGTTATGATATTTCTTTGACATCTAATGGTGTATTTATTAGGGATGGATTTTTGAGAAAGAATAAAGAAAGATTTGAAAAAGAATTTGTGCCTAAAGAATTATTTCATCCTCTCAGTTCGCGAAATATATGGGATATGTTGCCGAAGCAAGTCTGTGTCTAATATACATTGATTTTATTGAATATCTGTCTGTAAAACCAAAATCATTTAAATAGAAGTGCGCATAATTTAAATATAAGATATATTATTATGGCTGATACTATGGCTGATGAATCTATGCTTACTGTTGTTGTCGGGGCGTTTGTCCTTATTGCAGGTATAATCGGGCTTGCATCATATTCTTCCGATGGTTCTGGATTTGACCTTGATCTTTCTGCGCTTAAAGCGCCGACTGGGAATCTTCTCAAAGGCATGTTCCAGTCAAGTACTGAGACTGTGCAGTTCAGTGCTAGGCTTCTGTCATCTGAACATCAGAATATGCAATTTAAGTTTCGTGATCCTGTTGAGTCTATAGTACTTAGATATACAATACCTAATCCATCTATATCTTTAATGGATATGGAATTTCCGTCAGATAATATGTCCATTGAATTTTATGAGTTTAAGGGCGATGTTATAATTTCAGAAAAAACAACCATATTAGGAAAGGTATCCAGTTTTACTCTTAAAGATGCATCTAGTCCTATTAGTTCTAAAAGAGAGATCCCTTTAGTAATTGAGAATCTTTCTTTAGATCATATATCTGTTTCTGGAATGTCTGATAAGTCTTTTGATCTTAAGAATGTGTATGGTGTAATAAATATTTCAGCTGAAAGTGGAAATTTAGTTTATCAGAAAAATACGGGTGATATGGAAATAAGATCATTTGATGGGGACTTATGGATTGATGATGGTATCATATATATCAAGGGTACTGGAATCTTAAAGGCAGATGTCCTTAACAGTCCGGGTATTTGAGGTTGTTTATCATGGCTGATATTGCAGCAATATTCTCTTCATTTGGTGAATATTCTGTATACTTTATTCTTCTTTTTATCATTGTCGTAATTGTTGCGATAAAGATAACTAAACTTCTTTTAGGTCTAGGGATTGCAGCTGTCATCGGTGCGTTATTTCCGTTTATCGTCAATGATATACTTAAAGTGTCAGGTCTTGTTGAGCCAGGTCTTCAGTCAAGTCTTACCTTTGCTGTTCTTGCTGTGATTGTGTATGGTGTCTATTCGTTATTGAGTATGGTCTACAGTCTTTTGAAAACAACAGGCAAAGCTGCATTTTTACCAATACGTGTTCTTGCTTTTATTGGTGATATGACAATGAAACTTTTGACTTTATTGGGACGTCTGGTTGTTGCACCAATAAAATATGCGGGTAAGTTAATCTCTGGAAATAAAGGAAAAGAAGAAAAGAAAGAGACAGAATCTAAAGGTTATAAACCCAAGGAATCAGATGATGATTTTTGGAAAGGCCGTGAAGAATCAGGTTCGGATGAATATGATGGTTCACATGATATGTCTGTTGAAAAGACTGAAGAAAGGGTTGAAGAAGTTGAAGAGAAGAAGAAGGTAAAAAAAGATACTAATTCTTTCTTGAGTAAGGTCTATGCAGACTATGAAGAGTTTGAGAAGGATAAGAAGAAAAAGAAATAGTCTAATTATTAAGATCTTATTTTATTTTTTTAAAAGAGAGTCTATGCCTGTTCTTCTTCTGTAAATCTTAAATGTGATGAAAGTCAATAAAATTAATATTATGAATATGACAAGATATCTTGCGTAGGTTTTTATGTCTGTTTTTTTGGTCATGTCATTTTCGGTATTGATCTGTGTTGGTTCTGTTATCTCTTTTTTTGGGTTTGCATTTGATCCATTGTAAATGTTTTCACTCTGGTCAGTATTGTTCTGGTCTGTCATGTTTATCATATCATCTTTATTTATTATTGCGGGCACTAAATGATTAGTTGCTGTAGCTATATCTTCTTCATCGTTTATTGATGTTTCACTATCATCATTATTTTCTTCGTCTTCAAGGTAAAGTGTTTCGGTATCTGGGTTTGTGGACAGGATATATAATTTTCCGTCATAGGACCCAAAAATGATGTCAAGAAAACCGTCATTGTCTATATCAAGGATTGTTGGGGGTGTAACTATCTTTCCGTCTGTCGCAAAAGACCAAAGTTCAGTACTGTTAGAGTCGATTGCATATATCGATCCATCATTTGAGCCGACAATTATGTCCATATACGAATCATTGTCTATATCTACAATCACTGGTGAAGATATAATTTCATCTTCTGTCGTGTATGTGTTTAAGATTTCACCGTCTGAGCCGTTAAGGATATATAAATGTGTGTCCCCTGAACCTATTGCGATCTCTGTTGTGTCATCGTTATTTATGTCATATATGGCGGGTGTTGAAATTATTCGGTCTTCTGTCTCTCTTGACCATTTAAGGATGCCTGTTTTAGCGTCAAGAGCATAGATGTTGAAATCTGTTGAACCAAATACCACTTCAAGGTTATTGTCGTTGTCTATGTCTGCAATAGCTGCTGAACCTAAGATTACATTATCTGTTGTGTAATTCCATAATATGTTACCATCTGTGCCTTTAAGGGCCAGTATGTTGAAATTTCCGGTACCTATGATCATCTCTAAAATATTGTCATTATTGATGTCTGCGATTGCAGGAGATGATAAGAAGATTGATCCTATATTTTTCTTCCAGATTTCAGAACCATCTTCTGCATCAAGAACATATAGGTAACCGTCACCTGAACCGATTGCAACTTCAAGTGATCCATCATTATTGATGTCTGTTATGGTCGGTGATGAATGGACAAGGTTTCCTGTCTTAAATTTCCATATAAGTGTTCCGTTGTTGCCGTTTAAGGCGTATACATATGTGTCGTCAGAGCCGAAGATTATGTCCAGTTGAGAATCGTTGTTTACATCTATTATTGCAGGAGATGATATGATTCCTCCGCCGGTCTTATATTTCCATAGGATGTTTCCATTCTCGCTGTCAAATACGTATAAGTTTCCGTCAAAAGAACCAATTATGATCTCAAGCTTTCTGTCATTGTCTACATCTGCGATTGCAGGGGCTGAATCTACCTGAAGACCTATTGTGTAACGCCATTTAAGTTTTACTTCTTTTGTTGCGTTTGAGAATTGCGGGTCTGTGATTGCGCTTACATGCCTTATGTCATTCTGGTAGGTTGTCCATGTGTCGAATGCGTATGTCTGCGGGAGAATTAGAATAAGGAGTGTTAGTAATGTTGCAATTGATATTATTTTTGTGGAATTAAGAGGCTCCATGTTATATCTTTTATGTCTTGTGTGTATATATGTATCTAAGATATGTATCTAAAAAAATTAAGCCAGAAATTCCATAAGTATGCTGTAGAGCAACAGGTTGTGCCTTCAAGTGAGAGAGGTATCAAAATTATAAATTTTGTTGATGTATGGGTCTGTTAAGAATTAAAACAAAAAAATTGATTATTCCCTAAATAGTTTATCTCCATGATCTTGGATGATAAACTGTGCATAACTAGTATTATGTGTCAAGTCAAGTATACGACCTCTAAGATTTTCTAGATGTGCGTAATGCCCTAAGTTATTAAATTCGTCTTTTATGAACACATAAATATTTTCGGTATTATTTCTTAGTTCAAACTTCAATCTTTCTTGTATTTGTGTCATATAATCGTCTTTTTTGTTAGGGCAAGATTCTAAACGGATGAGGTTTAATTCTTTTATATCATCTTCAGGTACATATATTTCGTGATGATTAAATTTTTCATTGATTGCAGTTTCGTTATCATATACCTGAATGCGATATTTTTCACTCTCAAGTTCTTGTGGTATTCTTGTTATAATTTCTGGAGTAACAAAAAGTATTTGATGTATTAGGTCTGGTTCTTCAGCTTTAATTGAATCGTATTCTTCTGCAAGAAGATGAATTATTTGTAATACTGTGTTATCATTATATTCATATTCCATAAAATAGATTATGTGAGTTGTATTTTAAATACTTTTGTGTAGTTAATATCTCCGCATTATTCAAAAATTAGTATTAATATTCATAATATTTTATATAAATGAGAGATGGATTGCTAAAAATTACATAGAATTCAAAAATAAGACAAATATATGATCAAAATAAAAAAATGGACCAGATGAGGTTTGAACTCACGATTTCACGGTTATCAGCCGTGCGCCTTAACCAGGCTAGGCCACTGGTCCATTGAACAAAATAAAAATAACAAGATTAATTAATGAGAAATCTTTTTAAACGTTTATCAGTTTTTGTCCATGATCTCTAAGATATCAAGAAGGCATCTTGCTGCAAGACTTGGAGTAATATTGTTTTCAATCATTGGATTTACTTCCATAATGTCTGCGCCAACTATATCTGCTTTTGACAGCAGTTCAAATACTGATCTGAAATTCTCGTAGAAGAAACCGCCAGTTTCCGGGTCTCCTACCCCGGGTGCGCACGAGGGTTCAAAAAAGTCTATGTCAAGAGATAAGTATATAGGTCTTTTAAGGTCTATCTTTTTTAGATCTGTGTTTATTTTTTTTGAAAATCTTATCTCATCTTCAGATCCTGTCCTTGCGCCAACTATTGTCACTGGAATTTTTAGTTCATGGATGCGTCTCATGACAGTAGCATGGGATAGTTTTTCGTCTTCAACTGTGTCTTTAAGGTCGTAGTGGGCGTCAAATGATATCACCTGCAGATTTGGATATATCTTCTTCAATGCTTTTACAGAACCCAAGGTTCCGCTATGTTCGCCTCCAAGGATTATCGGTCTTATGTCATTGCTGTCGGAAAATATGTCATCTATCGTCTCTGTCAGTTTCTGTAAAGTCTTTTCTGCATTTCCATGGACTGGTACGATGTCGCCGGCATCAAATATCTTTGTTGTCATGTCTTTTGATTCTAGTGCAAGAAATTTGTCTCTTATTGATTGTGGACCAAATCTTTGTCCGGGTGTGTTCGTCTCTGTTGAATCGAAAGGGAATCCTATTATGCAGAATCTTGTATCTTTTGGATTATCAATCTCTGAGATAAGTCTTAGCCGTTCTGTGTGGAATAACATGAATCCTATTTTTATTCTATATTTTTAAATAGGTTTAGTTTTTTTGCAGCATTTGATAAATGATATATTTTTATTGATGTGGATACAGTTAAGTGTCTATGAAAAAAAAGTTGGCTTATTTTTTAGGCAGCATTTTACTTCTTTTGTATATTGTTGAAATTATAGGCATTAAGGATATTGTAATTACTGTGTTGTCTCTTGATTATCGTGTAATCGTCCTTGCTTTTATTATTGCATTCTTGTGGTCTGTTCTGGGCTGCTTTAAATGGTCTATCTTGCTTGTTCAAATTAAGAAGATATATGTATCAAAACTTTTGCCTGTCTATTTTTCGGGTGAGCTGTTCAATGCATTGACACCGGGGGCAAAAACCGGTGGTGAGGTCGTAAAGGCGCATTATACATCTAAATTATTCAGTATACCCCAATCAAAGGTGTATGCGACAATACTTTTAGATAAGTCAATACTCATGGCTGTGTTTTTCGTTATGCTTATATTGACGTCTATCTATACTGTGCTATTTCTTGAGATACCTTCAGTTGTAACTGGTATATTTAGAGCTTCTGTAGGTCTTGTCTTTTTGCTGTCTGCTGTTATAATACTTGTCAATCAGAAGTATTGGAAAAGGAAGCATGAACTCTTATTTTCTTTTTTGAATTTTATCTATCATCTAAGATTTTTGGAGTTCATAAAGAGGCGGTTTGAGACATATAAGATATTTGAAGATTTTATAATGGGCACTTTCTCTGAATTTTTTGAGTCTTTCAGTCTATTGCTTGAACATAAAAAAGGAGTGTTCACAAATGCAGTATTGTCTGTGGTGATGTTCTTTCTGTCTTTTGCGCGTGCATGGGTCTTATTCCTCGGTCTAGGTTATGAGATTGATATTGTCCTTATAATTGTTGTTGTCACTTTGGGTTCGGCCATAAGCTATATGATGCTTACTCCAGGTGGTGCTGGGGTAACTGAGATTGCACTCATAAGTCTTTATGTTGCGGTCGGTGTTGATCCTGATGTTGCGGCTATTGTTGCGCTTGTGGATCGTGGTATGTACTATTTAAGTAGTTTTGGTCTTGGGTATGTTGCTGTGGTATATCTGAAATTTAAGAAATGAGGGCGATGTTATGGCAGAAATAAGTTTAAAGGATGAGTTTTTTAGGAAATTGATACATTTGACTTCTGTGCTTATTGTGTTTTTTTATTATTATCTTGGTAAAGAGGTTACTCTTTTTATTCTTGCTATTGCTCTTATTTTGTTTATTGAAAGTGAGTATCTAAGAATTGAGAAAGGCGTCAATATTCCTCTGTTGCACGATTATGTTCGTGATAAGGAAAAAAACCGTCTTGCAGGGCATATATTTTTTATTATAGGCGCTATAATCTCAATAGCTATATTTGACATGGATATTGCAGTTGCAGCTATACTTATGACAACTTTTGGTGATTCGGCAGCAGCGATCATTGGCAGGAGATATGGTAAGGTATCAATTCCAGGAATAAGAAATAAAAAATTAGAGGGATGTCTTGCTGAGCTTTTTGTTAATCTTTTTATCGGTTATCTGTTTATTGATGGGATAATTATCATATTAGTCATGGCATTCACTGCCACAATTGTTGAAACTTTAGTTGATAAATTAGATGATAATCTTATTATACCAGTATTTTCGGGGTTTAATGCGCAGGCAATTAGGTTTTTATTTAAGTCTTTAGGGTATTAGGATTATTTTTTGTTTTGTCATTTTTTCTTAGATTTCAATTACTTCTGTTACATCTTCTTTGTTCTCTCCGCGGTTCAATCGGTATAATTTTCCAGTGACTGCAGTTTCCATAGCTTCGTCATGTGTAATCAGGAAGACTTGGTCTACTATGTCTGAGACTTTTGTCCTCAATGTCTCTGCAAGCTCTTCGACTGCTTTCCGGTCTAGGTTGTGTGTGGGTTCATCAAGAAGGAGCATTTTCATACCTGGGGCAAGGACTGTTGACATTGCGATGCGCAGGACTAAGACTGCAGTCATCCGTTCACCACCTGAAACTGTGCCTTCGACATTCATCCAGGTATCATCCATATTTCTAAGCTGGAGTATATAGTCGCCTTCGTCAACCGATATCTGTATTCCTGTGTAATCTTTATATGGGTAGACTGAGAACCAGAGGTCTTCCATTATATTGTTTATTGATTCTATGAATTGTTCACGGAGCATAATCTGTGTGGTTTCAAGGACGATTTTAAATCTTTCAAGTTCCGGGAGTCTATCTTTCATCATTTCAATCTGTTTTTCATTTGTTTTTACAAGTTTTGCCTGGTCTTTAAGAACTGACAGGTTTTTTGCTTTTTCTTTATACATGTCTTGCAATGACCTTAATTTGACTATGTCTGTGCTGTAAAGCTTGTCATGTGCGATGAATTCTGTCAGTTTTTTTTCAAGTTCTTCGGGTTTGAATTTTAATTCGTCTATGTTTATCTTTATCTGTTTTTTTTCTTCTTCAAGGTGTCGTTTTTCGTGGATGTGCCGCAATATTGTCTTTGTGGTCTCAAAACGTCTTATCTCTTGTTCAATCTTTTTTATTTTGTCTGATGAAAATATTTTTTTTGAGTCTTCAAGTTTGTTTTTCTGTGTTTTTAGCTGTGAGTCAATCTGTTTTATGGTTTCGCTTGTGTTAAGTATATCTTTTTCAAGATTTATGTATTGCAATAGTTCTCGTTTTTTCTTTTCAGATTCAGTCATCTTTTCTCTTTCAGTTTTTATCTCTTTATTTATGATTACAAGTGAATTTTCAAATGTGTTCATCTGATCTCTTTTTTCTTTGATGACATCTGTTTTTTGCTCTGTGTTGAGTGGTGTGTCGCAAGTGGGACAGTTGGCATCTGATTTTTCAAGAGCGGTTATCGATTTAGTCGTGTCATCTATTTTTGAGTTGATCCCTGCTTCTTCTTTTAATAGTTTTTCAATAGCTGTTTTCAGTTCTTCAATTTTAGTTTCTGTGTCTTTTAGTTTTTCTATTTCAGGACGTCTACTTTCAAGGATTTTTAGTTTTGTATTTCCACTATTAAGATTATTGGTGTCTGTATTTATTTTTTCTTCAAGGATGGCTATTTCTTTTTCTAAAGATTTTTGTTTTTTAAGTACTGAATTGAGCCGTTCTGTCTGTGTGTCTATGAATTCAGGGGTGTAGGATTGTACATCATCTACATTTGTGTAATTTTTTAGTTCGTCTGTAATCTGTTCAATTCGGGTCATTATTTTGATCTCTCTATTTTTTTGTTCGTCATAGATATTTTTTTTCTTTTGAAGTATCTCTGTCTCTTTTTGCAGTGTGTCTCTTATTTTTTTTATGTCGGTAAGCCGTCTGTTGAAAGCTTTAATCTCAAGTTCTATCTTTTCAATCTCTTTTTTTTGTGTATCTATATCTTTTGAATCTATGAGTGCTCTAAGGGATGCTGTGTGTGTCTCGAGTTCTTTTGCGCTTTTTGATATACGATTCTTTAATGTTACTATGTTTGCTCTTGCAGTCTCAAATTTGTCAATTTTTAAGAGCTCGTCAATCTTTTTCATTCTCTGTCCACGGGGTATCTGGAGGAATTGATCAAGTCTGTTCTGTTCACAGTAGACGACTTGTGCAAATGTGCTGTAGTCAATACCTATTATTTTTTCTATCCGTTCTGTTACGCGTTGGCTTGCTGGCGATTCTACGAGCAGTCCGTCACATCTTAATTCTGATGTTGATGTTTTTTTTCTATCTAATTTTCTTTTTATTTCATATATCTTGTCTTCTTTTTCAAATTCAAGCGTGACCTCTGCATTATCATGTCTTGTAAATATGTCGGTTATTACATTTTCTAATTTTATTCTTCTCTGCTGGGCTGCTGGGAATGTGCCGAAGAATGCGAATGATATTGCGTCAAGGACTGATGATTTTCCTGAGCCCATGACACCTAATAGTGCGTTTATTCCCTTAGGAAATTCAAAAGATGAATCTATATGTGTCTGCCAGTTCTTGAGTCTTATCTTTTTTATCATATGTCAATCATCTATTTTTTTATCTGTTTTTTCATTTAATTTTTCATCTATATTGTCAGTGAGATTTTCAAGAAGATTCTTTTCTGCAGCGTCAACATTGCCTTCTGCAAGCAGTTCGAATATGTGGTTGTAATCGAATGTTATCTTTTCTTTGTCTGCGTAGTCTTTCATTATTTTTAGGCCCATGCTGTCTATTGACATTGTGTTTTTTATGAGCTGTGCTACAAGTTCTTTGTTTTTTGTCTGTTTTTCGCTGTCAAGATTGTTTTTTAATGAAAGTATGAAATCTTTTTCGTAATTTTTTAATATGTCTGAAAAATCTATTCTGTGGTTGTTGCCTTCAATCTGTCCTATGACTTTTATCCGTACAAGCGGTCTTTTTTCAAATTTTTCTTTGTTTAATCCTGAGAGGTATTCAATTATTTTTTTCTTGATTGTCTTTATGTCTTCATTATTACATCTAATTTCATTGTATATGACTTTTCTTTGAGATATTATGGGCAAAAATTCTGTCTCTTTTGTCTGTGTATCGTAAATAGTCACGCCTTTGTCTTTTCCTGCTTCGTTTTTTCTGATCTGTGTGGTTATTGTGCTTCCGGGCAAGAGGAAAAGTGTTTCTTTATCTGGACCTATGCGGCATTGGTTTTTCCAGTGGATATGACCATTTATTATCAGGTCAAAACCTTTTGGTAACTCTTCAAGTTTAAGTCCTGGACTTTTTTCGTCTGTGTATACATATTCACCGACTGATTGGTGCATTAAAAATATGTTCGTGCATTCTTGTTCTGGTTTCGGGTCAATCTTTTCAAATACGTCTTTTGCAAATGTTTCAGGGACTCCTGAAATGCCGGTTATTGCAACTGTTTCATTTCCTTTTTTGTATATTGCAGTTTCGCCGTGGAGGTTTATCAGGTATCCTGTTGAATCCATCAGTTCTACTGGATTGGTAACATCTTTACCCCGACGTTCATGTGTTCCTGCAATTGCTATCACTGGGATTCCTGTCTTGTTGAGTGGGTGAATTCTGTGTTTATTTTTTCCTTTTATCTCAATGAATTCAGTATCACATGATAGTTCTTTTGGTCTGAAAAATATGTTTAATGCTTTTGCTAAGACATCTTGTTTTGGTACTCGTGAATCGAATATGTCTCCTGGGACTAGGATCAGGTCGCAGTTTTCGGATAGTCTAAATGCGTCTATTGCATTGTCGTAACTATCATTCTCTATTTCTTTTCCTGTGCCGAAACCAAAATGTGTGTCTGAGAATATAGCAATTTTTATGTTATCACCTGTATGAATAATTATTTTTTAAAATTTAAAAGTTTATTTAATCTTTGTTATTTTTTTGTTTATGATATTCTTTTAAGAATTTAATCTCTTTTTTTAGTTCTTCAGTTATCCTTTGGTCGTCATCATTTTCTTTTATTGCAGTTTTAAGATCTTTGATTGTCTTTTTTATATCAAGACCTTTATTTTTTTTGATCTTGAATATGTTCCGTTTTATTTCTTTCAGTTTTTTTTGTGTCTTCATCTCTTCGATCTTTTTGTGTTCGTTGCCTCTTTTTATGTCATTGTAGTCTTTTGTTTTCTGTTCAAAGGCTACCTTTGCGCCAAGGTAGAATAGATGTTGTGCAATCTCTTCTTTTGTCATCTTGTCTATGTCTTCTTTTGCTTTGTATGAGTCCCAGATGGTATAGAATGCGTCTTTTTGTATCTTTTTTGCAAGAAGGTTGCTTCGTTCTGTTGTCTTTTTGATTTTTGTCTGGATTGTTTTTGTTATCAGTCTTGTTTCTTTTTCATTTTCTTCATTGGTTTTATCTTTTTTTTCAGGTAGCATAAGTATTGTTTTAATTTTTTGTTTTTAAATTATTTTTGGAACAATCAGTTATCAAATACTTTTTTTACATTTCTGAAATTCATCTTTACGAACAGTTTTGGGTCAAGATCTTTTTCTTTTAATTCTTTGAGTGCGCTTTTGACATGGGTGCTGCCTTTCGGAACTTTGAAGCCTGCCTGTTCTGATAACCTGTCAATCTGCTTTAGGCCAGCATCTCTTGCAAGGATTGATGCTGCTGCGACTTCTGTGTAATTTGATTCCGCTTTTGTTTCCGTCTTTGCGTTTTTTAGATTGATTCTTGCTCCGGGGTACTGGTCAATCATTATCAGGTCTGCATCGCCTAAATTTTTTATTGCTCTTGTGTGCATTGCGTTCAGAAGTGTTGTGGTAGTGCCTATGTGCTGGTTGTATGTTTCAGGGGTCTTTTCATAGGTGCAGTAATTATCTTTTCCAAGAATGTCTTTGATCTTTATTGCAAGTTTGATTATGTCTTTATCTGTAATTGTCTTTGAGTCTTTTACGCCTATGTCTTCAAGTCTTTTTCGTGTGTCTTTATCTGCTTTGACGGCTGTAACGACCATTCCACCGAATGTGTCGCCCTTGAGTGTCTCATCAGAACCTATTATTGTCTTTGTGTTTTTAGTATCTTCTTTTTTTGGGTCTTTATCTTTTATTTTTCCGCCTATGAATTTTGCTATGAATTGTGCATATTTTTCTTTGCCCTGGATCACTGTCTTTCCTGAGGTGTATTGGATTATAAGGACATCTTCATTTTTTAGGCGTCTTCTTTCGTACAGGTTTGTGATAGGGGTTGTCTTGAATTCCCCTTCAAGCAGTTTTTCTATCTTTTTTTCGTCTACGCCTGTCAAGGAAATCCATACATCTGTCATTGTTTATTTCGCATCCTGTCTATTATTTTTGTCTTTTTTAGATTCATAATGAGGTTATTATTTCATCAATTTTTTCTCTTAAAAGACTTTCAGGTAATGCACCCACAATTCTCCCGACTTCAATTCCTCTGTTGAATACAATCATTGATGGGATCCCTTGCACTGAAAATTTTGCGGAGATATCTTGGTTCTCGTCAACGTTAAGTTTTCCAAATGTCATTTTATCTTCATATTCGCCTGATAGTTTTTCAAATGTCGGTCCTAAAATTTTACATGGACCGCACCATTCAGCCCAGAAGTCTATTATGACCGGTTTTTCGTTTTTTATGACGTCGTCTTCGAAATTGTCTTTGTTTATTTTTATTAATGCCATATATTTCACCTTTTAATTTATTTTTTAATATGATTTATGAATTTTCTTTTAGGAACTTGAATGCGGAATCGGCGGCAATTGATCCTTCTGATGCTGCGGTTATTATTTGCCTGAAATAGTTTGAATTGGTCGTTATGTCGCCAGCTGCAAATATGCCGGGTATGTCTGTTTTTTGTGCAGGGTCTACGTCTATGTATCCTTTTTCGTCAAGATTGATCCCTAATTCTTTTGCAAGGACTGTTGTCGGTGTTGAACCTACTTCAATGAATACACCATCTAGTTTGAGCTTTTTCTCTTGACCTGTCTTTAGATTTTTTGTATTTAATGCTGTGACTGTGATCTCTCCGGATATGCCTGTCGGTACTGTGTCGAGTATCAGTTCAATATTTTTTGATTCTTTTATCTTCTTTAGTTTTATTGGCTCGCCTCTGAATTCTTGTCGTCTGTGGATCAGGTATATCTTTTTTGCTATTCCTTCAAGATATAAGGTTGCTGAAAGTGCTGCATCACCACCACCTATGACTGCTATTGTCTTTTCTCGGAAGAATGCACCGTCACAGGTTGCGCAATAGGAGACACCTTTACCTAAGTATTCGGTTTCTCCTTTGATGTTCAGTTTTTTTATTGTTGTTCCGAGTGCAAGGATGATTGTCTTTGTCTCGTATTCATTGTCACCTGTGTTGATCTTGAATGTCTGTGTCTTTTTATCTTTTTCAAATTTTTGCGCTCTTGTGTAAATTATTTCAACACCTTGTGTTTTTGCATGCTCCTCAAATTTTTGCATAAGTTCAAAGCCTGATATTGATGGGAAACCTGGGTAATTTTCAATGAGATGTGCGTCTGCCGCCTGACCACCTAATTTTTCGCCTATGACCATTGTCTTTAAGTCTGAGCGGGCAGCAAAGATTGCAGCAGATAGACCTGCCGGGCCGTTTCCGATAATTATTGTGTCATATATCATCTTATCCAACTTCTTTTGTTTATTTTTGTGTTTGTGTAAGTTTAAGTATATTTCTTGCATAAACTATATAAATGTTTGCATACTATCATTATCTATGGAAAACTTAAATGTTTTTGATGCAAAGACTTGCGATATTCCTGAAATACGTGAATTGCTGTCAATGTTCTATCGTATTTCAGTTTCTGATATTGATGTATTTTTTTCTGTCTGTGGGCTGTCTGGTGCCCGTGTTGAGGCGATATCAGACTCTATGGGTAAAGATAAGTCAACTGTGCAGAGATGTTTAAACAGGCTTTATTCGTCAGGTCTTATCAAGAGGGAAAGCAAGTGCTGTATAAAAGGCAAGAAAGGCCGGTATTTTATTTATTTCGCTGTCTCTAATGCGGAATTGAAAGAGATGTTGTTACTGCACGTGAATAATTGGCATTCGTTGCGTTTTGCAGTTATTGATTCTTTGAGATGAGAGTTTTAAAGACATATAAAGTTTTAGACTTTATAATTAGTATTGTCTTTTGTTTTTTTAGATTTAATTTGAATTATATTGGGAAATGATTTTGATGAGTGGAAATGGTGATAATGTTACTGTATATGCGGGGGTAGATGATTATTGTACTTCTGTGGAGCGAATAAAGGGTTTAGATGATTTTTCTCAAACTGGGCCTGTTAAAGATATAAAATTAATAAATCTTGATTTTATACCCAATGAATCTAATATTAATGGGGTTTCTGGTTTAGATAAATATGGAGATATTCAACTTGCAGATGCTATTTTTGATGGTTCTTGTGAGCTTTTGAAAGAAGAATATGGTGTTGATCCGTCTGTATTCATTGATTCAAATAATCCCAAATTATGGTCTACTATCGATGATTTTGAAAAAACAATTATAAGTACAATAGATTCTTTAACAAGTGTTTATGGATCTTATACTCCTGAAAATGCATTTTTATTTATGTGTGATATTGCTGAGACTTTGAATAATATTGTAAAAGAAAAGCATTTAAATGATTTTTCACAATTAAAGTCAAAATCTGATATTTCTTTAATACCTACTTTTATGGTATATGGTGTTTCGAAATTAGATGATGTTCAAGGAAATAAACTTGCAGATAATATTATTGAGAGCTCCTGTGAACTTTTGAAAACCTCATATGGTGTTGATTTATCTTTATTAATTGATTCAAATAATCCCGAATTATGGTTTAATCTTGAGGAGCTTGAACAATCTATTGGGGATGCAATAAATGGATTAATAAGTGTTCATGGACCTTATACATCTGAAAATGCTTTTATGTTTATCTATGATATCTCTAGTAATTTAAACAAAATGGCAAAACAAAATGTTTAATGCAGTAATATCTTTAAAAGATAAATAAATCAATTATTTTTCTATTTTTATTTTATTTTTTATATCATTTTTTGGCGTATGGTGTCATTATTTATTTCTTGTTTAAAGCAAAGTATTTATAAAGTTAATATGTCTTATATCTTTTTACTTATTTTTTATTTACTGGAAGTTATAACAATTTATAGGTGTTTGATTAGTGGTGTCTGTGTTTGAATGTGATAGTGGGGCTGTAGATCCTGATACTGTTAGTAAGGATAATTTTCAAAAAAAGGTATTAGCAAACGCAATAGCTTATAAACAAATGATTGATGAACAAAAATCAAGTGATGGAACGAAAGAAGCACTTGAAGAACCAGATACGCCTGAGACATTTATTTCTAATATATATGATATTTTTACTAGTATAACATATAATAAATATATTGAAAAAATATATTCAGATAAACTTGATTACCCTAGCATCAAAAAAGATTTTAATATTTCTATGGGTGAATTCAAAGCACTTGTATCAAAGAATATATATGACTTAATTAAAGAAACAGGAGATATAAAGCCTATGTCCGAGCTTGTAGAGACATTTAGTCTTGCAAGAATGCTTAATCTTGCAATTAATGGGGATAAAAGAGTCTGTGAACATATTACTCCTAAAAATCTTAAATCCGATATGGGGGGTCATACAGATAAGAAACAACTTGATCTTTGTGCTTGTGCTATATATAGTAAGATGAGTGATGAAAAAAATATAGATTTAATATGGTATACAAATAATTCAAGTCGCCCAAATACTATGGAGGATATGGGGGGTATTTTTAAAATTAAGAATGCTAAGGGTTCTAAAAATAATCTTCATGAAATATGTCCACATACTAAAGATCTTGATAGGGATGAATGTGAACAGTTAAGACCTAAACTTTGTGAATTATTTGATATGGATGTATGTTTAAAAGATGACTCTTATGAACCTATTGACGATTATTTGCAACGTAAGTATGATGTCGTTATAGGTCAAGTTAAAGGCGATGCGGATTATTTAGATAAACAAATTAAAATTATTTCTGGATTAATTTATGGTAAATATATAACGAATATAGTTATTAATAATGAAGGTCATTTCAGTTTAAAAAAAGAGGAACCAGAAATTCCTGGATATATTTGATTATTCTAATTCTATCAATTCTCATCATGTAACATTTTTAAATAACAGATGACAAGTATCTGTTATGCGCATATGCAAATTCTGTGGAAAGTTTATTCTTACAAGCTATAATCAACACTTGGCTATTGCGCATCCGCGCGAGTGGAACAAGATCAAAAAAGAATGGGTCCAGCTCAAATCAGACGGCATGTCTGCGCAACAGATAGCCGATAAGTATGAAACCAATACGACTACGGTAAGTCGCGCCATAAAAGACAGCTATGGCGCATTCCATAAACTTCAGAGACAAAAGAATCCACCCATTGAGATTATGTGATTAATTCTTTTGATATCATTATACAAAACAATAAAAAGGTACACAGTACAAATTAATTCTTATGAGCATCATATCTGATCTTAATATCAGTCCTGATAAAAAGTTAGGGCAGAACTTTCTTGTAGATAAAAATATAGTCGGTGTCGAGATCAGAGAGGCAGAAGTATCTGATAAAGATACAGTCCTTGAAATCGGTGCGGGTTATGGTGCGCTTACTCTTGAACTTGCGAAAGCTGCCAAAAAAGTGATAGCTGTCGAACTGGATCCTGAACTTGTTGAGATTCTCGAGGATAGGCTGGTTGAAGAGAATATAACAAACGTTGAAATCATACAGGGCGATATATTAAAGGTAACTGTACCGCCATTTGATAAATGTGTGGCAAATATACCTTATCAGATATCTTCTAAAATTATCGAGATGCTTGGCAGGTTGGGTAAATATTCGGTATTAATCATGCAGAGAGAGTTTGCAGACAGGCTTGTTGCAAAACCTGGAGAGAAAAATTATTCTAGGATCTCTGTTCTTGCGCAATATCACTTCAATTCTAAGTTTTTAAGAAAAGTGGGCAGAAAATGTTTTTATCCTGCACCTAAAGTTGATTCGGCGATAATTAAGCTTCTGCCAAAAGATACAAAAGCAAAAGTATCGGATGAAGAGTTCTTCTTTAAGTTTGTCCGGGCGGCATTTATCCATAAGAACCAGAAATTGTGGAAGGCGATATCGCATTCCAAGCGCGAGATGGAACTTGACAAAAGTGTACTTTCAAAGATTGGTCATGAGTTATCATTGGCAGATGTCCGTGTGCGCACAATGGATATTGATCAGCTTGCTAAGTCTTCTGAGGAGATGTTGGTTCTTCTTAAGAAATGATTGATTGTTTTTTTTATTTCCCCTAAGTAGTACCTATATAAAGTTTTATATTTATAATAGCTTGATGCAAAGATTAAAAATGTCTGATTTGATTACTGATGCTGTTCTGAATGAATTGCAAAGGCATTATGATGGTTTAAGATTAGAAATAAATAATGATGATATTTTGGTGTCGGGTATTTCTGATAAAGATACAATTAAGAAGGTTGAAATAGATTTAGAATTTTATTTAGATAATAGTGAATTGCCATTAGAGAATCTTTGTTGCAGGTTAGATAATTATGAACCCCATAATGATTTACAAAAAGAACTTTTAGAATATGCCCATAAATTATTGGATTTAGATACTGCTATGACTGGGGGTATATATGCCTGGGGTGCCCCTGGTGTTGGGAAAAGTCATGTTGCGATTGGTATTGCAAAAGAATTTATGTCTAAAGGCCAAGATGTATATTTTTTATCTGCAGAGAATTATAGGTTACCTGATAATTTAGGACCAAATCAAGTTTTTATTTTTGATGATTTAAATTCTCCTTATGGTACTTATAAAGATAATTTTAAAAAAGCAGTAATAAATATTCACAATAAAGGTGGTAGGATTTTTGTAACCAGTAATATCTCTTATGATGAATTTATGGATCATGCTTTGAAAATTGAAGAAAAACAAAGATATATGGATAGAACAAAACAGATGTTTAAAGTTCTGCATATTGAAGGAGACAGTCAACGAGAACAAAAAGCATGGTATCAATAATATTTTGATTAATTCAAAATAAAATTTATGTGTTTATTTTTTTTTCAGTTTCTACTTCTCATCTTTGCCAAAAGTCTTAAGATCTCAAGGTACAGCCATACCAATGTTACTATCAATCCGAATGATGCGTACCATTCCATGTATTTTGGTGCGCCGGCCTTTACACCGTTCTCTATGAAATCAAAGTCTAGGACAAGGTTCAATGCAGCTATTGTGACTACGAACAGGCTGAACAGGATTCCGAATGTTCCGCTTTCATGGATTAATGGGATCTGCGATCCAAAAAATCCTAAGATGAAGTTTATTACATAGATAAGCATGATTCCGCCTGTAGCTGCAACCACGCCTAGTTTGAAATTTTCTGTGGCTTTGATCATTCTGGATTTATAAGCCATAAGGAGCGCAAATAAGGTGCCAAAAGTCAAGAATATTGCGTCTATTACAATTCCTGGGTAACTCATCTCAAAATATGCAGATATTCCTCCAAGTGCAAAACCTTCAAGGAGTGCATATATCGGCGCTGTTACTGGCGACCAGGTCTTTTTGAATACTGTGATTAATGCAAGTATTAAGCCGCCAATAAGGCCACCTATCATGAATAGCATCAGATTTGGATTTCCGTCTAAAAACATGGACCATGTCTTTGATGCAGTAATCATGACAAGCATAAGGAGAATTAATGTCTTGTTTGTTGTTCCCTGGATTGTCATCTTTTCTGTTACTGGACCTTGGTGTTCAAATGTCTTTGAGTTGAGCGCGGGGTTAGAACTTCGTATCATTATGATTACCTTTTGTTATCTATTTATTGTATAAATATTGTTCAAGTTGCATATATGTGTTTTTGTCCTTTGTTGTATTTATTTTGTTTATTGTTATTCTAACCTGTCTTTGATTTTATCAAGCAGTGTGCTCAATTCTTCAAAAGACAGCATTATCACTTTCTTGTCAAGTGTTTTTATGTCAAGGTTTAAGGTTGCTATGAATTCGCGTGATTTGTTTTTGGTATATCGTTTTTTGTCTTTCAATGTCTTATAATCAATTATCGCTTCAAGGAGTGCGTTCTCTGTCTTTTTGGTGCGCCGGTCAAAAAGAAGTCTTGTTATATATCTTATTTTGTCATCTATTAGGCTCTCTTTTTTAATTGGTCTTATGCTTATGATTGCTGATGAAATTCGTGGTCTTGGTTCAAAAGAACTTTTAGGCACTATCTCAAGAAATTTCATATCAAAATATGCAGGGGCAAAGAGTGATAAAAGTGATGGCTCTCTTTCCATGTCAAGCATCTTTTCAGCAAAACTTTTGTTTACTGTCAGTATGCCTTCTTTGAAATCATATCTTGATAATTTTAATATCAATGGCTCTGAGATGTTGTATGGGATGTTTGCGACTATCTTGTCGAATTGTGGCAACTCACTTTTGAGTACGTTTTCATATATTATGATTAGGTTCTTGTATTTTTTTTTGAGGGTTTCATGGTGTGTTTTTAGAGTTGTGTCTATTTCGTAGGACGTGAGTGCGCATCCGGTTTCTGCTAGCGCTTCTGTCAGTATTCCGGTACCAGTTCCTATTTCAATTACTGTCTCTTTTTCTTTTATGTCTGCAAATATTATGATATTGTCTATCATTGTCTGGTCTGTCATGAAATGCTGACCGAATCTTGAGACTTTATCTTGTATGGGCATATTATCAATATGTTTCTGTAGGTATTTAAAGAGGTATATATGTAATTTCCTTATGAGTGATAATAAAACGTTATATGTTATTGATGGGGGTATTCATACACCTGATGATACTAAAGCATATCTTGAATTTGGTATAGATCTTAATCGGAGTGACCTTTCAACTTATTGGGCTGAACAAATTGGGAATCGTTTTGAATCGCTTGTTAAAAAAAATTATCAATATTATACTGGGGGATCTATAGAGGGGGTCATATGTCTTATTAAAACTGATGCATTTCCAGAAAAGATTTATGTCGATGCTCTTTCAGAACAAGGTTTTACTGTTTATCCCTCTGCTGAAATACAGACTACTTTTGGACATTTTAATGTTATAAAAGGTAAATCTATGGAATTTAAATCCGGGTTAGATGTGGGTGGTATGGAAAGTGTTTCTGATATTTTAAATTATGTAAAAGAAAATGAATTTATACTTACGCTTGCGCATCCATCAACTGTTGATTATGGTATGAGGTTAAGTGATGTTAAACTATTTGAATCACTACAAAAAGATTATAAAAATATTTTTTATGATCGTAATGCTTGGGTTAAAACATTGACTGAAAATTCTAATTTTGGTATGGCAATCAATAAAATATTTCCTAAAGCTACAGAAGATTATAATACAAAACTTAAGATTATTGCATCAACAGATGATACTACACCAAATATTGCATTTTCAGGGAAACAAATAACTATTGAACCAATTGATGGCACTCTTGATATGCTTAAAATTGCATTTTTAAATACTGGATCTAAAACAGATCCTATATCTGCAAGTTATATCTTAAAGAAAATCTTAACTAAATTCGGATTATTTAAAACTTTTTGAATTTAAAGATTAAATTAAAAAATAATAATAAAAAGAAAAGAAAATTTTGTGAACCTATTTGATATTCACATATCTGCCGTCTGTCATTATGTGGACTGTGTCGCCTATTATGAATCCTTCTTCTTCGCATAATGATGCAAAAGATGCAAGCCTTTCAGTCTCACCATGGACCGGTATTAT
>WTCB01000040.1 GCA_013138765.1 Candidatus Nanohaloarchaea archaeon
ACCAACTTATATACGGGGTACTCAGCCAATACAGTATCAACATAAGTTGATACCATGGACACGCAAGACTTTCAAAAACTAATAGATGCGGGCGAAGACGAGACAATAGAATTCAAAAGGTCGACCGCGCAGACAGACCGTGCCCTAAGGACAATCTGCGGTTTCTTGAACCACAAAGGTGGCACGGTCTACTTTGGCATCACAGACAAAAATGAATTGGTAGGGCAACAGGTATCAGATTCAACCTTAAAATCTCTCTCGCAAAAAATAAGGCAGAAGATAAGACCCGAAACATCACCCAACATCAAAGTCATAGAAATAAACAAAAAGAAGATAATCGAAGTCAAAGTAAAAGAGGGAGCAAACAAGCCATATTATCTTGATTCAATCGCATACAAGCGAGTAGGCAGTGAAACACCACCGATTGTTCTAGAAGAGCTTGAAGACCTCATTCTAAAAAAGAACAGACATCAGTGGGATATAGAGGTATGTGGGCATGCAACTATTGATGATATTGACTGGGTCTTTGTTAAAGAGTTCTTTATACCTAAGTATGAATCATTGGCAAAAAGGAGATTGACTGGCACAGACAAAGAACTTCTCGAAGCACTGAACTGTATAAAAAATGATAAGCCGACAAATGCAGGAATTCTATTGTTTGGAATTGATCCAATAAAATTTTTAAGGAATGCTTATATTGCAATTGCGAGATATAAAGGTAAACAAGAAGGAATAGAACGATTAGATTACAGAGAGTTTACAGGTAATATCTTTAGACAGATTGACGATTGTGATACCTACATAAAAGAGCATACAACAATTATGTCACGATTAACTCCCAATAAGGTTGAGCGTGAAGATATACCAGAATACTGCTGGTTTTCTATCAGGGAATTAGTGATTAATTGTATTTGTCACAGAGATTATTCTTGTATGGGTTCCAAGACAATTATAAAACATTTTAAGGATAGGATAGAATATTATAATCCTGGGGGTTTGTCTCACGGAATAACTTCTGAAAATATAACTGAAAAGCAATATTCTAAAAACTCAGTTATTACAGGAGTTCTTGCAAAAGTTAAATATATTGAAGATTTGGGTGAAGGGTGGAACAAAATAATAGATGAGCACAAAAACCATCCATTACAACCGAAAATGCCAAAAGTGAAAGCCGATAGATATAGCATTCTTGTAATTATTTATTCTGTTAAAGGTAAATTTGAAAATGGTAAATTCGGATTAAATGAAAGACAAAAAAAAGCAATAAATTATGTGCAAGAAAGTAAAAAGATTACGAATTCTGAATATAAAGAGCTCAATAAAACAACAAAAAAATCAGCAACACGAGATTTGCAGAGTCTTGTTAAACAGAATATTTTTTTAAGAAAAGGAGTAACTGGCAAAGGTGTTTATTACACGATTAATCCAACTTACAAAGGGGACATAAGGGGACATAAGGGGACATTATGACAGAACATCAAGAAAACCCAAGAACCAAAGACAACAAAGACCTAGACACAAACAATTACAATCAAATACTGACAGACATAAGATCCATACTCCAAAAAGGCATATCAAAAGCATACAAAGCAGTAGATAACCTAAAAGTCCAGACATATTGGCAGATTGGAGAACGGATAGTAAGAGAAGAATTAAATCACAAAGATCGGGCAAATTATGGTAAAGGACTGATAAAAAAGTTATCATCTGATTTAAATATTCATGAGCGGACATTATATCGGATTCTTAAATTCTATAATGTTTATCCAATTTTGACAACAGTGTTGTCAGAATTAAGTTGGTCTCATTATGTCGTATTGATAGATATTGATATTGTAAAGATACGAAGATTTTATGAGATAAAAACTGTTGATGAATGTTGGAGTGTCAGAGAATTAAAAAAACGGATTGCTGAAAATGCGTATGAGACTAGTTTGAATAAAAAAGAGATCTGTCTACAACAAAACAAAAAACAACTTACAAAAAAAGATATTTTCAAAAACACATATAATTGGGACTTTATAACTCTTGAAGCATCACACACAGAAAAAGAACTTGAATGTGCGTTAATAGACAATATTCAAAAGACTTTGCTTGAATTGGGTGCAGGGTTTGTTTTTTTAGGACGGCAACAAAAAATATTGATAAATGATAACTGGCATAAAGTAGACCTTCTTTTTTATCATATAATTCTAAAATGTTATATAATAGTTGAACTTAAAGCAAGAGCATTGATTCAAGGAGACATTGAACAAGTAACTAAATACCTTACATATTTTAGGGAACAGAAAAACACAAATGATAGAGATCTAATCGCATTAATTGTATGTAAAAAACAAGATACAATTGATGTATATTATAGTGCTGGAAAAAATAAAGATGACATTTTTGTCGCAGAATACAAGACAAGACTTCCCGAAGCAGAGATAATAAAGTCCCATTTGACAAAAAATCAAGAAAGATAAAGTATTAATATGTTATTGTTTAGTATATCTTAAATACTGCTCGTCATCCTTAATAGTTATTTCATCCAGTTAGCATTTATCCACAATCATTATGTTCTCTATCTCACTAACACCAATTTGACCAAAAGTAACCCACACGGGTGTTTACCAACTTATATGCAGGAACATAAGACCAATACAGTATAAACCGCAAGTTGATACCATGGACACGCAAGACTTTCAAAAACTAATAGATGCGGGCGAAGACGAGACAATAGAATTCAAAAGGTCGACCGCGCAGACAGACCGTGCCCTAAGGACAATATGCGGTTTCCTGAACCACAAAGGTGGCACGGTCTACTTCGGAATCTCAGACAAAAATGAATTGGTAGGGCAACAGGTATCAGATTCAACCTTAAAATCTCTCTCGCAAAAAATAAGACAGAAGATAAGACCTGAAACAGGAACTATTATGAACTTAAAGGTTATCCAAAAGACTGGATAGATAAAAGATTAAGGGGGATTGCAATACGGCAAGATTTAACTGATGAATGGAAAAACAGAGACATCAAAGAGGGAAAAGAATTT
>WTCB01000041.1 GCA_013138765.1 Candidatus Nanohaloarchaea archaeon
TTTCTCAACTCGCACAAGACCTAAAAATAAGACGAGATTTCCTTGCAGGATTCCTTGAAGCCCTGCGCATAACCGGCAAACTTGAAGTGATTGATGTCGGACGTGCAAAAGTATACAGACCGATAAAAGGGGTGCAGAACATATGAATAAAAAAAACATAGCATTCACAATCCTGGCACTCACAACTTTAGCAATAATTATACCATACATATTTGCAGCATCAAACTACATAGAAGGTACTGTAATCAATCTCGAAAATGGTAATTCTATCGGAAGTGTTACAATAGACATAGTAAACTGCACAGACCAGACACAGATATTCAATACGACAACTACTTATGCAAATGGAACTTTCCAGATAGAATATAACAACACTTGGGGCCAATACTTGATAAACGCAAGCGGCAACCCAAGCTATATCGACAGACAATTCAACAACAACACGCAATGCTTTGAAAACGGCACAGACCTAACATTAAAATTATACCCCGTGGGAACAAGTTCACTAAATATCATATTAAAAGATTCAGTAAACTCCCGACCAATACCAAATGCAATCGTAAAATTATCAAGATCAAACTATGATAGTGAAATCACGCAGATCAACAATAGTCGCTGCACAGATAATATATGTAAAACAGGAACAGATGGAACCATATTGCTCATAGTACCAAATCCCGGAACTTACAACATAACAATAACCTCAGAAGACTATGACAACTGGAACGAGACCCTTGCAACATTCAACGAATCGACAGAACTTGGAAAAAACAGAGATTACGCAAAACAATTAAGAGGCAGTGGAATAATCTCAGGTAAAGTGACAGATTATTACAACAGCAAAAATGTTGAAAGTGCAACAATAGAACTTTACAGACATGATACTAATCCCTATTCTGGGGAAAACCTAAGCTTTGAAGGAATATACAATTACACAACAACAACAGATGCAGACAGCAAGTACACACTATACATACCCCCAAGTTTAATATTAAGTACTAATTATGATATCAGTGCATCTCACAACGACTGGACACAGACAATAAATTACAATGGAGACCCAAACACAGATGGTGGTTGGGATAGCTTAAACACAAACATAGATGTACATATGAAAGGCACACTTCGGATAAATGGAAGCATAACTGACTGTAACAACAATGAACAAGAAATATCTTTAGACATATACATCACAGATAAATCCGGAAACGGATTTGACTATTACACACACACAGACAACGGAAATTTCAGCATATTTGTAAAAAACACAACAACTGGATATGCAGGATACAACATAACAATAAACGGCACACAGTATGATGCAACAACTCTTGCAAATGCACAACAAGAAATATCAGAATGTGTAGACGGTTCGCAGAAAGTGAACGGAACTGTAAAAGACTCTGAAAACAACCAAAATATTGAAAATGCAACAATCATAATTAATCTTGACGATGGAAACAGTTACAACACAATAACTGCCGTAGACGGAACTTTTGAAATGGACATAAAAGACAATGTTCAATTCACAATAGATATAGCAAAAACTGGATACACTGGATTATCAAGTCTTACAGATACAGACGGTAATTATGAAACAATAAATCTTACTGGCGCATATAACATTACAGGATATGTAGAAGACAAAGAAGGTTCAAGAAGAACATCTGGAGCAAAAATCGAAAATGTGATCATCACTGTTTTAAATCAGACAACAAGAGCAATATTATACGCGACTGCAACTGACGGCAACGGACAATATTCAATTAACATACCCTCAAACATAAATTACACATTATCATGGAATAAAAACTTTTACAATGCAAAAGAAAAAGATTATTCCGCAGGCGAAGACAATGACGGGATCATATACCTAAAAGGAAACACACACATAGACGGTTACATACTTGATGAAAGTTCATTCGCAACAGACAAAAACATAACTGCAGACACAACAATTGATTTTGCAGACATTAATGGAAAACAATACACAATAATACCACAAGACGGCATATTCACAATAGACATGGCAATAGACAATTATAACATAACTGTCTCAAAACCAGGTTACGATACAAAAACTGAAACCGGATTCGTATCAGGCAGTTCAATAACACAAAATATAAACCTTAGAGGTAGTCTGAACATAACAATAACTACAACTGATAACTTCAGCAATCAATCAATCAGCCTTATAAACCTACGGCTTTTTGACAAAGATTCTGGAATAATAAAATATGATAGTATTGCAACTCTTGACGGCACAAAAAACATATTTGTCAATTCTGAAAATACATACAATATAGCAGTCTACCACAACAATTATCTACCCCTATATGAATCAATAAACACAGAAGATACAACATTTGAAAAAGAATACAGACTGGTTGCAAAATACGAGACAAAAATAACAGACGCTGAAAACAATATGCCAGTCGAAAACGCAAAAGTCCAGGCATACCATTATTTCAACCAGACATATCATCCAATGACATTAAATGAAACAACGCTTCAAGTGACTGTAAACTGCTCAGGTATGTTACTTGACAACATAAATGTTACAGTCACAGGTCCATCCTATTCAAACTCACAGAACACCATAGCAGGGACCACAACATTTGCAGCATTACCGATTGAAACTTACACAGTTGAAGCAAACGGATCAACCAGCGGCTGCAGTACAAAATCAACTGTTATAGACATAACTCAAGGTGGTACTGCGTACAACACAACAATACTGTTGAACACAACAATATTAATGATTCATGTTACAAATCCGAACAAAGAAACAATATATCCAGCAAATGTAACATATGAAAATTCAACAGGTTCAAACATAACGATGCAAGGCCTAAACAACCAATATTATTATGAGAATTACATCGAACTTGGAAATTACACAACAACAGTAAATGAAAGCAACCATCATAACAAGACTGTCTTATGCAATGTAACCACTTCAGGAGAAATAAACTTTTGCAACATAACACTTCAACCACTCCCTGGAAACATAAGCATCTATCTGTTAAATTCCACAGGGAACCCAATCACAGGTGCAATAATAAACATAACAAATGCAACTGCATCCTATGAAATTATCGCAACAGACGGCTGGGCAAATTTCACAGATATCGAATCCTTATGGAACCTGACTATAGACGCAATAGACTTAGGATATCAAAATCAAAGTCACAACAACATCTATACATACCCTAACACTGACACAACCTACACATTCACATTGAACCAAACAAAAATAACAATAAATGTAACAGATGACCTAGGTATTTTAGAAAATGCAAATGTATCGCTTACAGACCCATCAACTGGCGCAACCCTTAAAGATTATCTTGGTAATCCCTTAAGCGCACTCACAGATTCTTATGGAAGTGTCACATTTACCAGATTCAATATATCCACATACAACATAACAATCAATGAATCCTCCCATGATTTCTACAACCAGACACTGACACTTACAATGGACTCAGACAATGATATGCAGATAAATTTAGACACAACAAGAATGACAATTAATGTAATAGACACATACAGCACACCACTTGCAGACATCTATGTAAGTCTAAACAAGACCGATGGCACAGCAAACTTTACAGGATATACAAACAGCACAGGTACAGTAATCCTTGAAAATCAGACATTCCCACCTGGACTTTACAACCTGACAGTCAATGGAACAAGTCTTGGCTACAACTACACAGAAAAACAGATAGACATCTATGGTGGTTCACAAAACATTGAAAACATAATACTTGAAGAATACAGACTAAAAATCCAGGTCAACAGCAGTTATGATAACAGTGCAGCAAAATCAGTAAATGTAACAATTGAAGAGATACCACAGTCAAAAAACACAGATGAAAACGGCACTGCACAATTCAGAAACCTTGAAAACAAGACATATACATTAACGATAAACGGAACTCAAGTGGGCTACAATGACACAGTATTATCCATAAACGTTACAGGGGACATAACAGTTGAAATACTTCTTGAAGAAAACACATTTAAGATAGAAATAAAAGATGAAGAAGGAAATCCAGTAAGTGCAGGAATAGACGTAGTTCTTTGGAACCCTTATCCAACACTAATTTACGATGATGCATTAGGCAACAATCTAGAAGATGAAACAACACCCACAAACAACAACATAACCTTCAGATTGATGCAATACGAATCTTCGCCCGGAAACAACATCACAATGTTGGCAGATGGAAGCGACCAAGGATACGGAACAAACCTGACAGATTACACAATATTTAATGGAACAAACGGTCCAAACACCACCATATTAAACATAACACAGCTTTTAGTCAATGTGACAAACTCAACAGGTGCACCAGTAAACGCCGCAAATGTAACACTATTAACCCTATCTGGAGGTTATGTCCAAAATGGTCTTGGAGGCGGTAGCCAACAAATGAATGGCACAACTGCCTCAGATGGAACAATAACATTCAAATGGCTATTGCCCGACACATACAATGTATCAATTGAAAAAAATGTAAGCGGAACAATAGTTAGAAACTCAACACTTGTAACAATTACTGCAGGCGAACACAAATATGTTCACATTGATCCAAACAACACACTTATACCTTCCCTTAAAGGAACATATTACAATAGCATTCTTGAAAATGACACCTATGACCTCCAAATAAACACAACAGGTCTTGCAGGACCTGTAGAAAATATAACTGTCAAAGTATATGCAACAGGATACGATTACGACAATGCATACTGGTACAATTACGAAGCGACAGACAACAAGACAACCGACGCAAACGGCATAATTGTAATATCAAATATACCCGCCGGAGTTTACGATATATTAATCGATGGAGAAAGTAAAGGTTATGGTATCACAAAAACAAAGATACAATTCGGAAAACTGGTATTTTCTGAAGAAACAACAGGAGGCGACGGAATCATTGAGATTCAAATAGATGGACAACCGATAGAAAATGCAGTAGATAACGGATATTTCATAAGAGTGACCGCAGCAGGATACAAAACATACGACACTTTTGATAATGGTGAAGAAGGATTAAAAGGAACCTATTATGATAATATTAATTATGACCAAACCATTTATCCAGGTTATACCCTAAACAACCGAACAGACATAGCACTCAACGGTATCATAAACCTTGTTGGACAGATAACAGACAGTTTAGCAGTAAATGCACAACCAATTTTCAAAAATATCGCAAACACATTCATAGAGCTCATAATGCATGGGACTGGAACAGTAAGATACACAGCATACACCGATTCAGATGGAAATTATAGCATAAATATCAGCCCAGCATTACAAGGCGCAACAGACATTAATTCCCCCCTTACATACGATATTAAAACAACAAAAATTGGATACCGATCAATAACTGAAGAAAAAGTAATGCCAAATGCAACTGCAATAATAACTCAAGATATAAAAATTCCAGGATCATCAACAATCAATGGAAGTGTATATACTTACGATAATAAAGAGATTTCAGGAATCATTGTAAAATACATAGATAACGCAACACTTTCAGAGATATACAAAACTACAACAGATACCAACGGCGAATATAACATCACAATAAATCCAGATTATCAACCATACATATTATCATTTTCAGACCCCACATCAAACACAAAAGATTACACAAGCCCTGTATACACAGAACCGCATACAAACGAAAAATATTATCTTTTAGGTTCAGAACAGGCAACTCTAAATATATACATAATTGACAATAATAATGTTGAAGTTGAAAATGCAGAAGTTACCATCAACTCATTTATTGATGAAAAAATTGCAACCTTCACAACAGACAATAATGGTCGTGTAGACCTTTTCATAGATGGAATTGAATGGAACATTGGTGAATACACCATAACTACAAATGGAAAAACATTAGGATATGGATTAAACACAGAAACAAAAAACATAATACCTGGATACAACACACACACATCAATCATAAATACTACCAGAATAAACTTAAGCATCTCAAGCAATCTGGGAAATCCTATATACAACACAACTGCATACCTTACAGGAGATATATTTATCTCTAAAAATATCGAGAACAATACCGCAATATTCAATAAGATTCTATCCGGCAATTATACTATCAATTTATCCAGCCCATATTTCAGCCAGTACACAACACCTATAGAAATAAACGACAGCAACGCAGGAACACAAATACAAAAAAACATAATCCTAAACGAAAGCATGATTTCAATAAAGATAATAAACCAGACCGGCAACAATTTAGAAAACATAAGCATATCAGTCAACGGACCAACATCATACACAGGAAAAACAGACACAGAAGGATGGTTAAACAAAACTCAAATACTTGAAGGAAATTACACAATAACTTTCACAAACACGACAGAATTCACAGATAACAATTATTTCATACCTCAAAACATCTCAACCACACAGACAATTGGTAACACAACCCATATTGAAGTCAAAACAATTGAAAGAATAATAAATGTAACTGTAAACACATATGACTTAAAAGATATATACAACACATCAAGAACAAAAATTGCAGACAACACAATAACAATCAGTCTTACAAACGAAACAGGACTCACATCAAACAAGACTGGCGACCCCAACACAAAAATCACAAATGATAGTACTGCAAGATTCACAAGCATCTATGACGGTATATACACAATAAACACAAGCAGTATCAACTATACATCAGATAATATAACAACATTTAATACAACATCAACAAATTTCAACACAGAACAGAACATATATCTAAAACAAAATTATATGGCTTACATAAACATAAATATACTCGCTGGTAGCACACCAATATCAAACGCACAAGCAACACTTTACTGGAATGCCACAACAATGATCACAACAGGTACATCAGACCAAACAGGTCGTATAATGCTCCCTGTCAATGCATCCATATACAACTCAACGTTACACATAAAAATCTCAAAAACAGGTTATGTCACAAAAACAACAGCAGACTTCAACATAACTATTGGAGAAATCCACAACAATATTACATCACTTTCACTTGAGGTACCAACTTATACACCAAACAATAATAAACCAAGCAGTTCATCACCATCCAGCATATTGCCACCTCCCACAACATCAGACAATGAGACCAATAATAACACAGAAAATAACACAGATACAACACAAGACATACCAACTACATATACTTATACAGATAACAAAGAAGAAATTGAACAGATAATCAAAAATAATATCAATATCTATAATCTCTTAGAACAATCATTAGGTCAATTATCGGAAAATCAGATAGCAACAATTGCACAAAATACAGAAACATACGGAAAATATATAGAAATCAAACGAGATATAATTATTGACGAAAATGGAATGAGCATTATAAGTCTAGACATACATTACACAGGAAATAAAATATTGAATAATTTTGCAATATATGATGCACTTCCAAAAAATATCCTGACAACAGACAATATCAAATTTAATGATAACCTCGCAGAAATATCATTTGACAAAAACACAGATTCATACTTAATAGTATACCCAAACATAGAACCAAATACATATTTACGAACAGAATACCAAACAGAGAGATACATCAGTTCGCAAGACACATCACTATTCTCAAAACCACAAATATTTGTAACCGACATAGACAAAGATCTAACGATAACACAACCGAATAATACAATAAAAATAACAACCAAAAAAAGTATACTTGATTACTGGTGGTTACTGATTCTCGCAGCGATAGCTACGATTGCGGGAATTATTATAACAAGGCAGACTGGAAAACAATCCATAAATTATAGTTTCAAACCGATTGAAACAACTAACCCCATGAACCCCCCCGACACAGCACAAGGAAACACTATGTACAACTTTGAACAAAGAGAGAAAACACTCGCGACTTTGCCCAAACAAGTCGTAGACACAATAGAAAAAACAGAAGAAAAGATATCGCAAGATATCAGAAAAGTAGCTCAGAATGAGGTAGCATACCTCGCAAAAACGCTGGAGAAAGAGAGATTTATAGTTGACTGAAAAAGAACATCTCTCTTTCCAGCAAGCCCATTTTTTTATCAATTTTTTTCTTTGCACGAACATCTTCATCAAACTTAAGTCCCGCGTCAATATCGAAAAGAATAAGGTTACAAGCATCTGCTGCGGAATAATTTTTAGATATCTTAAGACTGAGAAGTCCTAAAATTTCAGATTCATCAATTTTTCCATAGGAAAAATCATACATACAACGAACAATCCTGCGTATCATCTGCCAAAGAAAACCAGTGCCATGAAAATGGATCAATATCAAATTTCCCGAAACTTCAACATTTACCTCAATTTCCCTCACAGATGTTTTTTCCTTATCTTTTTCAATCCTTGCAAAATTAGAAAAATCATGCTTTCCAGAAAAAAGTTTAGCAACATGCTTAAGCTTATCTAAATCAAGTCTTTTCGCATCTGAAAAACCGACAACATAAACATAATGTTTCTTGACTGGTAATTTTAGCACACCCTCACTTTTACCAAGAATAAAGATATCTGTGGGCAATTCATGATTCAATCGTTCAATATCAACATTTTTTTTAGTCTCAAATTTTGCAAGATTACAGCAAGCAGAAACACCTTTATCAGTCCTGCTAAGGATCCTGAACCGTGAAGCTTTTTTATCAATCAAATCAAGCCGTTCAAGAGCTGATATGACTTCACCTTCAACAGTCCTTCCTTTAGCCTGTATCTGCGAACCACAAAAATCCTTACCTTTATATGCAATCTTAAGAATCATAACAAAAAGATATACAAAAAGAAATAAAAATCAATTGGGCAGAATTGAATCTGAAAGTGCATTTGCAATTTCGATATAATCTTGTGATTTAGGATCATTACAAGGTGCACCGAGATACAAATTTATAAGACATTTCATTGCAGAGATATCAAGTTTTCGATTATATGGATCTGTTGTATAATGAACAAGTGCCTTTCGCATAGCTTTATTTGTTATACATATCCCCACAGCCGTTTTATTGACACATGAACTATCACAATATTGAGTTCCATCAGAAAGACATTCACCGACAGAATAACCATCACAGACAGAACTCCCCCCACCACAGCCAATACCAGTACTATTACAGACTTTATCAGGGTCATCTACAAATTTACAGCTACTATCACAAAAATCAATAAAATAAGTTTCACCAACAGTACAACTATTTGAATTATATCCCGGTACCTGACCACCACATTCCATATCGGCACCACACGCGACACTACAAGCACCATCATCACTTGACACACCATTAGTACAAGTAAAATCATAAGTCAGATTAGCACAGATATAATTGCTATAAGGCGCAGTCACACAATCCGCAATATGCGCATTAGTATCAGAACTGAAAGTCCCAAGACACGCCTGATATCCGGAATCAGAACAATTTTGTATTGTTTCATAACTGTATATTATGGTGGCATCATCTGATGAAAGACAGACCCCTTCTAGATAATTCCCTTGATCTGATTTTTCCACATGCGCATTCGTCGCCGAAGACAGATTAAGAATATGGATATCATCACAATTATTATTTAAATTAATACCTGTCGGAACCCCAGTCACAGTCACATCCTCACAAGAAACATTATACAAATAATTAGATCCAGTATAAAGTTCTGCATGCGCATTAAAAAGTCCTGACATCTTATAGACTAAAGTACCCAAACTTTGAGTATTTGATACCGTACAGTTTAATTCAGAAGAAACCGGCACCAAGACTAATAAAAATGAAATGACCAATGAAATAATAAACACATTTCTAATTTTCATATAACCACACAAATTCAATATTTCATTAAATCAATTAACAGCACATACCCAAAGCCACACAGCATTCGTCTTTTGTCACAAGACCCAAATCAGAAAGTCTCGTATCACAAGTATTGCCCCTTTCAGCAGCATTACATGCAGTCTCCTGCAACTCAGAAAGCTTGACAATCGGTTTTTTGATGACTTCTGGCGCCTCTATCAGTTCAGAACTCTGTTGAGACCTATTATTTGCAACATCACCTACATCATCATCATCTAAAAAACCATTAATACCAGACCCAAAAGAACTATCCACAACATAAATCTCTTGCAGATACTTATTCTTTAAAGAATCATCAATATCTGATTTATTTATATTGATTTTAGCCTGTTCAATATAGTTATTCTGTTTTATTATAAGTCCCGCAGAGAATCTTACTTTATCATCTGAATCAAGAGCATTCAATTCAAGTTCTCGCTCATTTGCTAAAGATATAAGTATTTCAGCCTTATCTATAGAACTGAATGTAAATAATAGATGAACCCTTTCAAAAAATAGATCAAATGCATAAAATATATCTCCAGGAAGAACACCTGCATCCACTCTATCACCAACAGCATAAGATACAGGCATAATAAAGATTAAAACAAAGAGAATCACAATAAAACCATATTTCATAATACTACCACACCCACCATATATATTTATTAAAAATAGTATATAAAAACATAAGTCACAGATTATAGAATCAACAACAGACATTAAAATCCAAACAGCAACTCTCTTTAGTCAATAAATTATTTGTTGCAAGATTAACAAACTCACAAAAATCATTATAATCATACCTGACGCACCATGCATTTGTCTTCATTTCACGTCGTATATTCACAGTGCTTGATTTAATTGTATAATTTATAGAGATATTATTCGGATAATCACCAATATAAGATACACCTTTCTCAAATTCAAGTGTATACCCCGCCTTTGCAAGAACAGATCTCTCCTCAACAAGATATTCTTCAATATCATCAATTATAGATTTATGACCCACAACAGAAATAATATTAAATATGTCTGATTCCATTTGATTGATAACAAAAAGAGTCCTATCATACTGCATATATGATAGCTCAATATCACGATTCTGCGTAAGTGTACCATTTAATACTGTAAGTGAAAAAAGAATGACCACAATACTTATTACAAAAAACTGACCTTTGCGTGTTTTCTTAAAAACTCTTTTTTTTATATCAATCATAATACCACGATTTCCATGTCATTACATAAGGTTGAGACATATCCTTATTTGCAAGAAGTACAAAATCACTTGATACAACATCGCGTGCATTGTCCTGTATAGTAGACAAAACTATTGTTTTTGGTGAAACCCACAATATAAGATTTCTCAAAAGATGCCATTCATCAAGTGATACAATATTATCTGTTATCCATGCAGTCCGTCCCGTAAAACGACCATAATTTGCGATTGAAACCGGCATTTGCCCACCATAATTAGTCTCAAAATCTGATTCGACCAAAACATATTGAGATCTGTTCACCCCCTCATCACCAAAACCATGACTTGAATATACTTTATTATCCTTGTTCATATCAAAAAAGACATGAGACTCTTCAATATAGAATTCAATTGAATTTCCACGGACATCAATTAATGATATTGTATAATTATTACCGTCAAGTTCAATAATATCACCCTGAAAAAGTCCTGAAAAATAACCATCATTTGTAAAATTAAGATCTTGATTTTCATCAATATATAACTTATCATATCCTAAACCAGTAGAATTAATAAGCAAAACCCCATAATCTTCATGTTTCAAAGACATCAACTTAAATTTATAAATCCCATTTGTTGAATTAATGGTACTTGAAAAATTCAATGTTGAACGAGAATCACCAATACATACACCACCATCATTAACAGTACAATTAGCAGAACCGATTGTATGATTAGTGTCCCCTATATATACCACAACAATACCAGTTGTCATATCCCACCACCCCTCTTCAGAAACATTTAAATTAGAAACACCTTCAATATTTAATACAACCGGACTTACATAAAAATATTTATGTAATACGTATCCCGCTTCAAATGGATTCAAGTCAGAGAATGTAGAATTAAAATCTAAAGAAGGTAAACTTGTATCATTCCATAATAATCCAAAAATATTTTTTTGCACATCAAAATCAACAAATGATTCATTGCTTAAATTTGAAATCTGAATCACACCTTTGCCTTGCCGAAGGAAATTCAAAAGTTTAATATTATATGTATCATTCATCAGACTGACATGACTGACCATCTCAATATCAGTCCCTTCAATAGGAATTACAAGCACATCAAAAGTTTTCCAATTTGCATCAAATGTAGTATTCCTTATTTCAAGCAAAGTTTTTTTACCATTGATGATCACCTGTTTATCTTCACCAAAAATATTTTGCGATATATTTGTACCGTATCTAAGGTATGTTTCTTCATCAGATGTCAAGACACCAACACGAATCAATGGTTTAATAAGATGTTTAAGAGTAATTGCAACACCCATTTTTTCTTTCCCTGCAAGATACGACGCAACTTCAGAAAATGTATCAAAGCTGTTGCCTGAAATTAATTCAGTATAACCAAGATAGTTCATGACACCCGCAATATCTCTTGATTCCTGTGATAACCGTGCCACACGCCAACCATCATTTTCTGATATTACAGAGATAATATTACTAGAATAACTAAGAAGGATCATTATTGCAATAACCGCTTCAAGACTATGCATAAACCCTTTACGCTTAAAACAAAACCGTTTCATAATCAATCCAAATCCAATAACTATAAATCCTCAAAAATACATAATATTTATCTTTGCCATAAAACCATCAAGTGTTGAATATCTATTTACCGCAACCATATCTCTATTAATGCTACCCCAACCATAAGATAATGCTGTTCTTTTAAGACCCACAAAATTTCCATCAGAGTCAATTATCGATATAGTATAATTCACACCATTGATTAAAATAATATTATCCTTTACACGATCACTATAAAAACTATCTGCCCAAACATCAACAACATCATAACCAGATATACTACTATTTTGCACAGTAAAATTTACAGTTAATTCATCACTATAATCTTTATTAAATACAGCAGTTCCAAAATGATTATTTCCTAAAATATCTTCAGTAAATATTATAGGATACTGTTCAATTATTATCTTCTGCCGATATCTATATTTCTCATCGATTGAATCACGGAGCTTCGTCCTGTTCCCTGCATAAATATCTATCAAAGATTCATTAAGCACATAATCCTTGATTTGAATATCCCTTAAAAACACTTCTGAAAAAAACCATGCTTCAGCATGAAGATTATTATTATCAATAGTATCATAAAAAGGACCTATTGAACCCATAGCAATATTTGCCGCATACACAACAGATAAAGCTAAAACAAAAAATGCAAAAATATAATCTATATTTAACTGTCCTTTACGTCTACACTGCAATAACACACAAAAGACCCCACATATTATAAATCATAAAACTTACCCAAAAATCATAAAGACAACAAACGCTACAACAGACAAAAATAATGCATGCTTGACACCTGCAGCTGCCGAACCCTCACTAATTTCACCACACATAAAACCACTGGTTATTGCCTGAATCAAGGCCATCAAAAAGAACAACGCTTCAAAATAACAAAGCTGCCCTTCCCCAAAACCAAAAGGAACACATATAGAACACACAAAAGGTACCATTGAACAATATTCTATCTCAGAACTGCTTGCAGACGAATCAGAAGCACCAAAAAGATTAACATCCATAAGACCCGAAGAGACTAAAGGCATCATTATATTATACATCATAAGAGCTATGACTAAGAAAAGAAAAGAAATAAAATACATCATAATAACCTGCTGAGACATATCTGCTTTTCTTTCATCATGTAGTTCTTTTATAGCCTTTATATCAGTTGAAAGATCATCCATCACTTCAGTAACATCACCCCCTGCATTAAATGCTTCAAGAATTATAGTAAATGACCTCCGCATAATACTACTATACTTAAGTCTATCAGCCATAGACGTCATAACCTGCACAAAAGGCATACCCCAAGAAAGTTGATGCACTGATTTTGCAATTTCAGAATTAAGTTCACCATAATCAGTATTCATACGGCTGCGTAATGCATCTTGAAATGTCATACCACTTTTTTTTGCTTCAGCAAAATCTCTCAAAAAACGAGGAAACTGTTCTTCCATACGATTATATTTAGAAAAATTAAAATACGCATAAAGCGATGAAGGCACAACCGAAATTATAGCTCCTAAAAACAAAATAAATATACCCAATGATTGAAAAATAGGATTAAAAGCTAAAAAAAGACCAAAGATTATAAATAAAATACCAGTTATAAGAGATCCTTTTTTAAACAATTTCTCATTTTCATGCCTAAAAAACGTATTTATGTCAAAACCCATTTAATTCGTCTCCGGAGTTATTCCTTTTATCAATAATATCACACCTGCAGAAACTATAGGTATTATAAGAAACACAACAGCCATCTGTGAACCAACAATAAATCCAGCCATATCTGTCCCCCCCATAGACCCCATTATGGCAGTAAGCACCATAAACATAATTGACCCAATCATCACAACAGTAAGGTATATTTCTACAATCATTGAAAGCTTATGTTGTAACATTTTTAGAATCATCTTATATTGTGACATTGCAGTCTTTGATTTTTCCCTAAGATAAATACGAAGATCCCCACCTGATAACTCAACAGTCCTCATACCCCATAAAAGATCCATAAGCTGTTGAGACGGTGTCCGCTCGGCCGCATTTTTCAAAGCATGAAGTATATCAATGCCCAACACATCTACTTCTTCCACAATTTTATTTGCTTCTTTTGAAATTTCACCATATTCATTAAATTTTGCAAGTGCACGAAACATCGCAATTGGTGGGGTACCGCCACCAGACAGTGTAGTAAGATACAATGTGGCATACGGAACAAGTCCATCTATCTTTTTTTTTCTTTCATCCCGACGTATACCTGGATACATATAAAAAAAACCAAAAATAAGCCCCGAAAAAAACACAGCACCAAAAATTGAAAAAAAAAGCGACATAAATATATTACAAGTAATTATAATGATTATGACCGATAAAGACAATGCCATACAAACAAAAACAACTATTGATGTAAGGACTGCCACAGAAATATAATCATCTAAAGCCATGTTTATGTCCCCTTTTTTCATAGAGACCTTAAAATCACTAAAATATTTCATATAAGGCTGTACATAAGGACGAAATAAATCCGAAGCAAACTTAACATAATTAAAACTACCTTTCAATTGTTCTTCTTGATTAAATGATTTAATCGATGTTGCTGTCATAATCCTCACCGATTAAATCCATCAAAGTATTACTATCATTATAATATGCATTAATCACTTCATTGACACGCAAATAATTAGTTATATATTTATCAGACATCCACTCCAATATTTTCATCCTTTGACGAAGTTGATCTTTCAATAAATTTATACTGATCCCGCTCTCATTAGATATCTTACCAAGAATATGGCTCTCTGAAACAACTAAACATTTATCATTAAATGTATCTAACTCAAATACTTTATTAGCTAATATTTTATCATTCTCAGAATCATAACCTATTATCTCTTGAACCTGTGTAACTCTTCGTACATATCCATTCTGTAATTTTAATCTTTTTGCAAATACCAAAAGATCCAATGTTTCAAGAAGCGACTTTGAAAGATTTATAGGTCTTGTAGTAAGCCTATCTACTACTTTTTCTAAAGAATCAGCATGGAATGTTGAAAGTCCAGGGTGACCTGTTGCAATCTGCTGAAAAAATACTGAAGCTTCAATACCACGAATTTCACCCACAATTATATAATCAGGTCTTTGCCTAAGTGAACCTTTAAGAAGATCAAACATACTGACTTCACCACGACGTTTCCCACTAACATCAGACTCACCAAAACCAACCCGCGAAACCTCTGGTACCCAATGTTCATGAGATAATTTAATTTCAGGAGTATCTTCTATTGAAACCACTTTTGCAGAAGGTTTTATAAACATGGAAACAGCATTCAATAAAGACGTCTTTCCAGATGCCGTAGCCCCCACAATCAATATAGATTTTCCATACTCAATTGCAAGCCAGAGATATGCAAGAGTTCTTGAATCCATTGTACCAAAATTAAGAAGATGTACAGGCGTCAATGGTTCATTAAGGAAACGTCTTATCGTTATATTAGACCCTTTTGATGCAATATCTGTAGCGAGTGTTGCCTGAACCCTTGAACCATCAGGTAAAGAACCTTGAAGAAGTGGCTCCGCCATAGATATTGACCTTCCACATTTCTGTGCAATCCTCATAACAAGGGTATCTAATTCCTCATGAGTCTTAAAAATAATATTAGTCTGCAATGAACCAAGTTTAGGATCCCTATGATAAACATACATAGGTATGCCAACACCATCACAGCTTATATCTTCTATATGGGAATCATTGAGTATTGGCTGCAAAGCTCCAAGTCCAACAAAATCACGAATTATATAATATTTATATATATCAAGTTTACTTTTATCTACTGAAAAATTAAAACGTATTATTATCTTTTCCATCATAGATTCTATGTATGTTGTAGATGAATCCTTACTGAATGACTTAAAATCAACATCAATCTCTTCTTCAATCACTTTCTTAATTTTATCTATCTGACTTTTATCTTGTAAGGATAAAATAGGTTCCACAACAGTATATATTATACAATTTTTTTTATTATCCCATACAATGTTCGCCCAAGCATATACTTTTTCACCATCTTTAGGTGCCGGAGGCGTTAATGGATATTTTATATTTGTCTTAAAAAAATCTGAAGTTGTCAAATTCTTACGGACACGTATAGTCTTGAGTTCAAGATTTTCCAAATCCACACCTTTAATATCTTCTTTAAGCGTATTCTTCACATTTTTCTTATAATTACTACCAGATACCTGTTTATTTGCCATAGGATTCGAAATGACAGACGAAAAAGACTGTATATTAGAAACCGTTTCATTTTGATTATCAATAATTCCCGAAACAGCATTTTGAGAATCCGGATAAACTGGAAGTTGAGACTGATAAGGTCTTGGAACTTGATTACCTGAAAAAGACCTAAACGATTGCATTGGTGCAACATTTTCTTCAATTATGAAAATTGGAGATGAATTGCCCCCTTTAGAAAAATTAGTAATAGGTAATTCCCTACGTTTTTCAGCACGAGACAATATTTTTTCAGTATTTTCAATCAGACCACTATTTATATCACTATGAATAATAGATGCTTGATACCTCTTTGCAAACTTTTTTGTAACTTTTCGAAGATTGAATCGTTTAATACTCACCACCTCTCAAAAATATAGAGTCACCATCATATTCCACTTTTAATATCTTACCCGAACTGGAAACAATACCTTGAACGTTAACAGAGACATCAACAATTTTCCTGCTATTACCCATTTTTATCATAAATTTATTTTGAGGTGGATTAAACCCAGATATTAAGTATCTTTCTTGACTTATAGTCTCTGGGATTTCAAGAACAACATAGCCTGATGTTGCATTTGAATATACAAGCTTATCTATTGCAGAAATTATAAAATTAGAGATCTGCATAGCACTCTGCTCTTCAATATCCCCTGAAACACGATTATTTATACTATTAAATGTTGATGAAACTCCTGTAATTATCAAAATTGCAAGAGCAATAAACAATATCTCTTCAAGAACTAAATTCTGTCCTTTACGTTTTCTTGAAAAATATTGCATCACATTCACACTAACTGCCAAATGATACTGTCACAGGTGTCACTGTAAGTGGACCTCCTGTCTTTTCGGCAACTACCCCAGAAACAAAATCATCAAGAGTAGATATTGTCAATGAAACTTTTGTAAGTGAATCACTTGAACCAATAATATTATTTCCTTTCTTTGTAATCAATGTAAGATAGCCATTCCCATTTTCATTATTAATATCATCAAGCTCACGATATACTAACTTAAAAATAGTCTTGTATCCATCACCATGGGGGATTGTCTTAACAACGATAACTCCTGCCTCATTGACGCCTGAAAAACCAGTATTCACTTTTTCAGGACCAGATATTGTGACAAAATCATTAATGCAATCAATATATTCGACTTTATAACCATCAGTACCTAAATGAGTTCCTGAAACCGCCCCAGTATAATCCATAGTATTATCAGTACAATCAACATCAACATCATTAATTGTACACAATAGACTAAAATTACATTCATTATTTCCGGGCAGCATCACACTATCAGTATTATTCCCTGTATACATCGGTTGCGATATAGGATTAAACCCATCAAGAGAAACCCATTGTCCTACTGCTGAAGTAACCCCTTTTGTCATTATTGTATAAGTTATAGAATTGATTCGATTAGAAGGTACCATGGCTTTAATGCTGCCATCAGCAGTTTTATTGAGCGTACCGCCGTCAATCCTCATTTCTCCTGCAAGATTAAGATTTATCACGCGAGAACCCCCGGATGATGAAACTTCATCAATTGATGTCTTTATATTCTGCATAATAGAGAATGCCTGAGTAACCTCTGAATTTGTTTTACTTTTATCAAGCATAGGAAGTCCCCACCAAAGTGCACCTGATACTGCAGCAATACTAATCCCCGTAAGCAATATCATAGAGATTATCTGTACCTGCGCTTTTTTCCTAACAAAATTTGACGTCATAATAACCATACCCATAGATTAAATTAATTTAATCATAAAAATTAATTTAAATCAGTTATTAATAATTCGTTACCGTAGAATATATAGTTTTAAGGAAAAACAAAAAAATAAAGAAAAATTATTTAAAAAAAGAAGAAAATAAAAAAAAGATTAACAATGTGTATCTGTACCAGATACCACATTACATCCATATGCTAAAACATAACCATTATTTAATATGAACTCAAATGTTTTTGTAGTGCCTACAACTGGAAGATCCTCAGAAGCAACAGTCAAAATACAGGTCTCACTGATTTCAAGAGCATCATTACTAGTACAAGTACCTGTAAATGTAGGTGTAATTTCAATGGCACCATCTACTTTATAATTAGTAGTACCTTCATCAATCGCCGCAACTACAAGAGTACCAGTATTCTTAATTATAAAATCAAGATTTGCTGAAGTTATAGGATTCTCCTGAACCTGTAATATCTGTAAATCAGTCCGCATCTTATCAGATTGTGCACTCACCTGATCCTCAATAGCAGCAGTCTGTGTATCAGTCATATCCATTATGAACTCATATGCAAGACCTGCAGCAGCAACAGTCATCATAAGAAGAAGAACCATTGCAATTACTGGAGTAATTCCCTTTCTGTTAACAATTTTTTTTGACATAATTATCACTCGTTTTTATAAACATTATTTTTTTACACTCAATAATTTATAGATCCTTAAAAGTATCATTGCATTGAAATACATCGAACCGACAACAAGCAAAAGAAGCATATTGGTTATGCTCACTGCAATGACCGCTGAATTAAGCATTCCGCCACCTAAAATCAAAAAAGCAGACACTGTCATCAGCATTATACATACAATCAAAAAATTTTCAAGCATTTCAGGTCCTAATTTCATAAATTACACACCACCATACGGATTCTGCTGTGCAGTCTGCTGCTGTGTCTGGAATGGAGATGCGGCCTGTGCACTTTGAGTCGAAGCAGAACCCGATCGTTTAAGCCTTTTATCAATAGTTGAAAGATTTTCTGAAATGGATTCATTGCTCTTCAACAATTTATCATTAGCATCAGTTATACTCTTTACTAAAGGTACAACCATGCCACGAAGTGCAGATACGGCCTCAGACTCATCAACATCTTCTTTGCCTGCCTCTTCGACAATATCAATAAAACTAGTAAGTTTTCCCTGAAGCGAATCAATCTTGCCTATAAGTGTTGCAAGGTCACCGCGAAGCGATGTATTTGCCTTTACCATCTCATCAACGATCCGCTGATTAAGCTCAACCATATCAAGTATCTTGTCCATCATCCTCTCCATATTTGTAAAGGATTTAGATGATTCCATACTGGTTATTCTTTTTTCAAGCCTACGGAGCGGTGTTAGAGGCACAACTTCATAATCCTCATCATCAGAAATTTGTTCATAATCATCTTTTCTTACCATTTTTTCACCAATAACCACTCTACATTTCAACTATTAGTCAAATGTGGTATATATAGGTTATGGTTATTATCCTACAATATTTAACAGAAACAAAAAATATGCAATATAAAAAACTAAAACAAAAATCAAAAAAATAATTTAAAAATAACAAAAAAAGAAAAGGAAAAATCCTCTTACATCATAGGAGGCATACCGCCGCCGCCCATTGGAGGCATACCTTCAGGCATTCCGCCGCCGCCAAGCTTTGATGCAGAGATTACATCATCAATCCTGAGGATCATTTCAGCAGCTTCAGATGCAGATTTTATTGCCTGTGTCTTTATCTTGACAGGTTCCAAAACACCCTGTTTTAGCATATCTTGTGTATTATTTGTAAATACATCAATACCTGCCCATTTATTGCCTTTGTCATGAGCAGAGCGAAGTTCAACAAGTATATTGATCGGGTCAATTCCAGCATTCTCAGCAAGAGTCTTAGGTATTACCTCAACAGCATTAGCAAAAGCAACTATGGCAAGCTGTTCACGTCCACCGACAGAATCACTATACTTTCTTAACTCTTTTGCAATTTCAGCTTCAGGAGAACCACCACCTGCAACAACTTTGCCTACCTCAATAGATGCAGAGACACCGCCAAGAGCATCTTTCATAGCTCTTTCAATTTCATCAACCACATGATCAGTTCCGCCACGGACAAGTATTGAGACTGATTTAGGATCCTTACATTTTCGTACAAATATCATCTCACTTCCGGATATTTTCTTCTCTTCAACAATACCTGCAGAACCAAGATCATCCGCATTAATTTCATCAAGATTAGATATTATGCTTCCACCTGTAGCTTTTGATAAGGCATCCATATCAGATTTCTTGACTCGTCTTAAGACCATTATGCCCGCTTTAGCAAGATAATACTGTGCCATGTCATCAACACCTTTTTGACAGAATACAACATTTGTCTTTGATGCAATTATCTTTTCAACCATCTTTTTAAGCATCTTTTCTTCCTGTTCTAAAAACGCATTCATCTGAGAAGGGTCAGTAATCCTTATCTGCGCATCACTTTCCAGCTCTTTTACTTCAATAGCACTATTGATAAGAGCAATCTTAGCATTTTCAATCTTTTTTGGCATACCTGAATGAACCACTTCCTTATCAATTATAAGACCGCTGATAAGTGTTGTATCATCTGTAGACCCGCCAGCTTTTTTCTCAAGCTTTATCTGATCAAGATCAATGACTGTTTTACCTTCATCTTCAACAGCCACCTGAATTATAGATTCAACTGCAATTTTTGCTAAAAACTCTTTTGCAGATTCACTGGATTTACCAGTCATTGAAGTAAGTGCAATCTTTGTAAGAAAATCCTTATCCTTAATATCAACAGCAATTGCAATCTTATCCAAAATTTCAAGACTTTTCTCTTTTGCAAGCCTGTAACCCTGAGCAATACTTGTAGGATGAATCTTTTGTTCAAGAAGTGTTTCTGACTGTTTGAGGAGTTCACCAGTAAGAACTGCAGCAGTAGTTGTACCATCTCCTACTTCTGCATCTTGTGCCTTTGCAACTTCAACAACCATCTTTGCAGCCGGATGTGTTATCTCCATCTCTTCAAGTATAGTCACACCATCATTTGTGATCACGACCTCACCTAAAGAATCCGTAAGCATCTTATCCATACCTTTAGGTCCAAGTGTCGTCCTGACTGCATCAGCCACAATTTTTGCAGCCGCAATGTTTGCCATCTGCGCATTCCTTCCGCTCTCTCTAAAAGTGCCTTCAGGCACAACAATTATAGGTTGTCCACCAATCTGTCCATTCATATTTTTCATTCTCCCTGTTTTTTAAGAAACTGTATAATATAATCTTGTAAGAAGTATTGATTCATGCGCAACCAAGTTTTATAAACTTTATGATTATGTGAGTATACAGAAAAAATTAAAAAACAAATCAAAAATCTAAAAAAACATTTAATTTATAATTTATTTTATAAATCATTAAAACTATTTTAATAAATGATTTTTAACCTAACTTTCTCACCAAAATCACTATTTTTTAACACCTCTAAAAATTAATACCCTCTACTGTTATTCTTTTTATTTGATTATATCTATGATTTTGAAAATTTAAAAATATCTGTTACGACCAATAATTAATGTGGTTGAGATTACACTGATGTATTTATTGTATCTTATTTTTAAACGAAAAGCATATATACTATTACGACCAATTAAATATTATGCTGAAGTATAACTGGTACCTTAAAAAACATCACCATAATTACTATAGTCTTGTAGAACCATACAGAGAGAATGGTAAAAACAGACATCGAATAATATATTATTATGGACAATTGACGGATGAAGAACTGCAGATAATAACACAGGCTTTAGAAGTCATGAAAAAACGCAAAGCAACAACAAAAATTGAAGACATAATCTTTGAGAATTACTGGCAGTATTTAAATATTGCATTTATGAACAGTATCTGGAACCAATGGGATCTTTCTAAAATATTCATGCAATCCAAAAATAAGATTGTGCAGACATCGGAAATTGCAAAAATATTAACGATATATCGCTGTTTAGCACCCGGGAGCTATATCTCTGCAATAGAATGGAATAAAAAAACGGCATTAAATCGCATTTTAGATATAGATAACCGACATATAAACAAATCAAAAATATTCCGTGAACTCGATGAAATTGAGAATAGAAAAATAGATATAGAAAATCATCTATACAAAATATTAAATGAACGTGATGCGGACTTGCAATTTGTATTTTACGATCTCACTGATTCATATTTTGAGGGTAAAAAACGCGAATTGGCGACACCTGGAATTACTAAAAACAACGGTTTTCAAAAAAAAAGAATTGTTCTGTCACTCTTGGTAAATTCAAAAGGATATCCATTCGCATGGGATATACTTGATGATTACACAGCAGATGTCAATACAATTAAAGACTTATCGACAAAGTGGATATCACAGTTCAAATTCAATGAAAAAGAAATAATATTGGTTTTTGATAGAGGTATGGTTTCAGATGAGAATCTTAAACATCTTGAAAATGAAAAATATGTTTACATAACTGCATTAGATAAAAATCAGATACCATATCTAAAAAATGCCAACATTGAACGTTTCAAGCCACTCAACGAAGAAAATATGATTGAACACATAACAAAAATAGGATTTAAAAAATATGATGATAAAACATATTTTGAAAACATAGGAATAATTGAGGGTAGACGTTATGTCATGATATTTAATCCTAAAATGTTTGTGGATGAAATAGAATCTCACGATAAACTTATGGTACGGGCAAAAGCATATCTTGATGAAGAAAATAAAGCTTTGACTGATGCGAAAAATAGCAGGAATGAAGCTAAAACAAGAAATAAGATAGACATGCAATTAAAAGTGTTAAAGGCTAAGAAATTTGTGGATTATGATCTTGAACCTCTGACGATAAAGACAGATGGTAAAGAAGTCAATAGTTTTCAGATAGTGAAAAAAGATACTGAAAAAACTAAAAAAGCGATTGAAAAGGCAAGAAAAACATATGGTTTGTGGGTTCTTGTTACAAATAATATTAACGATGAAAAAGACATGAAGGTTCTTACCGAAGAAAGATTAATTTCTGCATACAGAGATAAGAATCAGATAGAAGATGCGTTCAAAGATGTGAAATCGTTCATAAAAATACAGCCGTTCAATGTTTGGACACAAAATCATGTGAAGGCACATTATACGATATGTGTGCTTTCATATCTATTGAATATTACAATTACTGACCAATTGAAAAAGATAGAACTCGACATAAAAAGTTCGCAGAAAGTGTATAGCACACTACAGGATGGCATAATCGGCAAGATCACTATTCAAAATACAGGATTTGAATCTTTAAAACTGATTAAACTTAAAAGTCAGCAAAAAAAGATTGTTGAGTTGTTTCAGTGCGAAACAATTATAGATAAAAAATATTTGAAATCGATTGGAATTAATTATTGAAATGATACATTACGACCAAAAACGAGCAGATTTTATACCTGCACTACTCCGATAGATACTGTTTTTAAAAATTGAGTGGGAAACTCGGGCTAAAAGCTATTTTTATAGACAAATATCTAAAAAATATATCAAACAAGTTCAATTTATAACTTAATTTATAAATCATTAAAATCCTTTTAATAACTCGTTTTTAATAAAGTTTTAAAAAGCTATCAACGTTAAGTAGTATCAATGATTAAACAATCAAATGAATTCAAACTAAAATAAAAGTGAAACCTTATGACAACAGAGATTAAAAAAATAGAAATTCCAACAACGTTAGATGAAGCTAAATCATATTTAAGAGACGAATATGATAAACTTAAAGATATAAAAAACACTCTTGAACGTAAATATAACTCAGGTCTAACATATGATACGCCCAATGAAGCGTGGTGGGGGGCACAATACATACCAAAAATAAATCAAATAGGGGACGAAATAAGTTATATAAAAGAACTTTGTAGTAAAACAGAATCAGAAATTATAGCAGATGTTAAAAATTATATCAACTCACAAATAGAAGAACATAACACATAAAGAAATAAAACAATAAAAGAATTGCCTAAAATCCACTATCCCATGGAGCAAAGCTCCGGGGTATTTCGTGGATTTACAAGACGGCAATTCCTACCTTTCTTGATGGTGATAAACCGATGCAGAGCATCGGGGTATTAAACCCATCAAGAAATAAATGAAACAACCCCTCCATCACTTAGAGATAAAAAGTATAGTAAAACTATCGAAGACGGAACCGTAACTAAAGTGTATAATGAATCTACAGCAAATGAAATGTATTCATACGAGATAGATGAAAACGACCGCATAGAAAAACCACTAATTAAAGTCACTTATTTTTCTGGTGCACACATACCTCAAAAAGATAAACACTTTTCAGAGTTATCACAAACAATACAAGATATATTTAATAACATCGATGGATTCGATTGGATCCAAAAAACTCAGTAGTGTATTAAAAAATAATGAAAATAATATTCAAAACTAAATAGAGAAACAATAAATGAAATTAAAATAAAAAAAGGTGAAAAATATGAGTGAAACTATTTATAGTCGTGTTTTTGGAGAAACCCCTGTTGTAGAAATCAACAGCCCACGTGTTCAAGCAACTGACACAAAAGCTGCATGGGATAATTGTGCCATCAAATATTATAATGGTACAATACAAGATGTCGATATAACATCTTCAAGAGATAACATAATGGAAAAATTAAAAGGAACAAATATAATGAATCATGGTGGTATCTCAAATGCATCATCAATGTTTCGACAGTTTTATGGTGCAAATGAACTTACGTTGCAAGAATTTGAAAAAGCAATGAACTCAAAACAGACACTACCCTTCGTATTTGATTATGCAGATGCAGTTAAAGATTCAATTATTGCTTCAGGTGAAAACAATTTTGAAACTGTGCACAATTATAATCTTAAGAATTATCTTAAAATGAATATTTTCGAAGCACAACAAATTAGCAAAACAGAAGAATCAAAAGTTGCAGGCATACAACCTCTTAATTGGAAACTGGTTGATACATCCACACGAGGTGGAATTAATGAACAGACGGAAATCTCACTTTTAAGCCAACCAGCACCATATTCATCTGGATTTGACCCAGGACTAATATATATAGGTAAATCCTTATGGGACGAAACAAAAATGGAAATAACAAATGTTGGTGGCAAAGGACAAGCAACCGGTGCACAAGACTTAGGGATATATGGTATTTCTGAAATAGACATTGGTGGTAAAAAACACACACTTGAAGGTATAAACTATCTAACAGAGTATGGAATTAATGCTTTTAATCAAGCAGAAGAAAAGGGATATAGTAGTGTTGAAATAATAACTCAGACTTTGATTGAAAATAGGATACCAAGTGCAATTGTACCATTACATAAAATATTCATTAAATAAAAAATTGCCTAAAATCCACCACTCATCGAAGCAAAGCTCCAGAGTGTTAAACCAAAAATAAAAGAGATTATAATTATGGATGCCATTTACAAAAGCTTAAAAGGAAAAACCGTTATTGTAGTCGGAACAGGCAGCTTAGGTGGTGCCATAGTAAATGATTTTTTAGAACAGGGTTGTAAAGTTTATGGAATAGACAATAACCAAGACACACTTGATAATTTATCCAATAAATATTCTGAATATGGATATCTATTTCAACCACAACTTGCAGATGTCACAGAAGTTCAAGACTTTGAAACAATCCTTAAAACGATAGGAGATAATGAAGAAACCCCAATACATTCATTTGTATATACAGCAGGACTAGGTGTCTCAAGCGAACCAGACAGTTTCAAAGACCGACTTCCCGAAGAATTATTCCAACTAAACGTATTCGGACTTATGTATGGAATAAGAGCCATCTCTGAATATCTTGACAAAGGGTCATCAATAATAGCAACTGGTAGCTTAAATGCCACACGCCCAGAACACGGAATGTCAATGTATGATACAACAAAAGCAGCAATACACCAATACATGAAAACCGCCTCATTACACTTCGGTCCAAAAGGCATTCGTGTAAATGTAGTTGCTCCAGGTTACATACACACAACACAGACAGAAACCGAAATGGAAGACTCAATTACAAAAAAAAGAATAGAAGACTCAACGACATTAGGATATATAGGTGAACCTAAAGACGTATCATCAGTTGTTATATTTCTTGCATCTGATGCATCTAACTACCTAACTGGTGAAGTAATCCATGTAGATGGTGGCTTAGCAGATGCCCAATATCCAGCCATAAAAAAACAGATAGACAACATATAAAATAAAAAAAGTACAAGAGTTATGATATTTATGGAAAATGAAACCGGTTTTGGATCTGATTATTATATCATCTCTCAAATTGAAAACGTTGAAAAAATCGCTAAACAAAAAGGATTAGACCTATATTCCACCCCCATGATAATTGGTTTTGATGTTCAGGGACCTGTCGTAAAACTTACAGATGCTTCCTTTGAACCATGGTCACAAATAAAATCAGCCATACTGGATTTCAACAGAAATAAATCTATCGAAAAAGCCATAATTTCTGGATGGGATTTAAAAAGTCTTGAAAACTTCAGAGATACTAACTTAGGAGACTTACCTATAAGCATTATAGGTGAACTTGGTTCAATTATAAACTACGAGAATCATATATACGAAATAAATCCAATGAAAGATACATTTGAATTCTATAATATGGAACTTGATATATTCAAAAAAGCTGCAGAAAAAGGATTAAAAATAGCCATACAAGGAAATGCTTCAAAAAACGTAAACTGTTTCTATTTTGAAGGAGATGGTATTGAAAGAGGAGATATAAGAAACCATTTCCTTGTAAAAGATACAGACATAACTACAAACGATATATATCAATCAATAATAACATCCCCTTTTAATACTGATAACTTCGAATATAATAATAATAAGGATAAAATCTGTTTTGAGTCCACCATAGAAAATATAGAAATTATTGATTATGTTCTACGCCAAGTATACACATTACAATCAGTAAGACTCGCAGAAGAAAACGAAAACAAAATATCAATAAGAAGAGACAATGATGATAATATTAATTTCACAATAGATGATATGGTAACATTTTCAAAAGAAGCCATACCCGACAGCTGGGAAATTGAACCAAATTCAGATTACTGTATCGATGTAATCCATAAAAATAACGGTTACAGACCAACAAAAGAAACAGCAGCATATGAACTTGGAAAACTACGATTCGGCGAACAATCTTTCATAATTACAAACATAGGAGACAAAAAAGGTGATGTATTAACTGGACCAAACACAATATTTTTCGCACAAATTGGTAGTCCCGCAGAAAATTACTGTATAGACGAAAATTTACCATATATACCTGTAGTCAATGCAATCGATTATTTCCACATAATGGCACAAATCACAAATACAACAATAAAAAATAGAATTCTATCAGAAATACCCCAAATACAACCAATATATGTCTAAAAATAATTCAAACACACACAATTAATAGAGACTCCAAAAAGCATAAATAAATCTAAATCATCTCAATACGATACATCAAATTATCAAACACTTTTTTAATCTTTTTCTCATCTTTACTTTCACAGACAACACGAACCACAGGCGATGTTCCAGAAGGACGCACAAAACAGACAACACCAGATTTATCAAATTTGACTCCATCTTCATCAGAGATTATTAGATTATCTTCATCAGATTTGACCATCTCAATTATTTTTACCATTTTATTCTGAACACTACCCATATCCTCAAATTTCATTTTTTCATGTAAAATATGATATTTAGGTATTGAATCCCTCATAGAAACCAATTCTTTAGCTTTTGCCGCAAGCACTAATGCACAGAAAGTCCCACTGTTATACCAACAGAATTCAGGAAATGCATAATGTCCATTTGGTTCACCACAAAAATCAGCACCAATCTCTATCGCTTTCTTAGATACAAAAATATCCCCCACCCGAGTAAATATCACTTCAGAACCAGTATAATTTTCAAGCATCTTTGATGTATCAAGAGATGCCACTATCTTTTCTGCACCAGCTATCTTTGCTAAAATACAAAAAATCTCATCACCTGAAATCCAATTCCCTAATGAATCATATGCAAATATTCTATCTGCATCAGGATCATGACCAACAATAAGATCCGCCTTATTCTTTTTCAATATCTGTACAAGATGTCTCTTATTATCCATATCTGGCTCCGATGGCACTGAACATATAGGAACCTCCTTACAATTAACACGGATCACTTTTGCACCTAACTTTTCAAGAAGAATAGGTGTTGTTAGAGAAGCACCACCATTACAACAATCAACAACAACAGTAGCATCAATTTTATTTGAATATTTTTTGAAAGCTTCGATAGCTTTAGAGATATAAACATTAGAAAATTCTAAAGATTTATCAGTAAATAAACCAATATTTTTATACATACAGGATCTAAATTCTGATGACATGAAACGTTTCTTTATCTTTGCCATATCCTCATTTGAAAAACCATTACCCTTTTGATACATCAACTTAAAACCATTCCTAGTCCAATCATGATGTGATGCAGTTATCATGACAGACAAATCCGCACCATAATGATTGCCTGCAAGCGCAATCTTATCCGTAGGCCCAAGACCCACATCGATAACATCAACACCCGTACTGAGTATACCTGCAACTAACGCACTTTTCAGAGATCGACTGCATTGCCTTGTATCAAAACCAACAACAATGGTCTTTTTTGCAAAAGTACCGATAGCCTTACCAAATTTAAGAGCAAACTCTTCATCAAGCTCAGATGGATATTCTCCACGAACATCATATCTTGTAAACACGACAGGTTCTTTTTCATTTTTCACCATTTAATCCACACTCAATATTTTTTCAAGCTCTGAAATATTCTGTATAAAATGCGCAGGATTTCCTTCTTTTTTATCAGAGAGAAGGACTGTACATGCACCAAAACTAGATGGAATCTCAAGATCACGCATCCATGAATCACCAACAAAAACCATATCATTAGATTTCAATCCATACTTTTGAGCAACAAGATTATAATAATTTACAGATGGTTTAAGTTCACCAGCAATATCCGAACTGATAACATAATCAAAATATTGTTTCCAATCTCCAAAAATTTTATTAAGTTTCATTTCAAGAGGTTGAAGATACTCATCACTTGCAACAATTAAAACAAATTTACCTGTTTTTTTCAGCATACTAATTGTCTCAACAGTATTAGATTTTTCAATAAGATTATCTACAACACTTTTCCAAAAAATATCAAGTGACAATTTTACCAACGTATCAATCCGGCTTTTATCCACATCCAATTGATTAAGTACCATATCAAGAACAAACTCTCTTTTTCTTCGATTAATATCCTGAGATTTATCCGATTTTAAAATATTACATATATGACTACGCCAAACAGTTTTAAGCAAAACCTTATCCAATCCAGTCTCATGCGAAATATAAGAAAACATAAGATCATACGCTTTTTTTACATCAATATCATACAAAGTATGGTCTGCATCAAAAACAATAGCTTTAACCACCATATTTATTTCCTCTTTTTTACAATATTTTCAAACTTAGAATAACATACCATATTAGAATCAATATTTTTCATAACAACCGTATTAGGTCCAACTATACACCCCGAACCGATAATCACCCCTGGCATCGTACTTACATGTATCCCAACTCTTGTATCATGACCAATTATGACACCAAATGAATTCATATTTGTAGATACTTCATAACCCTTAACTTTTGGCTTTATTTCATCCCTATCAATACGCACATTACCCGTAATCATACCCGCACCAATTCTACAATTTTCACCAATTATTGTATCACCAAAAAAACCAGAATGAATATGTGCACCTTTCATAATTATTGTTCTTGCAACCTCACAATTAGCACCAACAATAGATCTTGCTTCAATCATAGAATTACGGATTAAAGAATTATTCCCCACCACACAATTATCCCCAATATAACAAGGTCCTTTTATCACAGCATTCTCAAAGATTTTAGTATTTTTACCGATATGAACAAGTCCTTCAATCTTTACAGATTTATCAACCTTTGCAGATTTTGAAATATGTGATTTCATATTAGAAAACATAATTTCTGATACATTAAATAAATCCCAAGGATATTTCATTGTAGAGGTACCTTTCTCTGTAATTACAATTAAACTTTCATTTTCACTCATATAAAGCTTCAAAGCATCCTCAAATGCATATTGATGAACCTTTACACGCCTATAATAATCAAAAAAATCATGTGATAAAAAATAGATACCCACAAGCCGTATATCTGATGGTTCCTTACCTTTAGCAGGTTTCTCTATAAGATCAACAACCTTATCTTTAACTTTTGTATCAAGAACAACGATTCCATAATTCCACGGTATGTTAGTCTTTTTCCCCAACAAAACATTTCCAGCACCTGTCTTTTTAAATTTACGTTGTATAAGATTAAGTAATTCTAAAACCTCAAAACTGTTCGCATTAAGAACAAAAAAAGCACTATCAATATATTTCTCAGCCTGTAAGACTGCATCACCCATACCTTTAGCTTCTTTTTGAACAACATACTTAATGTTGACACCTAAAGAGGAACCATCACCAAGCACAGTCTTTATATTTGATCTAGGACTTTGCACAACAATAATATCAATAATACCTACATTTTTAAGATTCTCGACAGTCCTTTCAATAATTGTTTTCCCGAAAATCGACACCATGCATTTATGCATACCATCAGATAAAGGTTTAAATCGTGAACAATCACCCGCTGCCAAAAGTACTGCCTGCATCTAATAACACCTACACTTATAATAACCCAATAAATCTTTAAATGTATACTCTAATATTAGTACATCCAACATATAACATAAATCCCACATACCAGCAGGAAATACTCACTCTAAATACTATTTAAATTATATCAATTAATACCAATTACACATAATATATCTCTTTATATTAATTAACTAAGAACAAATTTAAAAATCAATGTTAAGTAATTATAATTAAATTTATAAAGCCCCACAATGATACTTAATATATGTACTATATTTGGAACAGCAAAAACAATACAATTACTCCCACAAAAGTAATGAAAGCCCAAAGCGCAGCAAATGTGCTTGGACATCCCATACGCTCAAAGATATTAGAAATGCTTTCTGAAAGAAACCTTTACCCTATGCAAATTGCAGAAGCTCTCGATATGCACGAACAAAAAATATATTATCATATTAACATACTTAAAAATGAAGGATTCATAAATGCAGAAGACATAAAATTACCAGGTGCAGCAAAATTATATTCTCTTAAGAAAACTGCATACTCATTCATCCCAAAATACATTGGTTCAAAACACAAAGAACTTTCTATCCAAGATTACATAACACCTCCCGAAATACTAAAACCGTTTGTCAACAACGGAAAAATAAATTGTAAGATAATAGTCGGTTCACCAATGCCCCATGGAAAACTTAATAGAACCGAAAGATGTGGTCATCTCGCAGGAGATATCGCAGTCATGCTTGGAAAATATGGTTCAAATGAAAATAAATTAACTTATCTGGACACAGAGATTGAAGATTTAAAAGGTAACCTAATTATTATCTCGGGGTTCTATGTCAACCTAACAGAAGGAAAAATAAATAATTACCTACCTATTAAACTTAATGAAAGTGGCACAAAAATAATATCAACAATTTCTAAAGATGAATTCACAGAACCTGAAACAGGATTTATCGTAAAAATTAAAAACCCCTTTGATAATGGCTCAGAGATTCTTGTTCTTGCAGGCATTGAGATGAATGGTACAAAATCAGCAGTCCACGCATTCACAAAATATTTATCCAGAATCGAAAAAGGTAACAAAATAGACCGAAAAATAACTGCAAAAATTGTACAAGGTATTGAAAAAAACAATAATGTCGAAGATGTAATGTTTTTAGAATAAAATAATTAAATAAATCACCAAACCCCACTTATCAAAAAATAAATTATTAAATATCACTAATTTCATCCTCAACAATTTTCTTATATTTATAAGATAACTCATCTCTAATTTTTTCATTAACTGCTTCAGACGTAATCCGTATTATTTGTGCAGTATTTGATGCCCGGACAAGAATCCACCCTTCATCAAAATCAACACGAACCCCATCAAGAATATTGACCTTATCTTTTTCATACTGCGCACTAAATCTCTTCTTTAATCTATCAATTATTTCAAATTTAATATCATCAGAACAATCAACTGATATTCTTTTTTTTGAATAGATAGGAAATTCAGAAACAATCTCAGATAATTTCTTTTCACATTTTGACAAAATCTCAGCAATCTTCAAAGGGATAACGATAGTATCATCAAAAGGAAAATATTCAGGCAACACAAAATGAAAAGCATTCTCTTCACCAAGCAATGCACCGGTCTCTCGTGCCTTTTGCATCATAAAAGTATGACCCACAGGTATTCTTAACACTTTAACTCCATATTCACCAAGAGTCCGCTCAATAGCCATAGAACACTCCACATTAACAACCATGGTACCTTTTTTTTCAGAAAAGATAGATTGTGCAACAACATATGCAATCTGATCTGAATTAAGTATCTGACCTTTATCATCAACAATTCCTGCCCTATCACCATCACCGTCAAAACCTACACCAAACGCAGCCCCAGTCTCTAAAACCTTATCTTTAAGTTTTTGAAGGTTCTCAGCCTCAACATCCGGACCACGACTAGAAAATAAAGGATCCACATTATCAAAAATAACAGTAGGATTAATATTATCAACAGACGAAAATGTCTGTGGTGCAGAAAGGCTAGTGCTCCCATTACCGCAATCAACAACAACATCTATATTTTTTGCAACTGAAAACGCATCAGATAAATATCTGACATAATCATCGCACATGTCAACACTAGATACCAAACCGACATTATCAGGCTGAACAAAATCACCGCGAGCAACAATCTCACCAAGCTCACGGTTCACATCTTCAAAAAAACCGACACAATCCTTATCATAGAACTTGATACCATTCCACTCAGAAGGATTATGTGATGCCGTAATGAATGCAGTGACATCTTTCTTGAGCTTCCAACCAGAAAATAGAGCAACACCAAATGATGTTATGCCCGCATTGACCACATCAAGACCGCCACGAGTAGCACCACGGATAAATGCCTCAAGAAGAACTGGACTGGACGACCTAATATCTGCACCTACTAAAATATCAGAACCCATATTCTTTGATTTCATAAGCGTAGCAAGCGCAAGACCAATTTTTTCCATAATTTCTTCAGTCAAGCTTTGACCATACACACCACGGACATCATAGGCCCGAAATATCGACATATCCATAATATCCACAATTTCACCAAAAAATATATACTAATAATAATTTATTCAATAGTTACATAAATAGTTTTCAAAATATCATTTAACAGTCACACTTTTTGCAAGATTTCGAGGCCTGTCAGGATTGCAGCCACGAAATATCGCAAGATAATAAGAAAGTACCTGTATAGGTATAATATCACATATAGGCGACGCATGACCTACATCTGGCACCTTAATGAAATCATCAAATATTTCATTATCTTTATCAGATACACCAATTATATGAGCACCACGAGACTTAATCTCCATCGCATTGCTCAAAATCTCTTTTTTAGTCTCATCATTTGGTGCAAAGACAATGCACGGTGTACCTTTCTCAATAAGTGCGATAGGCCCATGCTTCAATGTACCCCCTGCAAATCCTTCAGCATGGATATATGACACCTCCTTGATCTTAAGTGCAGCTTCAAGAGCAGTCGGATAACTTTGACCACGACCGATTATATACAGGTGCTCCTTATCTTTAAGATATGACGCAACTTCAACAGTACTAAGGATTGTCTTTGGATCAGTAAGTTCACCCACATGATTAGCAACACACCTAAGAAGCGCCTTACCTTCATCAAGCTTTCCCACAGAAGCATAAGCTAAAAGTGTAAGGATAGAAAGCTGAGAGGTATAGCTCTTAGTTGAAAGGACACAGATCTCAGGACCCGCATTCATAAGAAGCGAATGATCAGAATTTCGCATAAGAGATGAACCCATGACATTGACAATAGACAGTATCTTAACCCCCTTCTTTTTCGCAACTTTGACTGCATCAAGTACATCCGCAGTCTCCCCTGATTGTGATATAGTGATCATGAGCGTCTGCGGAGTCAGAAAATGCTCATAATTTGGAAACTCCGAAGAATCAACAACATTGATATGTTTTTTTGCAATCCGTGAAAATGTATAAGATGCTGATAAGGCAGCATGATAAGACGACCCGGAAGCGATAAAAAAAGTCCCATAAGATTCATTTATTGCATCAGCGATATCCTGAATTACTTTATCATCCTGATGTATCGCCTTATTTATTGTCTCTTTCTGCTCAGAAATCTCTTTTAACATATAATATTTAAACTCACCCTTTTTTGCCTGCTCGATATCCCAGTCAATTACCTGTGATTTTTTTGTAATAATCTTGCCAGTCACCGAACAGATAATTTTCATATCACCATTAAACACGGCCATCTCTCGATTTTCTAAAAATACAACATTTTTTGTATGTTCAATAAAAGCAGGCACATCACTTGCAATAATATATTCGCCAGCATCCACACCAACCCCGATAACGATTGGCGAATCCTTGCGCGCACATATCATCGTATCAAAACCATCATGTATTGCAACTATAGCATAAGTACCTTCAAGAAGAGATAATGTCTTACGAAACGCATCTTCAAAAGAGATACCCTTTTTATTCTTCAAAAAATCTTCAATAAGGTACGGTATAACTTCACTATCGGTCTCAGACTTAAACACATAACCTTTCTTTTTAAGGTTTTTCCTAAGCGCTTGATAATTTTCAATGATACCATTATGGACCACTGCAATCTTACCGTCAGAAGAAAGATGCGGATGTGAATTTTCTATAGTGACCGTACCATGTGTCGCCCAACGAGTATGGCCAATGCCCATTGTTCCACGATTGATTTTACTTGCATCACCCAAAGAATCAGCATCGCCAATCATACCAATTTCTTTTATAACAGAAGTTGAAAGATTACCCGATATTGCAACACCCCATGAATCATAACCACGATATTCAAGAATCTTAAGACTATCAACAATTATAGGGTATGCTTCCCTTTTACCTTTATAACCAACAATCCCACACATAAATTATCAAATCACAGAACATAATGAGAATACAAGCTATAAAAAGGTTTTTAAGAAGCAATTGTGGACATTACAACTGGTTTTATAATACCCTTTATATACTCAACAAAAGATTTATAAAGAAAAAGACAATATATATTCAATAAGTACAACTATTATAAACA
>WTCB01000071.1 GCA_013138765.1 Candidatus Nanohaloarchaea archaeon
ACCAATATTAAACAGTCCACTTCCAACAATAACTTTATTTGAAGATGAATACAACGATACCTGGAATCCAATCAGTTATTTTAACGAATATGACTGTGAACCTATATCATTTTCAATTCAAGACTCAGCAAACATAAACTCAGACAACATCATCTGGAACTTTTCATCAATAACTGAAAACTGGTTCGGCGAAGAGAACCTGACCTTGACAGCAACAGACAACATAGAAGACACAATAGTTAATCTGACTGTAAGAGTCCTGCCCGTAAATGATCCAGTAACCTTAAAGACACAAGTCCCAGACACATCATTTGATGAGGACACAACAAGACAAATAAACTTTAGCGCATATTTCGAAGATGTAGATAACACTACATTCACATACACATTATCCCAAAACACAAAAATCTCAATATATTCAATCGACGGAAATCAAGTAACCCTAATTCCGACAAATAACTGGAACGGTGACGAAACAATAACAATCCATGCCAATGACAGCGAATTTGAAGCAATAGACAGTTTCAAAATAACAATCAACCCAATAAATGACGCACCGACAATTAACACAATAACAGATATGACTGCTTCAGAAAGAGACAAGATTTCATTGACCCCGACAGCATCAGATATCGACAATGACTCTATGACCTATTACACGAACAATTCAAATCTGATATGGAACACAATAGCCAATTTATTTGAATGGACACCAATCTACAACCAATCAGGAAACCACACAATAAACATCACAGTCTCAGATGGAAACATAAACGATTCAACATTGATGACAATTAAAGTTTTAGACAAATATCACCGAGACGACATAGAACTGAAACAGGGCTGGAACATGATATCTTATCCATATACATTGGACAATACATCAGTTGCTGACATAATGTCAGGTATTACTTCAAATTATACAATATGGACATACGATTCATCAACTGAACTCTGGTCAGATTATGACTCCCAAAAAGTTGCACACCTAAACAACTTAACAGACATAACTAATGCAGACAGTTTTTGGTTAAACATCTCAGAAAACGAAAATCTGACAGTTATAGGCACAAGACCCGAAAGCGTAACAATCAACCTAAATCCTGGCTGGAACTTTATCTCATATCCTCTTGATATCCAGAATCCGATAAACACGACATTGGCATCAATTGCAGGAAAATACACAATCATTTGGCAGTATGATGCCGAGACCGGTTGGAGTTTATACAACCCTATTAATCTCGATGCATCAACAATAGATAATTTCATGCCTGGATCTGGATACTGGATAAACCTGACAGAATCAACAACATTGACATTTTCTTATTGAGATTGCACGATAATCTATATATGAGACCTCTGCACAAATAGATATCAGGTTAAGATGTCTAGGTCTGGATTATTGTTTGCGCTAAGTATAGTATTATCATTGTCATTTGTTCTATTTAGTCCTGTAATTAGTGCTGCAGTTGAAGCTACAGAAAATTTAACAGTCACAACAGCAACAACTCCAATAGATGAAATCAACATTAACCAAAGTGATAGGTTTACTGTAACTTTTTTTACAAGTGATGTTGGCAATAATGTTCCTGTGACAATATATATCCCACCAAATAATGTAAGTTCAACAAATAATAATCCTTATTTGTTTATAGATAATAATAGCATTTCTAATTCTATGGCTGAATGTGCTTCTGGGAGTTTGAACACAGAAACAATAAATTACTTAGATAATAATCAATCCCTTCCTGTGGTAAATATAACTTATATTTTAAGTAATCCCGAATTTAATTGTATCATCGACATCAATTTCAACGCAACTCCAATAAATCCTTTAGCAAAACTCTACACAAACTGGACAGGGGTCATAGATTCAGACATCTATTCAACACAGGCACCATTAGTGATAAAACCACCACACCTAACTGTCTATGATGAGATAGAAGAACAATCAACTGATAACAGAATTGTATATCTCGGCGAGAACTACACAATTTCAGGATTGATGGTCAACAATTCAGATGATTTAAATTTTTATGGTGGCGACGCCTACAATGTCACAGCAACCGCAGAAAACACAACAGATTCTCTTGAAGTAATCTCAGACAAAACAATAGATGTCACTAGTATCCTACATCCTGGACAACCCATAGACTTACCTGACTGGACAATCAACGCAAAATCCTTAGGATTATCAAACATCTCAATAACAGCAAAAGACCAGACCGGCGACTACAACGACACTATAAACATAACGATAAATGTCGTCAACCTGACAGTAACGCCGTCAATACTTGAAGAGAATCCAAAGATAGGCGAGATAATTACAATTGTCGCAAACATAACAGACAACGCATCTAATTTATATCCACTAGATATTAATTCAATCTATGCAAACTTAACTTATCTCGCTTTAAATGAATCCTCAGGCAATATAGACGTCTTTGAATCCCAACCATGTCCTACATCATCTTTTGAAATAAACCAAACTCTAAGCGGAAAAGACTACACAGTCTTCACTTGTAATACTTACATACCACAAAGATCAGGATTCTACAATGTAACAATCTCGGTTACAGACCAATATTTTGCATACAATGGGGCTGAAACAATACTAAACTCAAAGACAGCAATCAACACCTCAGACTTCACCATATCTTTCGGAAAAGTTAACATAACAGAAACATTCGCGATGATGCTTGCAGTGAATGACTCATTCGACAACCCGCAAGGATTCTGGCAACATGGAAAAGATACTTCAAGTGGATCTTCGTGGGAATATGATTATGGTGAAGGGGTCATGAAAAAAACAGATAATGATAATCCTAATTATAATATTTTAACTGCTCTTCCAGAAAGTACTGACACTTATATCGAAGTAGAGATAGACGATATAAAATCCGCGATGGGCATAACATTCAAATATAATGATGATACTGTGAATTATAAGTTTTATTATTTGGGTTATTTTTTGAATAAGAATTATTTTTCACTTAAAAAATTAAATAATGATGATGGTTTTGAGATTTTAAAGTATGTAGATATTGATCTCGGAGGGATTCATAAATTTGCAGTTTATGCAATAGGTAATGAATTAATTTGTCTTGTGGATGGACAAGTTATAATCAGAGAATATGATCCCAATCTAATCCTTTCGGGAAAAACGGGTCTATATTCATCATCTCCGGTGCAGGGCACACAAATCTTTGACAACTTCAAGGTCTACAACATTCTTGATCCAAAAGATGGTCTTTTAAATGACCAGACATTTGAGTTACGTTCATTTACAGAAACAATAGATGGTGACATCTGGGGTCCTACTGATTATACTTTATCAATCGCAGACTCAAAAATATCAAACATATCAGGCATGACATCCTCAGACACATCAAATCTGGAAATAGGAACAACACAGATAATGAACTGGAATCTTGAGACAAAAGAGTTGGGCGACACAAACCTGACAATAGATATAACCCCTACCAACGGGATTCAGACAACAACCAAGATAAACACAACAATAGTTCCTTTGTTTGTATATCCTGTATCATATACAAGAGATTATGGTTTTCCAGAAATACTTTACATAAATGTAACTGGTTTCGGTCCATCTCTACAAGGTCCAAACGGTATGTTTTCAGCAAATATAAAACAACAGTACAGAGAAACATCAGAAACAATAACAGATTTCATTTTTAATTCAGGTATGTCTAATATATTAAATAATAATTACGTATATTGGGCTTATTATACCCAAACACACATGTCTGGAAACTACGACCTTAACTTTACAATGAGAGACCAATACGACCAAAATATCACAAACACAACCGAATCATTCTTTGTCAATTATGGTCATTTAGATATTGTAGTCTCAGACGGATTAAAAACAATACAAGGTGGTACTTATGGAAAACAATCAATTGAAATCACAGCATATAGTGGTGATGTAAGAAACATTACATTAAATTTCACATCATATAATACTACAGTCATAAACATCTCTTCGACAGATGTTATCAATAGGTCTCATAATATTTTAGTATCTGGAACTTCTTCAGTATATTCATGGAATGTATCTGCAATTAATGAAGGCGTCTCAAATGTAACAGTTAAAGGTAATGCTTCATTAGGCTCAGTTTTAGTGGCAAACAACAATACGATAAATGTCACAGCGGCAGCAGATACAGAAGCCCCAAAGATAAATAATGTGTCTGTCGGATATAATTTAGTGAATCTTAAAGAAAACATTACAATTAATGCAGATATAACTGATAATTATTATGTTGAGACAGCAACGGTTCAAGTATTTTATCCTAATTTATCTGGTTATTCTGAAAATTATACAATGGAATATAATTATTCTGATGGTAAGTATTATTTCCTATTTCCAAACACAACAATCTTGACAAATGAAACTGACTTCTATCGAATAAAAATATATGCAACTGATTCCGCAGATCAGTTGAACGCTTCAGACAACACCACAACCTTCAACACCACAGACCAGTACACCATAGACTTATTGCTCAACAACAATCTTTTAAATCGCGGCGAAGATATGATTTCGCAGATAGTAGTCAAAACAGTAAACAACAATCCAATAACTGATTTCAACCTAACTCTTAATATGAAAAAGGCAGGTGATGAAAACGACACAGTCCTACTCCCGAACAATCAGACAGATAACTACCCCTACAACATCAACGCTTCAGACCCAATAGGTTTATACACTCTTGACATGAACGTCTCAAAATATGGAAACAAAGCAAACTTTTCAGGAAACTTTACCGTGAGCAACATTTACACTCTTGATTTTAAACAACCGACCTCAAACTATCTGATTCAACAGCCTCAAGCAAATTTATATGGTTATGCAAGTCCCTTGATACAGGTATTGAATGCAAGGGGTGAAAAGGTAGAATCATGGGGTGTTGATGTCTGGATGACATGTGCACAACCATCAAATCTATCCTTATTTGTTGAAATGGATTGGGATTATTATGTGGATACAGGTACTGAAGCATGTGGGATGCCATCTTTTGAAGGACCTTTTGATATTTTAGCATTTGCAAATGATACTTATAACAATTCAGGAGCTTCAAGTTTACAGATGACTATACAGGCATATAATGCTCCCGAAGGTGGTGGTGATACAGGTGGTACATCACCACAATCACCGGGTTTCACACCTGCTCAAGATCCAACAGACTACGCATGGAACGAAAAAATGAATGAATTCTTTTTCTATACCGATATGCGCGACCTAAACATGTTCCAGGGAGAAGTAAGAGAGATGACCTTCTCTTTAGACAACACGGGTGACTATGACCTGAACATAACCACATCCTATGAGTTAGATGGTCTGACAATTGAGATGAACAAAACATATTTCGTGAAATCAAAGAACAAACAGTCAATAACGATAAAGATATTATCAACATTATCAGATACACCAAAGACCTATTCGCTAAAATTAAAGATGGCTGAAGGTGAAATAGTAAAAGAAGAAACTTTAAAGATATGGCTGGAAAAGAATCAATTGATATATGATCTTGAATATTTAGAATTTGATCTGTTAAGGATAAATGATATGATATCTGATTTAAACCGCATTGGTATGGATACAAAACCATATATGCAACAATTAGAATTGTCAGAACAACTGTTACGGGATGCTAAAACCGCAATTGAATCAAATAATGTCACAGCTCTGCAATCCCAGACAACACGGTTATCCGACACATTGAAGATCCTTGACGATCAGCTCAAAGAAAAAGAACAACTAAGATGGTTGCTTGAAAACAAACACAACATCGCAGGAATATTGATCTCAACAATAATGTTGCTGTTCCTTCTGAAAGAATTCATTTATCCGTTAATCTTCCTGACGATAAAAGTCCAGAGACTCAAATCAAGACAGACTCTCCTTGAGGCTGAAGAGAAATCAACAGAGAAAGAATATTTCACAAGGGTAATCGACAAAATGACATTCAACAAGATAATAACTAAAAAACATGAACAGTTGACAGAAGTAAGGACCCAGCTCATACATATGCAGAACACCCTTAAAAAACTGATGCACGGTCATCGCATAAAATCCGAAGATTTAGGAAAGACACACAGTCTGAAACAGAAGATAAGATTAACGCTTAAAAAACGACCAACAATAACCTCTCTAAAACTTCCATCTTTAAAGGGTCTATATAATCCCTTAACTGATATATCTATAACAAATAAAAATAAATCAAAAAATCAAGCACCAAAAACCACAGCACCAATAGATTTAGCCGAGAAAACTCCGATATATCCACAGACATCAACATACAACATAGATATTGCAGATATTAAAACTCAAGATAAACAACCAGATAAAGAAACGAATTTAGGCATTGAGATGCGCAATATTTACGGTGGAAATGACACAAAAGAGGATCAAAAAGAATCCTTTGATGACATAAAGAAAAAGATAAATAACATATTTGACGATTGATAAGATATAAATATGACAATAACAAAACATTAAATAAGGTGTAAAAATATGGAGAGAGTATCAACAGGTATCGCAGGTTTTGACGACAAGCTTGAAGGCGGGTTCGTGCCCGGCTCAGTTGTTTTGATTGCAGGCAAGGCAGGGACATGTAAGACGACAGTCTCTGCAAGTTTTATCTATGATGGTGTACAGAAAAATGAACCCGGTGTATACATAACGACTGAAGAGATGGAAGACGGGATAAAAAACGATCTTATGTCTGTCTTCGGCTGGGATTTTCCAGCATTTGAACAGAAAGGTGTATTGAATTTCATGTCGATAAAGCCTATATACCCAGACAAGGTTTTAGGTGATTCAGACCTGGCAAAGATAAGCAAGTTCTATACTTACGACATCTCGAAGAAGATAATTGCGGCAGTCAAGGCCGTCGGCGCAAAACGTCTTGTCCTTGATTCAATATCGATCTTTGAGATGTTCATAAAAGACAAGTATCTTGCAAAGATATCCCTTATGACACTTCTGGAAGAATTGAGAAAGACAGGCGTGACAACAATCATAACCGGCGAGATCCCCGAATCAAGTGAAGGTCTGAGCCGAAATGAGATTGTAGAATATCTGGCTGATGGTGTCATGAAACTGGAGTTTGTACCCGTCTCAGAAGACTACAAGCGGACCATAACGATAAGGAAGATGCGGAGGACCAACCATTCAAGTGACATCCACCCGTTCGAATTCAACAAAGATGGATTAAATATTGTAGAAGTAAGGTAATCACTTCCTTCCAACCTTCTCATTTTTTATGCACCAAATCCAGAATTAGAGGAGCTCCGAGATACATAGGTTGCTGATGTAGGATACATAGTGTTTTCTTTTTCTTTAATTATTTTTGTAAGTACTTTATCTCGTATTACAAGTTTTTGATATGAATTTTCACAGCCTTTTAATATTTTTTTAATTGATAATTCCACATCTTTTTTATTTTCATAGACTTCAACATGGTATGCTCCGTGACTTATCTGCATATTAAGAACTTTAATTCTTTGCTCAAGATTATCCATGTTCTGTTGTATAAATTCTTGCAATTTTATGGCAGAACCATAATCCATTTTATCAGAGATAGTCGTGCCCTTATATTCCAATCTTTCATCTTTTTTATCAAGAGTTCCCAATGACATAACAACAACAGATGATGCAACAGCCATAGCGCCCATAAACAATAATATTCCCATAATATTCAACCTCTAAAACTTGACTTCATTTATTATTAACCTTTTCGGCTTCAATCTCTTCCATCAGGTCTTCCATCCGCCTTATGAACCGTCCCGCATGTTCAAGCATCTTGTCAAGCATATCACCCGAAATAGTTTTGATTTTCCCGTGCTCATAATCTTTCCATGTCTTGACAATCTCATCAACATAACGCACATATTCAGGCTCAAGTTTTTTCTTCTTGACAAAGATCTCATTAAGGCTGGTTGCGACCATCTTCTGTGTGGGTGGCGAGAACCCGGCCATGATCAATGGTGCCTGCCCTGCATCAACAACTGCAGTATAAATTTTTTCAAGAACATTGAGCATGAATTCATGCCGTATCCGCCTGATCCGTAACGGTGCCTTCCCGATAAGTGACCGCATAGATTCTTTTGTGCCGGGAATGCGTCCATCCCTTAATAGTTTCTTAAGTGGCACAAAAAACCCGGAGGGGTCATAGACTGGAATGCCGTCACGGATCTCCTGAAATGTCACAGGCGACCCATGTCTGATGAGGTCCCAGTATTCAGTAAGGTTGTAATATGAAGTATGGATGTCTACCTTATGTTTTTTCTTGGCGATGATTGATGCCTCATGCGCACACACGTCTAATTTTTTCATAGTCAACTTATCAATTTCAGAGAGGTCATCAAAAATCACAATTGCTGTCATGTCCCGTGTCTTAGAAAAATCATTTGATGTAAGTAGCCAGATAGATTTGATTACAGGCTTAAAGCTATCAAGGACATGGCTGCAATATCCTTTTATCGCACTGACCTGTGTAAGTTCATTTTTTTCCTTTTTGTTTTTTTGGACTGCTTTTTTTGGTTCCGTTACCAATTTTGACATCTCCTATCGCATTTTGAAGGTTTGTGGCATACACATTGCTTGAATATATCTCATCTTCTGATATGTCTGAAACATTGCCTGAATCAAACGCTTTCTTGTTGCTGTGCATTTTTTTAAGTATCTCAAGATGGTCCTTTGACACAAGACCGGTGTCAATGAAATGTATCTTGAAATGTTTGAGTATCTCAGAATGATTTTTTGGTTTGGTCTTGCCAGCCTTCTTGAGTGCCGAACCGCATGCATCTATAGTCTTGTCATAGGCCGCATTGACCATTTTTTTCTTGTTCATGAAATCAAGCACATTGAACAGTTTTTCCATGCTTTCAATAAATTCAGAAACGACACCGATATATTTTTCGATCTCGCGCCCAGAAACATGGCTGATCTCTCCATGATCGATCTTTCGTGTGGTCTCATACATGATCTCATAATCTTTGACAATCCGCGCAGGTATTATTTTAGTATCGACAAACTTCTTCGTAAGTTCCTTGCCTATATTTTTAGCGGCAGGCGGTGCAACACCCGAAAACATGAGCACAGCCTGTGCAGACTCGACCATGGCAGACAACAAATCTGATGTCACATCATCTAAAAATATCTTACGCGCTTCCCCGAGCTTTTTAGGTGCATCATTGATCAATGTCTGCGCACGTTCCCGAGTGCCAGAAAGTTTACCTTCATTCAGAAGCAATTGGATCGGTTTGATATACCCGGACGGGTCATAAAGGATGAGTGCATCTCTCATCTGTGTGATGATCCATGGTTGTCCAGAGCGCACCATGTCCCAGAATACAGTAAGCGGTTTCGGCGCCTGCATATGAAGGTCAAGCTTATCCTTTTCCATGGCCATCTTAGATATCTCGCGCAGGTTCATGTTGATGAGGTCAATGACACGTCTGTCAAAGTCATCGCGCGTATCATCAATTATCATAAGTATGTCAATGTCAGACCCTGCGACATAATCTTTTTTCCTGACGGCAGAGCCCGCGATATAGACCGACTTGACCACAGTCTTAAACTTATCGCATAGAGGAAAGATGTAATTATTGATCTTGTCAAGAATTTCTTGATCCATATATTGATTTTATCAGTTTGTGTATATATGTGTTTTAATGCTGTGTCTGTTTTTATCTAAAAATCTTAAAACTATAACATCAATATTTAGTCCTTATTAGTCTTAGATTCACCACCTTTGGTGGTCACAAGATTAGATATAAGAACCTCACACAGATTCTATGCAACTATAGATTCCTGTGTGTATTATTATGACAAAAAAGATTACGGATAAAAAAGAGACTATAACCTCTAATAAACCTCAATCAACAAGCTACAGATATTTATTATCTGATATAGGTTCCATACTGAAACAAGGTCTTACAAGAGCATACAAAGCTGTAGATGATCTAAAAGTCCAGACATACTGGCAGATTGGAGAAAGGATAGTATGAGAAGAAATAAATCAAAAAAGATCTGGCTATGGGAATGAAATTATAAAAAAATTATCTATTGATTTAAATATTCATGAAAGAACATTGTATTGAATTCTTAAATTCTATAATACTTATCCAATTTTGACAACAGTGTTGTCAGAATTAAGCTGGTCCTATTATCTTGTATCGATTGATGTATATTATAGTGCTGGAAAAAATCGTGACGATATTT
>WTCB01000078.1 GCA_013138765.1 Candidatus Nanohaloarchaea archaeon
TCAACTTAAACCCCTCAGTTGTATCGATAAACCCACCGTCACGCAAGTCATCAACATTTCTATAGAACATGGCCCTGGAAAGCCCACACTTATCACTCATCTGCGCCAAAGACATACCCTCTGAAGACGCAATCACATCCAAGACCTTCTTCTGACTCTCCGTAAACTTAAATGACAGCTTAGGAAGATAAACAACAGAACTCTTATCCTCCTCAGGATTATAAGCAATCTTTGAAACACGAGAACTACGCGCATATGCAGCAAACAGTAAACCAAGCGCTTTGGTCTTGCGCCCTGCCGTAATGTTGACAAAGATTTCATCATCAGATGGCTCATACTCACCAAGGAACTGTTCACTCTAAAAAATAAACGTATGCGCTATTGCCAACTATCAAGAATATCATTAAAATCTTCATCTTTGATACAGACATTAAAAACTATTTTTCCGTTTCATCTGGTTTGAATTTAGTTCTCACATAATAACCTCCAGTTTTCTTGCTGCCACGTCGCTCGACCATATTAGAATTCTCTAATTTGTAAATCTGCTTGATGACTGTCCGATACGGTCTTCCAAGTTCCTTTGAGATCTCTTTTGCAATAATTCCTGGTTTTTGGATTATTAAACCATAAACATCTCTTAATTGACCACTTAATTGACCATTTAATTGACCATCCACCACCTTCGATACCCCATCATTTGAAGATATATCCTTTTCAAACCTATAAAACACAATCTTAAATCCAGTTATTGTCTTTTCAAAACGGACATTAACACCTGCCTGTTTACACGATTCATATATTCTTTTTATTCCAGAACCCCATTTCTCAATATCACTGCTTAAAAACAATGTATTTGCAATTAACGGATTCCGAAGTATTGACTCACCTTCTCCTTTAATATAATCTTCTGGCGTCTTCTCTTCTGGAAATTGTCCGACATTAAAAATTTCAATCCGATCTTTATAGAATGCAATCTCATTTCCTTTAAGCACAGAATAATCCCTATGGCATAAAGAATTGACTATCGCTTCTTCTATCGCCCTTAAAGGCACTTCTGGAATTTCTTCCCGCCCAGAACCAGTAAGATTAGCTCTCCAATTCATATGATTTTTTATATATGCTTCAGCCTGCTCTTTTATCGAGAATAAGTTTCCTTTAAACTGCCGAATATCAAGAAATGTAATCTTATCAATCCCCGCAAACACCGCCACCTGAACCTCTGAAGAGTTATCATCGCAAAAAAGAATTTCAGCAGCCCTTAACAATTTATTATCTTTAATCAAATACAATTTGTAAAGAGTGTCTTCTGTACCCCTAAACTTAAAATTAATCCTTTTTGATTCATTCGCTTTTTGAATAAAATTAATCAACGCAACCTCATTGATGCTCTCAATAGTTTTATCTGAAAATTTACTTTCCCAAGACTCATCAGATCTTTTTAAGAATAATTTTCTCAACTCTGATGATGACACCTGTTTATCCTCATCAGCAACCCGCATATATGCCCGACCATATGCAAAATAAGGACTATTATCTCCCGAAAATAATATACTGATACATGATTTATTTTCTATTGCTTCTTTTTTTATTTCAGGATATATTTTTGGTTCAACATGATCTGAAATTGTCTTTGAGACATCCCTTAAAGTTTTTTCAGTGACTGTCTGCCCAATTATTTCACCATTTGGCTTAACACCAAATATCAATTCATCATTATGATGTTTATTAAGCATGGCTGCAATTGAGATGACACCCTCTTTCAATTCAGAAGTTGATGTCTTAAATTCAAGAGTCTCACTTTCCTTAAATCCTTTAACTTCATCACTTTTTGAATCAATCCTCATATAACTAATTTATAGAAACCTCATATATCAAATTTGGTGACCACTTTAGGTGGTGTATTTAACGAAAATAAAAAGACCACACAAAACAACCATATTTTAACAACATTAAATGATAAAAACAACAAAAGATTTATAATCTTTAACAAAAAAATAAAAGCATGCCTTCAGATGATAACTTTCCGGTTTATGACGATAATTTCCCAAACTCAGATGATATTTTCAAAGAGATCATATCAGAAATTGAAGGATGTAACAAAATAATTCATCTCTCAACAATTACATATAATAAACCCTTATATGGACATGAACCTTTAAAGACCCTGGTTGCTTTAAAAATAGCGCCAACATACCCAATATTTAATCCTAAAGAACTTAATGCGTTTGCTGAAGAAAACCTTGTAGACATTTTTAGTCCTATTGATTTTGAATTCCAAGAATCAACAATCTATAAAAAACCACTTTCAAAATATATTCCTTTACTTAGTAAAAGTTTCATGAGATTACCAATTCTCAAAAGAAAAGAAATCTCTGACCAAAAAAAGATAGGAAGTACTAATTACCCAGGACACGAAATAGATTATCAAATTCTACTCTTCCCAAATCACGTAAGTGCAACAAATTTTAATGTTCGTCCAGATACGATTAAAGAAGATTACAGTATTAGCAGGAGTGATCTCACCGCTTTAGAATGTGGAGTTTTCACTAAAGTAAACTACCTACAATAATCTAATTCTCAAACAAAATAACCACCATAAATGGTAACCAACTTATATATTGCACATTAAATCAAACATACAAAACTTGTTAAAAAAATTAAACACCTGTTTAAAAAAATTAACACTTAACACAAATATATAATTCCAGACATCAACCGAAAAAAACAATAAGATACATCGCAACAGCAATGTTCATCCTCTTCGGACTTTTCGAGATATATTCATACCTAAAAAGAATTTAACATTTTCACCTGAAAAACCCAAAAGACATCTTCTTGACCTTTTTCTTTAAAGTATTGACAGTTGACAGCTTAAGCAACCATTTTTCAGCATCCGCATACTTCTCAAACTTTTTCTCATCATCCCGGAACCGCTTATGATGCGCACGCGACTGATAGTCAGTCTTCTCGACATCATGGATAATGTGCAGCATCTCATGGTACAGCACAAATTCAGCAACAAACCGCGGCACACGAGAATCATCAAGCGTCTTGCTGATCAATATTGCATGCTTTGACGGGTCATAATGCCCATATTTACGGGTAGTCAACCGCGGTCCCCAACAGAGCGCAGGCATAGATAAGACATCTGAAAAATAATTGCTGTTGATCTCATGAAACATCAGAGATAAATCATATGCATCACCTACAGGTTCATGCCTAGCTTTCCGCCCGCGAACTTTTTTAAGCTCCTTATGCCGATCATTCATCATCTCGGAATTGATCCACAATCGATAGACCTTCTGATGCACACGAGGACATTCCTTACGCTTTATCCTTGATATCAATATGTAAGCAAGAGCGGATAAAACCTTTTCAGGCGCATCAGACAACGCATCAGACACCTTGACCTCAAGAACCCCTGAACGGACACGGACCGAACTCTTGACGCCCGAATACTTATAGAACTTGGCAGACACATCAATATCAGAACCGGATATATCCTTATACGCATCAGAAAAAATCTTTTGAAGCATAATCATCAGATCCTATAGAACTCAGAAAGCTCAGCCGACAGGTCACCGCTGATATAGATCTGTGCATCGCGCGGCAAAAGTCCCCTGTAAGGATTCCAGAGAAACCTTTTGTCCATAAGTATGATGACACCCCGGTCAGTCTCAGACCTTATGCAACGGCCTGCCGTCTGCATAACCTTATTCATCGCAGGATATGTATACCCATAATCCCACCCTTTCTGAAATTTCATCTCATAATAATTGATCAATGCCTGATTTTTGATGTCCGGTCTTTCAAGAGGAAGCCCCACAACCACAACTGCATTCATGAGCTCTCCGGGAAAATCCACACCTTCACTGAAATTAGCCCCCACAACCGCAAAAAGTGCTGCAGACTTATCAGTCCCCACAAATGACGAAAATCGCTTGAACAACGCTTTCTTATCGCCTTTGGTCATACCCCGTGCCTCTAAAAGTATCTCTTTGTCAATTGTAAACTGTGACATCAACTCATAGACCGTATTGAGCATATTATACGACGGAAAAAATACCCCCAGATTCCCATAAGTATTATTGATAGTCTTGACGATGTTTCCAGCAATCTTATACGACTGCTCCTCACTTCGTTCAGTGAACTTGGTTGTCACATCATCTTTTATCAGGATCAGACGATTCTCGCGCGGGAATGGAGAATCAATAACAAGCGACTCAGTCAACAATTTATCAAGACCCAAAACATCCATAAACATGTTTACAGGAGTAAGAGTCCCGGACATCAGCACAGTCGAATGAAGCTTATCAAACAGGTTCTTGGTGAGCATGGACGGATCAAGGCAATCATAACATACCTCAAATCCTAAGACACCCATAATATTTCGATTGGTCTTGACAATCCGCACAAATCCTAAATCAGGACCGCACCAATCTAAAAGAAACTTGCCGACACCACCGATATAAGATACTTTCCTTTCATTTGTGACAATGTCTCCTGCAATCACAAGCTCATTTACAAATTGATTAAAATCATCATAAAGCTTTTTCACGATATTGACAAGAAAATCTTTTTTTGCAAGTTTCTCATCCTCTTTGCCCGTGTGCTTGATGCAATATTCCCCAACATCATTCTTAAGCTTGCGCAATTGTTTAGAGATATCATTGAAACCAAACTTATCAGATTCCTTTATCGCCTTATCCAAAACTTCAGAAGTAAGATGTGATGACATCAGCTCTCGCGCACGCCCGGGCACATTATGCGCTTCATCAATGACAAGTATTATATCACCCATGTCCTTCTCAAGCTTTGACAGGAACATCTTCTGGACAAACGGGTGAAGCATGTGATAATAATCAGCAATTATGACATTTGACTCTTTCAGGTACTGCATAAGTATTTCATAAGAGCACATCCCATTTGCATTACAGAGATCCTTTGCATCTTCAGAAGTCATAATATTTTCTTTTAATGCATTTATGACAGACACCGCCGCAGGTGAAAGGTCCCCGGACTTTTTAAATATCTTCTTGTAATGCGGACATTTATCTGCCCCTTTAAGTTTCTTGCACATCTCAGAGAGATTCTCAGAATTGAGTCTTTTTGCATCGGGAAGCATGCAAAGCCAACGTTTGCCCACAATGTTTGCAACAGAAAGATCGATGTCTGGATTCTTGCACTTGATAGCCCTCAATGTATCGACAACAATCTTGTGCTGCATATGTCGCGGAGTAAGAAACACAACTGTCTTATTGTTCTCAAGCGCATACCTGACCGCAGGCGCAAGCGCAGACACAGTCTTACCGATACCTGTCGGCGCATGGACCACATAATTTTTTTTCGTAGAGAGGCATCTATATATATCATCCATAAACTGACCTTGACCAGGCCGTATCTTATCAAAAGGAAAAAGAGTCTCCATATCAAATCGATTGTTTAAGAAGTTTTAAATGTGTTATGAAAATAAAAGATACCTACAATCTTTTTATATTTCTATCTTCAGAAAAAATAACCATGGCACAACTCATCCTATGCCGTTACGGCGAGCTCTGGCTAAAGTCAAAACCCGTAATGGACAAATTCTATTCAAAGCTGATCTCAAACATGCACAAGACCCTTACAAGAGAACAGGTAGACTTCAAGATAATGCGAAAAAGAAACCGCGCATTCGTAGATACAGAAGACCCCGAAAAAGTGATAGAGATCCTTAAACGGGTACCTGGATTAATTTCGATATCACCCGTACTAAAGATTGATATGGATCTTGACACTATAGAAAAAGAGCTCCTAAGACTTGCAGAGATAAAACTTAAAGGCAACAAAAAGACATGGGCAGTCAAAGTAAAACGAGTCGGCACACACGACATAACAAGCAAAGAGATGGAATCCAGATGGGGTTTTGCTGTAGGCTCAATATATGATAATCCCGTAGACCTTTCAAGACCAGAAATACCATTAAATGTTGAAGTGAGAAACAGTTCAGCTTACATATTCACAGACACATACCAGTGCGCAGGCGGACTTCCCGTAGGAGTTGAAGGAACAGTTGCCGCACTGATAGAAACTGAAGACGACATAATAGCTGCATACTTAATAATGAAACGGGGATGCGATGTAATTGCAATCACAGACAACAAAAAACTAGCAGAAAAACTTCTCCGATCCACACCGCATCTTGAAATAATAGAGTTCAAAAAAGACTGGACTGATGCGCTTAAGACCGCAATAGAAAAACACGAAGCAAAAGCATTCGTAAATGGCGAAAACCTAAAAACCATGACAGACCTTGAAAAAGACATAGAACTCCCAATACTAAGACCATTGATCGGGATTGATGACAAAAAGATAAAAGAGATAAGAACAAAGATTTTTGATTAAACTAATTAAGATCATTATTATCATATTGAGAAACAATCCCCAATATACCACTGACAACTTCGTGAAGATTAATAAGTTTACCATCAAAATATTTACCATAAAATCCATCTGCACTTACTGATTGATACACATTACGTGACGGCGTTGGAAATGGACTTTTTGCTTTTTCTCGATATAATACTTTAATTTTTGAATCATCATCAACTGTTAAAGTAATTACAGAAGGAACACCATTTTGAAGTGTCACAAAAATACGATCACCGAACTCTTCAACTTTACAATGCTTATATAAATCATCACCAGAGTCTAATTTGCCTACGACTGCTTCTGATATCTGAGATAGATCATAATTACCTAATTTTCCTAAATTTGCTTCTAATTCTTCCATATAAAGAATTTCATTTTCCATAATTTTACCACCAAAAATAAATACAGACCAATATATACTATAAAATTTACATATATCCACTATATATTAATTTCGGTTGTTTTGTCTTTATTTGCCAAACATCACATTTATTAATTATAGACATCAAAATCAGATACATGGTAAACATCCTAACATTTCGATTCTTAAGAGAACTGCAAAAAAAAGAAAGAGCAACAAAAGAACTTGAAAAACTCGACACAGATTTCTATGGTCAGGTCGCAAAATACATAGAACAAAAAATAAACCTTAACCTTGAAGATAACTCAGATTTTACATCAAAAAGAGACCTTGATCATACAAAGATAATCATAAAAGACATACTCAACCGACGAGAACGAAAAGTGATAAACCTTGCAATGCTAAACGCACGAGAAAATCTCCTGCCAAAAAACATACTCCCCGAAGAGAAAGAACTTTTTGAAAGGATAACAACAGGAGTTAAAAAATACAGAAGCACATTAGGTCTTGTGCTTTATGATGATGAAAAAAAAGATGATAATGAAACAAAAATAAAAGAAGAACAAACAACAGCCGATAGACCAGAAAAAGTAGAAGAACCAAAAAAAGAAAACATGACAATAAAGATCACAATACTAGACAATATCCCACAATTTATGGCCGACAATGGCGAAAGCTACGGTCCGTTCAAAAAAGATGACATTGTAGATATTCCAGCAGCAGCAGCAGAACTCTTAATAAAGATAAAAAAAGCAGAAAAACATTAACAGGTGATAAAATAAAAATACAATTTCTAGGAACAGGCGGTGGCAGAACCTGCGTATCAAGACAATTGCGCGCGACCGGCGGCATCTACATAGAGATCTCAGGCAAAAGACTATACCTAGACCCGGGTCCGGGAGCACTAGTCCATTCAAGAAAAAACAACATCCCTATAGAATACCTTGACGCCATACTTTTATCGCATGTACACCAGGATCATGCAAATGACGCAAACACAATGATTGATGCCTGGAGCGAGGGCGGAAAGAACATAAAAGGCACACTGATAGGAAGCATAAGCGCAATAGACGGATTTGAAGATATTGAAAAAATAGTACTAGATTACCATAAGGATCATGTCAACAAGATAATCACAATGGATGTTAATGATTCGATAAATATAGGCCCTGTACACATAACCGCAACAAAGACCCAGCACAGCGACCCTAAAGGTATAGGTTTCACAATTAAAGGAGAAAAAACAATATCATACATAGGTGACAGCTGTTATTTTAAAGGATTGGAAGAGCATCATAAAAATTCAGACCTCCTAATTGTAAACAACATATTTCCACGAGAAAGAACAGATGCTGACAATAAAATAAAATATCACATGGACACCTACGGCACACTTAAACTCATTAATAAAATCCGACCGAAAATGGTCATACTCCAGCATTTTGCCCCGACAATACTAAAAATCGGACCTGAAAAAGAAGCAAGATGGCTTGAAGAACAGACTGGAATAAAAGTGAAAGCTGCAAAAGATTTTGAAATTTTTGAATTCTGAACAAAAAATAATTACTATAACTAAAAAAACTATTTAGTTCTAAAATATAATTAAATTCAACCATATTAACCCCAATACAAGCATATTATACAACCTTAAAAACTTATAAATGAATTAAAAATACAATTGAAACAATAGTTACTTTTCAATAACAAGCGACCAACCGCAACCCAAAACTTTATAACTGTTTATGTTGCATAAATGATATTTGATTTTTAAAATACCAACAGATCAAATATAAAATGGTGAAATATATGAGTTATATCGTAAAAAGCAAAATAAGAGAACTAGCAAAAGAACTTGATGTCAGCATATCAAGCGAAGCAGACGAAGTAATATCTGACGCTGTTAAAGACATCATAACAAAAGCTGCAAAAAGAGCTGAAGCAAACGGAAGAAAGACAGTAAAAGCAAGAGACATTTAAGTCTAAGCCTCTCTTTTAACTTTTTTATTTTTATTATACAAATAAATAATATGTACAAAAATTCTGATTCTGTAGATCGATTAAAACAGTCTTACATAGAAAAAAAAGACAATATTGACAAACGCTTAAACCATTTCAAATCAATCTACAATAAATCCGACAACTTCATATTCAAAGAACTCTGTTTCTGTCTCCTGACACCACAATCAAAAGCAAGGACCTGCGATATTGCAGTTGAAGATATTTACAAAAACAACCTACTTTTCAGAGCAACAGAAGAACAGATAAAAGACAATATAAAACAGATTAGATTCAAAAACAACAAAGCAAGATACATTATTCTTGCACGAGACTTTTTTACAGACAACAAAACAAAAGAGATAACAATAAAGACTGAAATAGACAAATTCGAAAACAACACAACAAAATTAAGAAATTGGCTCATAAAAAACATCAAAGGCATGGGCATGAAAGAAGCAAGCCATTTTTTAAGAAACATAGGTAAAGGCGATGACATAGCAATACTTGACAGACACATACTAAAGAACCTAAAAATATACAACATAATAGACACCATACCAACTACAATAACCCCTAAAAAATACACAGAAATAGAGACATTGACCAGAAAATTCTCAAAAGAAACGAAAATCCCTATGGACGCCCTTGATCTTCTCTTCTGGTCAAATGAGACTGGTGAAATGTTCAAATGAAAAGGTTATTAAATATTAGTGACAAATTATAACTCTATGAACCCTTTTTCAATAATTAAAAAGATACGAAAAATAGAATCAATCAACTCAGACAATCCCGGATATGTAGAAAACTATTTCTTATCACAGACAGACTTTATGAAAGATGAAATAATCGAATATTATGCCAAAAAAAGTTGTGGTCAGACACCAGATATATGTAAAACCATCAACATAAAAAAAGAATACCCAATTCACATAAGCCCTGAATGGTCAGCTCAAGAAAACTATATAATCCTTGAAAGTATAGAAAACGATTTTTTAAGTACCTATAATTACAATCAATTACCGCAAGAATTACAAGATGAAATCAACCAAATTTATGCAGACAGACTAATGAGATTTATAGAGATACACACATCAAATAATTTTAATAAAACATTAAATAACATTAAAATAAAAAATAATCTAAATCAAACAGCAATGCTTTCATTAAATTAACCAAATATCACTTCTTCAATTCCGAAATCTTATCCCTTAATATGGCCGCCTTCTCAAAGTCAAGCATTTCAGCAGCCTCATTCATCAGAAGTTCAAGCTCAACGATAAGCGCATTTCTTTCATCATCAGAAATTTTAAGACGATCTATCTTTTTAATTGCTTTTAAATTTGAAAGCTCATCTTTTGGAAGAAGTGTATCATGGACAGCTTTAATTATGGTCTTCGGAACAATACCATGCAAAATATTATAATCCCTCTGTATCTTTCTACGTCTTTTAGTCTCATCCATCGCATACCGCATAGAATCACTGATCTTATCCGCATACAATATGACTTTACCGCAACTATTTCTTGATGCCCGACCGATAGTCTGGATTAACGAACGGGAATGCCTCAAAAAACCTTCCCTGTCAGCATCAAGTATAGCAACCAAAGCCACCTCAGGAATATCAAGACCTTCTCTCAATAGATTGACACCGATAAGACAGTCAAATTTACCAAGCCGCAGATCACGGATTATCTCTGTCCTCTCAAGTGTCTTGATATCAGAATGCATATACCTGACTTTTATTCCTTTAAGTGCCATAAATTCAGAAAGCTGTTCCGCCTGTTTTTTAGTAAGTGTTGTGACAAGTGTCCTGAAACCAAGCTCATTCTGCTTCTTGACCTCAACTATCAGATCTTCAACCTGACCTTCTGAAGCCCTGACTTCAATTTTTGGATCTAAAAGCCCAGTAGGTCTAATTATCTGTTCAACAACACCACAACTGATGTCTACTTCATAATCTTGCGGTGTGGCAGAAAGATAAATTATGTTCTTTATCTTCCTTTTAAACTCATCAAATTTAAGAGGTCTGTTATCATATGCAGACGGTAACCTGAAACCATAATCAATAAGACTTGCTTTCCGTGAATGATCTCCCGCATACATACCATTTAGTTGTGGGATTGTAACATGAGACTCATCAATAATTATAAGAAAATCTTTAGGAAAAAAATTAAGAAGTGTTGATGGCGGTTCACCTACTTTTCGACCATCAAAATGTCTTGAATAATTTTCAATGCCGTTGCAGTATCCAATCTCACTTATCATCTCAAGGTCATATTCTGTCCTTTGCTCAAGCTTTTGCGCTTCAACCAACTTATTGTTCTTGACAAGTTCCTTAAGTCTTTCTTTAAGCTCAAGTCGTATAGACTTTACAGCCTTAAAGGTTGTCGCTTCAGGCACAACAAAATGTTTTGCAGGAAATATAAACGTACTTAAAATATTCTCTCGCAATTTTAATGTTACAGGATGAAGCACTTTTAAAGAATCAATGACATCCCCAAACAGTTCGATCCTTATGATTGTTGATTCATAGCTAAGATAGACATCTATAACACCCCCACGAACCCGAAACTTACCTCTTTGAAGATTAGTGTCATTCCGCTCATACTGCATATCAAGAAGACTTGATATTACCTTTTCACGACTAAGGCTCATACCCTTACGGATCTCAAGAGACATGGCCTTGTAATCCTTTGGAGTACCGATACCATATATGCATGAGACACTTGCAACGATTATGACATCATCACGAGTTAAAAGTGACCTTGTCGCAGAAAGCCGAAGACGGTCTATATCTTCATTTATGGAAGCATCTTTTGCAATGTAAGTATCAGTCTGCGGGAGATAGCTTTCCGGCTGATAATAATCATAATAGCTCACAAAATATTCAACTGCATTGTCCGGGAAAAATTCCTTGAATTCATTGTAGAGTTGTGCAGCAAGAGTCTTATTATGCGTTAAGACAAGAACAGGTCTTTTAAGACGAGAGATTACATTAGCAACTGTAAATGTCTTTCCGGATCCTGTCACACCAAGCAATGTCTGATGCTTTTTCCCACCTTTAAGCCCTGAAAATAACGCATCAATCGCTCTCTTCTGATCACCTTTTGGTTCAAAACGAGAAACCAAGTTAAAATCAACCATATTACTAATTAGAAAAGATAACAATAAAAAAATAATATCTATATTTTTTCAGATTAATATTTTAAGACTAGTTACTAGAAAAAACATAAGTATCACAATTTTGTTTTTGTAATTTTGGATAAATAATCTCCTGAAACTTTTTTGCATGGTCAATACGATTAAAACAAATATCAATATACCACCTAATTTTATTGTTCTCGCCACCATCACATAAATTCATTAATTTATGGACAGTTTCTTTAAGTAAATCTCCAAAATTATAGGAGTCAAAAATCTTCTCTTTTAACATATCTTTTTTATTAACCGTTGTACCTCGTAATTCCCCTAATTTTTCTTCAAACGATAATGTATCATAACGCCCATTAGTATTTTTACGAGATGTTAAAACAGTATCACCAAAAACACCAGCCAAATAATCATACATTTCATCACAATACAATTTTTCATCATCAATGGATGAAAGAACCATAAGATCATTATTACCATAAACATCCTCTATAGACTCTATAACACGATAAAGAGCATTTACTTCAACCCATAAAGAATATACTTTCATAAAAGAATCTGAATCATCATCACTTATTTCAAAAATAGAATCACCAAACGCATCAGATCTTAGATTTAATTTAATAACAGAACCACAATCAAACATATCATAATTACTACCCGAAACAGGTATTATTTCATATGTAGGTGTTATTTCATAAACCATATTAACCAACATTATTAATTGTTAGTAGTGAAGTTTATATCTCTATTTATTTTTAGACAAAGATTTTAACAACATAACCCATCACCAAAAAACCGAAATCTTTATATATACTAAAAACAGTTATATTATTACCTAAAAAATAACAAAAACTGTTAAAAAAACTTAAGAGGTAATACATTATGAGATCATTTATTGAAAGTGCGCTTGCAGCAAGGAAAAGTTCTGAAGAGAACACCGCGGACAATGCTCCGCAAAATACTCCGGTAAACAATAATGTTCCTGAAGATAATCCAATGCAACAAAATCCGCAAAATTCATATCCCCAACAAGAACAAGCTCAACCATTCCAATCACAACCAGAACCACAAGAACAGCCGCAACCTCAATTTCAGCAACCACAGCAGAACCCATCACAACCAGAACCGCAATTCCAGCAACCACAGCAACAGCCCATAGCTCAACAGATACAGAATGATCAGTCATTCACAACACCCCAACCACAGCAAGTCATACAGAACGCAGAGACGGTTGGTATGTTTGATGATGTAGACGATGCAAAAATTATGGTTGTAGGTGCCGGTGGCATGGGTAACAACGCAGTCACAAGACTCCAGAAAATGGGTATAAATGGGGCAGACACAATCGTAATAAATACAGACAAGCAACACTTATTGATATCAAAAGCAGACAAAAGAATACTTATTGGAAAAGACACAACAAAAGGTCTTGGTGCAGGCGGATACCCAACACGAGGTAAAGAAGCCGCAGAAGAATCCATGAATGAACTTGAAAAGGCAATCAAACCGGCAGATCTTGTATTTATAATTTCAGGTATGGGAGGAGGTACTGGTACAGGAAGCGCACCGGTAGTCTCAAAGATTGCAAAGAAAAACAATGCAATAGTAATAGGTGTTGTCACAATGCCTTTCAAGATTGAAGGCGGACGAATACCTAAAGCTGAAGAAGGTCTCGCAAGATTAAGGCAGGAATGTGACACTGTAATTGTTATTGAAAATGATAAGCTTTTAGAGGTTGCAGGAGAGATGCCTTTACAGCAGGCATTTGCAGTGGCTGATGAAATAATTGTCACTATGATCAAAGGTATAACAGAGACAATATCAACACCATCAATTGTAAACCTTGACTTTGCAGATGTCAAATCAGTGATGAAAAACGGCGGAGTTGCAGTCATAGGAATTGGTGAGAGCAGCACTGCAGCAAGAGCAAGAGAAGCGGTTGAAGAAGCTATGTCAAACCCACTCTTAGATGTTGATTACCAGGGTGCAACAGGCGCACTTGTCCACATAGCTGGCGGACCTGACATGAAACTTACAGAAATCGGCGAGATTGGTGACTTTGTCTCAAAACATCTTGACACCGACGCATCCACAATCTGGGGTGCAAGGATAGACCCGGACATGCAAGGACGAATCCGAGTGATAACAATCATAACCGGAATAAAATCCCAATACATACTAGGTCCTCAAGAGATGCGAGAAGACGACCGAAACCTGGGCGACTCATTAGGCATAAAGATGGTCTAAAAACCATCAATTCTTTTCTTTTTAAATATACATAACAATAATATAAAATATGAATAATTTTATAACAGAAATAAAAAATATCAATAGACCGGATAAATTAGGAATCATTTCAGCAATATCAATAATAATAAGTTCTTCATTTGGATCTCAAGAGATTCAATTATTAAAATTTTTATTTGGAATAAGTATACTTTGTTTATCTTTATCATTTTCGTTTAATTCTGAAGTCAAAGAAGAAAGAAAAATTGAACACGGACCAAATAATACAACAACAAACATGATAAATAAAACAGAAAAAATAGATTATAAAAATTTCCCAAAAATCAGCAAATATTTACATAGATTCACAGGCATACTACTCATTTTCTTTTTTTATAAACTATTCTATTTAATAAAATAGAAAAACATCACTTCAATCTCAATGCATCAAGATTATGCGGGAACTGTGTCTCAACCTTAAATATCCGATGAAGATACCTGCCAAAGTCAACAATACTTCTTGCTTCACCATGATTAAGTATTATACGCTCAGGTCTTGATTTCAACCTGGATATATAATTAGTAAGCTGTGCGCGATCAGAATGCGCACCAAAACCATGTGCAGTCTCAACCTGCATATTCATACGGATTGTATTTCTTGTATCATTCGCATTCCGGTTTGGCATAGGCAGATTTCTCCAGCCCATCTGTATACTGCGCCCAAGAGTACCTTCTGCCTGATATCCGACAAAGACAAGTGTATTTTTAGCATCATCAGCAAGACATCTAAGATATTCCATAATAGGACCCCCGGTAACCATACCTGATGTAGTGATAATTACTGCAGGACCGCCCTCAATGACTTTCTTACGTTCCGCAGGACTTGCCACTCTCTTAAATATCTTATTCACAAATGGATTGTTTGAATAGTGAAAAATCTGTTTCTGTAGATCCCTTGACAAGAATTCAGGATAAGTGGTGTGTATCGCAGTAACATCCCAGATCATGCCATCAAGATATACAGGCACATCAATCTCTTTCTTATCTGCTAATTCAGAAAAAAATATCATAAGTTCCTGAGCACGACCGACAGCAAAAGATGGTATTACAACTTTGCCGCCACGTTTGATTGTATCTTTTATAATTGACACAAACTTTTTTTCAGACTCATATTTAGATGGCATCTTATCAACCATACCGCCATAAGTAGATTCCATTATCAATGATTCACATCTTTGAAAATTCATGCTTGCCGGATCAAAAAGCCTACTCTTACCATACTTAAAATCCGCAGTATATACCAGATTATGAAGACCTTCACCAATATGTATATGCGAAATTGCAGAACCTAAGATATGCCCCGCATTATGGAATGTCAGACGCATATCAGCAGTGATGTCTGCAACATGGCCATAATCCATAATTATTGAATGCTTGACAGCACTTTTGATGCCTTTACTTGTGTAAGGAGCACTACCAGTCTCATTCTGCATAGTTTTCACATAATCCAACTGCTGAAGAATCATTATGTCTCGTGTAGGCGCAGTAAGATATGTAGGTCCATCATAACCATATTCATAAAGATATGGAAGAAAGCCTGAATGGTCAAGATGCGCATGGCTTATTATGACTGCATCAAGATCCTCGATATCAAATTCTGGTACTTCAAGATATGGATGCCTATCTGCTACAGAAGCCACATTGACACCGCAATCAAGAAGAACTCGACTTCTTTTTGTCTGAAGAAGTATAGCAGACCTGCCAACTTCTCTTGCAGACCCTAAAAATGAAACACGGACCCAACCTTCTTTTGAACCTTTATCCATCCGTATCTGTTCACCGATCCGGTTAAGGAAACGTTGCCTATATTTTGATTCACTATGTATTATCTCTCTCGCCTTATCAACAATCTTAGACTGTATAAGAGGTATCCTCTTGATGACAGGACTCCAACATGTCTCTCTTTTGATTTTCTTGAGAGTTTCACCCTGCTTGCCGATTATCAGACCTGGTTTTTTTGCATAGATTATGACTCGACTAAACTCAGGTTCAAATAGAATTTCACCCACTTCTGCTTCAGAAGGAGCAATCTTTCTTATCTTAGCTGTGGAAACATCCTGTTTTTCACATATTGCAGGGTCAGGTCTTATATCAATCCTTTTTCTTAAAAGCTGAACCAGATCCCTTACATCCTGGCTGCTTTCAACAAAGAAATTTTTATTTTTTGTATATAGCACGATGTCTGAGCCTTCAAAAAGCGTTTTTGTGATCATAGAGCCTGCCGGAAGCTTGCTCTTTATTTCATTAAGATTCATATGCCTCACCAGAGATCAAAATATTAAAATCGGATAATAATATCCAAAAATATAAATAAAAAATTTAATGATAAAATAACAATATTAAAGTAAAAAAATTAAAAGTTAAAAGCCTAAAAAATATAAAAACTTATTTTTTCAATTTTAATATTTCATCTTCAGGAACCCATCGGATCCCTTCTTTTGTGATGACTGCAACATCAACAGAATGACCACCCGTAGCCAAATCTCTTTTCTTTGCGACCATAAGTGCATTGTGTATAAGTTTAAGCCCATCATCGACAGACATGCCTTCAACATAACTATCCTCAAGAACACCTAATGCCATAGGTGACCCGGAACCTGTGAATGCGAATGTTTTTGCATCCTCAACCGCTCCGGCAAGGTCAATTGAATATACATGAGGACCTGTTTCATCATAACCGCCTAAAAGTATCTGAACCATGTCAGGCCTGTATGATTTAAAAGATGACCGTAAGACTGTTGCTAAAAGAGATGCAGCCATATTGACTGTAACTTCTCCTTCCTGAAGGCTGTAGATCTTAAGTTCTGCAGTCATAAGTTTTGCCAATGCCTGTCCATCACCGGCAGTTCCTGCAATCGTCATAACCATTTTATCTGATATTTGTAACACTTTTGTCATTGTTTCACTTGAAATAAGATAGCCCATTGATGAACGCTGATCAGCAGCCATAATAGTTGCATCATTGCAAACCATACCTAAAGTTGTTGTACCTGTCTTGACTATATCCATAAGAACTACACCCCGAGAAGAAGTTAAATCTTATTTAATACAAAATCTTTTTAAGTGTTTCGATAAGACCAAAATATAGAAAAACAATTAATTTCAAAACATTTTACTCTTTTTAACGCTTTTTTCTCGGACTTGAAACAAACTTGGTCTCTGAACCGCAGATATCGCATATCTCTTTATCGGTGTCTGCGCCACAGGCCGTACATTTCCTGCGCCACTTTAAGATCCTGCTTATTCCTTTCTGTGACATTGCCATAAATTTCAGCCCAAGCGACTTTGAAGTGTTCTGGATGCCATAATCATCTGTAACAATCAAGACTTTTTTTCCTTTCTTAGAAAACTCAAGAGCAAGTGCAATCACACTTATATCCGTTCCAGACAGCTTATCCCCACTCTCATTAAGCTTATCAGTGACAACTTTGACAAATTCATCTTTCGGCGACAATATAGAAAGTCCAGACTGGACAAGCATATCAAACTGTATCTTTGCATACGGATCTTTTATCTCTTCCGAAACCTCATAGACAGTCACGCATGCCTTGTCAGAAAATCCATCACTGTACTTCTCTAAAAACACCGTGCTGTCAAGAACATATATAGTACCCTCATCCATAAAATCATCATTTATATCACTTATAGTATCCATAACAGATACATTCATCGAAAAGACATATAAATGTCACAGACAAAAATCATGAAAGTAAAGGGAATTATCATGGCAGAACTATCATTATCTTCAGTTGAAAAAATACTTAGAGACGCTGGCGCAAAACGAGTATCAGATGAAGCGGCAAAAGAATTACGTAAAGTGATTGAAGAATTTGCAGATGACATTGGAACCGAAGCTGTCAAGGTCGCAGAACACGCAGGGAGAAAGACAATAAAAGAAAAAGACATAAGATTTGCAACACGGCAATCTTGATAAGACAATCCCACAAATCTTTATAAGTGTTTTTATATAACAATTAATTATTATAAGCGCGAACCATCATTATCGTGCTTAATATTTTTTAAAAAAGGTGTAATTCAGATGGCTATGGACAGCAAACAGATAAATGCAAGAGACGCAAAAAAAGGAAATTATGTCATATTTGACGATGTCGTATGTAAAGTGACTGATAACAAGATTTCAAAACCGGGAAAACACGGCGAAGCAAAATGCCGAATCGAAGCAGTCGGAATACTTGATGATAAGAAAAGAGTCCATATAAGTCCTGCAGGACACAGGCTAATCTCCCCGATACTCGATAAAAGAACCTGCCAGGTATTATCTATCTCAGGCAATACCGCACAGGTAATGGACATGGAGACCTACGAAACTTTCGACATAGAGATAACAGACGACATGAAAGACAAGATTGTTGAAGGCGAAGAATTCAGTTACTGGAACATCCTTGACAAGATGGTATTTACGGAATAATTTAATAACTATTCCGACAAACATCATTTTTTTCTTTTTACAAATTCTTATATGATAAGCAAAAAACATAAAAGCTATCACATCAAAAAATAATAACACATAAGGTGAATTGATGATGACAACATACATTATAGGACACAAAAATCCAGATACTGATTCCATCTGTGCAGCAATCTCTTACGCAGACCTAAAAAACACAGCAGATAAAACAAAAGAATTCGTGCCGGCAAGATCAGGAAACATAAATGATGAGACCAGATTCATACTTGACAGGTTCAATGCAGAAGATCCGGCCTTATTAGATGACGCAACAGACAAAAAAGTAATCCTTGTAGACCACAGCGAACCAAAACAGAGACCGAAAAACATGGATAAAGGTAAAATCATAGAGGTGCTTGACCACCACAACATAAATTTTCAGCAGGCAGAACCGATACAATTCTATACAGAACCTGCAGGAAGCACATGCACAATCATTGCAAAAAAATATTTTGACAAAAATATACCCATCCCAAAAACAATCGCAGGACTGCTTTTAGGTTCAATAATCTCAGACACAGTGATCTTTAAATCACCAATCACAACAGAAGATGACAGACAAATCGCAAAAAAACTAAAGACCATAGCAGATGTAGACGATCTAGACAAATTCGGAATCGACATGTTCAACGCAAAGTCAGGCTGGTCAAAAAAGACAGCAGAAGAGATAATCACAACCGATTACAAAGAATACGAACTTGGCGGTAAAAAGATAGGTATCGCGCAAATCGAGACTGTAGACGCCAGCGAACTTGAACCACGAAAGTCTGAATTCTTAAAGACTATGAAACAGATAAAAGAGAAGACAGATCTTGACACAATAATAGTCCTTTTGACAGACATAATCAAAGAAGGTTGCATCACATACATATTAAGTGACAGCGCAGACATGATAGAGAAAACATTTGACAAAAAGATAAAAGACAACGAAATGTACTTGCCCGGTGTCCTGTCAAGAAAAAAACAGATTGTACCACCACTTGAAAAAGCATTATCTTGAGATGAAAAATATGCTAGTCAAAAAAGAAAAAAGAACTGAAAAAAAGATTGCAGACGGTTGTATTGTCTGGGAATACCCACTTGGAAATGAATCTCTAGATTTTGCTCTGACAAAAATCGATGGACGATTTCCTGAATCCGGAAAAACTATGAATAAAGTCTGTCAAGAATTATATTATATAATCAGTGGCAAAGGTACAATATATATCGATGAAAAAGAGATTGGATTAAATGAAGGTGATCTTTTTTTAATTGAACCTTTAAAAAAATACCATGTTATTGATGAAAACTTAATTATGGCTTTACCTACATCTCCTGCATGGTACCCAGAACAGCAAGAATTATTTGATGAATAATCATAATCTCCACAATCTTTAAAAAGATATTGCATTAATTTATTATGTTATATTATTGGCAATGCTTGAGTTTTATACACGCAAACATTTTAATTTTTAATATGACCGACTATTTTTTCAAAAAATAATCATTATTGAGGTTTGATATAATATGTTCCAGATGCAAAAATTTGAAGAATCAATACGGGTACCCCCAAAATACATAGGACTAGACATAACTAATTCAGTCAAGAAAAGTCTTGCAGAACGATTTGAAAACAGAGTTATAAAAGACATAGGCGTCATACTTACAATAAATGACGTATCAGACATAGAAAACGGTAAGATTTTAGTTGAAGATGCTGGTATTTATTATAACGTAACTTTTGAAGCACTTGTATATGTACCAAAACTTTATGAAATAATTGAAGGCGATGTTGTCGACATTACAAACTTTGGCGTATTTGTACGATTCGGACCAATTGATGGTCTATGCCATGTATCCCAAGTCATAAATGATTATGTCAGCTTTGAAGAAAATTCAAGAGTGCTTGCAGCAAGAGATTCAAAAAGAATACTTAAAATCGGTGACGAAATACGGTCACGGATCATCGCAGTCAGCCTAAACAAAGGCGAAGTAGATAAAATTAATATTACAATGAGACAGCCAGGTCTTGGTGCAATGGCATGGATCAATGAAGAAAAAGAAGCAAAGCTTAAAGCACAGGAAAAAACAAAAAAATAAGGTGTTGATATGGAAAGCGCATGCAAAATATGTAAAAGGCTTGTAGAGGGCAACGAATGTCCTGTATGCAAAAGCCATGAACTTACAAAAAACTGGAAAAGTGTAATTATTATTTTCAATCCTGAATGTGAAATCGCAAAGAAAGCAGGGTTTGACCTTCCGGGTAAATATGCATTGAAGGTTCTATAATAAAAAAGAAAACATTATGGTGACAGACATGAAAATTGAGATTATTGAAACAGATGAAAACCAACTGCTTGATAGAAAAGATATCAAATTTAAGATAATGCAGACAGGAGCAACACCTAGCGAAAAAGACGTACTTAAAGAGCTAGCAAAAACATTAAAAATCGACAGCACACACATAATCATTGATGCAATTCATCAGAGATACAGCGCTCTTGAATGTGATGGACTTGCAAAAGTCTTCAAAAAACCAGTAAGAGAAAAAACAGAAGAAAAGAAAGAAGAACCAAAAGCTGAAGCACCGGTAGCTGAAGAGAAAAAGGCTGAAACTGCTGAAGAACCTAAAGTTGAAGAAAAAAAAGAAGAACCAAAAGCTGAAGAAAAAAAGGCTGAAACTGCTAAAAAAGAATAATG
>WTCB01000012.1 GCA_013138765.1 Candidatus Nanohaloarchaea archaeon
GGTCAGAAAAGTTGTACGGCTCAGCAATACGGGAAAAAAGCACACGCTCTTCCTTAACAGGTTCTATAAAGATATAAGGATAAAATATGTCAACAGCTAAAAACAATGCAATAATAGAGATACCCGATATCATAAAAAGCTTCTTCTTCCTTTTAGGGTCGCCAACAAAAGTCAGTTTAGACACAAACCGCCCATACAACCCCATCCACACAGAACTCCGCTGAAAAGCAGTAACATTACCGAAAAACACGCAGATAAAGGCAATCTCAACAACAATTGAAACAAAATTAATAGGAATCCCAAGATAAAGATTGGAAAACATCACAGTCAAAACCACTAAACTAATACTTAACCCGATAGATAAAGCAACCCTCTCCAGAGCATCAACCTCACCGTCCTTAAAAAACGAATAAGTAGCGATATACCCGGGAATAAACAAGACAAAGATAAGGCCTAAAACAGCCCTTGATACAGAATAAAGAATATCGATACCCATAACATAAGATAAGAGTGTCACCGCAAGAAGAGAGATAAAAACCTTACCGATAATCTCATTTTGCTTTATACTTATATCCTGACTTTCCGCCTCTTTGTACCTTAGCTTTCTTTGTATTGGTATCAACTCCTTTCTCAGCAAACTTAAACGCAAGCACCCAGAATATGCTTATCCAGATGAAGAACAGTATCCACCCAAGATGCGTATGCACCGCAAGCAAAGCATCCCTGCCGAAATACATGCCTGTCAAGAATAACAGAATAACACGCATCACATTGGCAAGGAATGTCCCCAATACCCCGACAGCAAACAGCAGCAACCTTCTTTTCACATTTAACTTTAAATCCATTGCCATGGCGAAAAATGCAGCGATAAAGACTCCCATTGAAGTCACTCATGAACAGAAAGCTCCGATAAACACGCTGTAAGAGTCGTCAAGAAGAGATACGGAATATCCGCCCTCGGCAGGTATAGTATAGACATGTATCCCGACCGTATTCAAAAAGCCCTGTACAAGTGTAGTTATCACGCTTATCATAGGCAGATATACAGACTTAAACCTGAAATCAATAGCACCAGTCATAATATACTGATACGCTGCGACAGGAAGAATTATAAGCCCGACAACGATAAAGAACCTGAAAGCAAACCTTATCATAGGATCGGGAAAATCAGCAGACTTCTTCAGCGCAAGAAACACAGCCGAAGCAAAATACACAAGAGAAAAGAACAATGGCACAACAGCATTCATGTTCCGTGTATAGAATATGAGGAAAAGAAACACAAGCGCAAAGCCGAAAAAAGACAGCATCTTGACAATGTCCTTCTCCTTCACCCTCTCTTCAATGACCTGGTACCCGAATAGAAACCCGGCAGAAAGAAGCATGACAAAAAATGTCAGTATTATCTGCACCTTGTTGAAATCCTCGTGCACAAAACCGTGGTAGAATATCTCAAACGCATACAAGAACGCACCCAATAACAGTATAAGTCCCAGCATGGATATCGTATTCATCTTCATCGCTAAAGCACCGGCATATATTATTATATATCAATAGTTTTATAAAAGATAAAAAGACCGAAGTCACCAAAACATATTTACTAAAACATATAGTTCACAATAGATAAGTATATATGCATTAATGACATATATAAACATACTAAAAGGTGTTAATATGAAGAAATTATTAGTAATTGTTGCAATGGTTGCTCTTTTCTCAATGAGTGCAACAGCTCTGGCAGAGTCCGGTGAATTTTCCGAATCATCAGATTTTGATTTAAGCAGTACTGATGTTCTTTATAATTCAGAACATAAAGTTCTTTACGATTCTAATCTACTGGATGTACCTGAAACTGCAGGGACATATTACGAAGTCACTCTTGCAGGCGGCTATATATACGATGATGTGACCGGCGACGGCATACAGGGAGCAGAAGTAGAAGTTCTATGTGTTGAAAACGGCAAGACAATGACAGATACAACTGATGTGAACGGATATTACCTCGTCACGATACAATGCGGAACAGGTGACACAATAGAAGTTACTGCAACAGCTGGCGACAAGTCAGGCAGTGATTCAGGAACAGTTGCCTATTCGGGAAGCATATACATGGGCGAGACAAGGATAGATCTTGGTATCAGCCGTGTTGATGTCACAATCCCGGAATTCCCTGTAGCAGCACTTCCGGCACTGCTTTCAATGTTCAGCTTCGGTCTTATTAGAAAGCGTCTTTTCTGAAGATCCCTTTTTTCTCTTTTCTAATTTTTTCTTATAGGTCAACAGGCTGCCTGAGCGGAGAAAACAGCACCTGCTTGTGAACCGACAACCACTAGTTTTATCTTAATGGAAGTTACATGGGTTTTTGTCAGCATTTTTGTCAGCAGATAGTGATTTCTCCAAAAAAGAGATAACTATTTATACTTTAATGACCTATATAATTACTAATGGTGAAAGTTATGAAAAAAATAATGGTTCTTATTGCAATGGTAGCACTTCTCACAATGAGTGCAACAGCTCTGGCAGACCCTTCTCCTGCAGGCGCCAGTATGCTTTCTGGTCTGGATACAATGGATCTCCCGGAAGCAACAGGGGTATATTACGAAGTTACTCTTGCAGGCGGCTATATATACGATGATGTGACCGGCGACGGCATAGAAGGGGCAGAAGTAGAAGTTCTTTGTGTTGAGAGCGGCAAGACAATGACAGATACAACAGATGTGAACGGATATTACCTTGTCACAATACAATGCGGAACCGGTGATACAATAGTAGCTACTGCAACAGCGGGCGACAAGTCAGGTAGCGATTCAGGAACAGTTGACTCTGTAGGAAGCATATACATGGGTGAATCACGGATAGATCTTGGTGTCAGCCGTGTAGATGTCACAATCCCTGAATTCCCGGTAACAGCACTTCCTGCACTTCTGTCAATGTTCAGCTTCGGTCTTATTAGAAAGCGTTTAATCTAAAGTGACAAAGCAAACAGCATTTCTTTTCTCTTTTCTA